>CAYSDO010000032.1:0-21036 GCA_964429665.1 uncultured Bifidobacterium sp.
ACGAACTCGCGCTCGTGCCGACGTTCATCATGATCGGCGTGTGGGGTCGCGGCGAACGGAAGAACCACGCGACGTTCCAGATCACGCTCTACCTGAGCATTGGCGCATTGCTGGCCCTCATCGGCCTCATCGCGCTGTATCTGCAACTGCCCGTTGATGCGCGCACGTTCGACATCCCGACGCTCACGAAGTATTTCGCCGAACACACGATGGCGCACAGCGCGCAGATGTTTGTCTTCCCGCTGTTGCTGCTGGGTTTTGGCATCCTGGTTTCGCTCTGGCCGTTTCATTCGTGGGCGGCGTTGGGCTACGGATCTGCACCGAGCGCAACAGCGATGCTGCACGCCGGCGTGCTGAAGAAGTTTGGGCTTTACGGATTGATTCGCGTGGCAATTCCCTTCTGCCCCGAAGTCGCACGAATGCACATGCAGTTCCTCGCGTGGCTCGCGCTGGGCAACGTGCTTTACGTCGGGTGGGTGGCGATGCGGCAGAAAAATCTCAACCTGCTCATCGGTAATTCCAGCGTGGCGCACATGGGCATGATTTTCCTGGGCATCGCGAGCCTGAACCTCATCGGTGTCACCGGCGCGGTGGTCATCATGGTCGCGCACGGCTTTCTCGCGGCGCTGACGTTCGGTTTGAGCGGCTACATCTACAACCAGACCGGCACGCTGGAGATGAGCGAACTCGGCGGGCTGGCGAAGAAACTCCGCTTCATCGGCGTGGCGTTCGTGATGGCGGCGATGGCGGGCTGCGGCTTGCCGGGCTTCCTGAATTTCGTCGGTGAAGTCAGCGTGCTGTTCGGCGCGTGGCAAGTGCCGACACTGCGCACCGTGACGGTGCTGGCGGTGTGGGGCGCTTTGCTCATCGGCGCGGTTTACATGCTGCGCGCAGTACGGGCCGTGTTGCACGGGGTCGATAGGACTTATGCGACCAATGTGACGGATGCCAATGCGTGGCGAAGACTGCCTTACGTGGTGCTGCTGGCCAGCCTGCTGGTGTTCGGATTTTTCCCCAAGCTGCTCACGGAAAAAATCAAGCCGGTGACTGAACAGATCGTGAATATGGCGACGACCGGAGATGCGAAAACCATCGTGGCTCAATCCAAGCCTTGAAGGAGGCAATTGGCGCGTTTGGAGAGCGTTTTACCTCGTCAGCTTCTCGCCTTAGCTCATGGCCAATGACTCCGCCACGTTGATGCCTGAGACGATTGAATCACTCAGAGATATTCCGTTACGAAAGTGACCGGCCAGATGGAATCCCGGCGCTTTCGATTCAATGTCATTCATCAAATTCTTGAAGCGTCCAAAGCCGACGTTGTACTGAGGAATGGCACGGGGATAAAACACACAATGCTGAAAAGCCGGCTTTCCCCGAACTCCCAGGAGCACGCGCAAATCTTCGCAGGTAAGTTCGAAAAGTTTGTCAGGCGGCAGAGATGCCAGCTCGGGATAGCGCTCACCGCCAACATAACTTGTAAGCGTGATATGTCCGGCTGGCGCACGATTAGGAAACAATGCCGACGAGAAAATGCAGCCAAGAATCTTGAAACCCTCGATCTTGGGGATCAACATGCCGAATCCGGAGCATGGATGTGCCACGTCTTCGCGTCTGAAGCCAAGGACCACGCTGGCCACAGGAGGATGGCGGATTTCGGAGAACGGCGCGAGGTCGAGGGATTGAGAGCCTGTTTCGATCCTCAATTCCGCGAGCTTGTGGGCCGTGCCGCAATAGATCACCGCATCATGTTCGGCCTCGCCTGATGAGGTTGTAAGCCGCCATCCGTTTGCTGCACGTGCTAACTTTGTAACGGGCGTGTTCAATTTCACTGCATCTCCGAGCCGCTCGTGCAATGTGTCCGGCAATACCTGCAGGCCTTCGTCAAACGAGAGCTTGGGCGCGCGATCCTTCGCCACTTCCCCGCGCTTCTTGCGTTCGCGTCCGCCAAATATCTGGCCTTTGATCATCGAACCATAATTGTCCTCAAGCGCCTTGAGTTTTGGAAACGCGTGCGCGACGGAAAGTTTTTGTGGGTCGCCCGCGTAAATGCCCGCGACCAGCGCATCTATTGCGTGATCAAGAAACTCCTGATTGAACCGCCGCGTCACGAACTGCCCGATGCTTTCCTCGACGCCATCCCGACGTGGCTTTACAAATGGTTCACGTAATACGGCGCATTTGGCCTTCCATGAAAACAAGTCCGTTGTCAGAAAACCCAGCGGCGAGCCTGGCATTTCAATGGGGCGCTTGTAACGAACCACGTAGCGCGCTTCGGATTTTGGGTCAGGATCCATCCGCCTCGATTCGAGTCCGGCATCGCGGATGAGTTGTGCGATTTTCGGCGAGGTTTCGAGAATGGTGTTTGGTCCGAACTCGGCGAGGTATCCATCGCGGCGCAAGGATTGGATGACGCCACCCACGCGCCCGCTTGCTTCATAGACCGTTACGGTAAATCCTCGGCGTTTCAAATAAAACGCAGCGGTCAGCCCCGTGATACCAGCTCCTATGATTGCGACGGACTTCATCGCGCTCAAATTGAGTTACCAGCATGACAGCCGCAAGCATTTCCGGATTGCGATGTGTCAAATGCTGCCTGTTTGGAATAATTTCTTGGCTCGCCGTGTTATTGCGTGTAGGAAGAGCACGGTTTACCCGGAAAAAATTATCAGCATGAGCACGCCAGAGCCGACAACAAGCCACGGTCCGTGGTGGAAAGACCTTACCAAGTACCATTGGTTCGTTTTCGCGATGGCCTGTCTGGCGTGGATGTTCGATTGCCTGGACCAGCAATTATTCATCCTTGCGCGCAATTCCGCGGTGGCAGCGCTTTCACCGCCGGGCACGGATCCGGCGCTCATCAAACAGGCGGGTGCCAACGCCACATCCATTTTCGTCGCAGGCTGGGCACTGGGCGGGTTGATCTTTGGCGCGATCGGTGACCGGATTGGCCGGGCGAAGACGCTCGCGCTGACGGTGTTAATGTACTCGCTTTTCACGGGACTGAGTGCGTTCGCGACTTCTGTAAAAATGTTCGAAGCCTTGCGTTTTCTCACCGGCCTCGGTGTTGGTGGCGTGTTCGGCCTTTCCGTCGCACTTGTGGCAGACTCGCTGCCGGATCGGGCGAGGCCACACGCCCTGGGGCTGCTTCAGGCACTATCGGCTGTAGGGAATGTCACAGCAGGCTTGATCGCAGTCTTTATCGGCTGGCTCGAGACTTTCAAGATTCCGCCCGGCAGCGCGTGGCGCGGAATGTTCCTCATCGGAGCCGTGCCGGCTTTTCTATGCGTCTTCATTCAAATTCGACTGAAGGAGCCGGAGAAATGGACCAAGGCGCGTGCGGAAGGAAAAGTGACCGGCGTCAGGTTTGGATCTTACGCGGCGTTGTTGGGTGATCCTAGATGGCGCGGCCGGGCGCTTGTTGGCATGTTGTTGTGCATTTCTGCGGTGATCGGTCTTTGGGGGATTGGATTCTTCAGCCCCGAATTGATTGGCGATGTAATTGGACGCTCTTTGAAGGCTGAAGGCATTTCAGCCGAGAAGCTGCCCGGCTATCGCACCATGTGGACAGGCACGAACATGATCATCCAGAACATTGGATCATTCGCCGGCATGTTGGTGTTCACCAAACTGGCAAGCCGTTACGGACGCAAGCCGGTGTTTGCTGTCGGCTACATCTGCGCCATGCTCAGCACGATCCTGGTTTTCAAATTCCTCAACACACGCTCGGACATCTTCTGGATGATTCCCATGATGGGTTTCTTTCAGCTGTCATTGTTTGCCGGGTTTGCAATCTACCTGCCTGAATTGTTTCCAGTGAGCCTCCGTAGCACGGGCACAAGCTTCTGCTATAACGTCGGACGTTTTATCGCGGCCTCTGGACCTTTGTTCATGGGCGCGCTTACGGCATGGCTGGCGTCGGGAGCAAGCACTCCCGAGCAAAAGCTTGAGGCCTTCCGCAACGCCTGCTGCTGGATGAGTGGCATTTTCCTGTTGGGCCTGTGTGCCCTGCCGTTTGCGCCAGAAACAAAAGGCAAACCGATGCCGGAGGATTGATGAATGAACCGCTGCGTCTGGCCCAAGACCGAACTCGACATCTCCTATCACGACACCGAATGGGGCGTGCCAGTGCATGACGACCAGTTGTTGTTTGAGATGCTGATCCTTGAAGGCGCGCAGGCGGGCTTGAGCTGGTCCACGATTCTGAAAAAGCGCGACAACTACCGGCGCGCTTTCGATAACTTCGATGTGAAGAAGATCTCCCGCTACGACGCGCGCAAAGTGAAATCACTTCTCGCCGATGCAGGGATCGTCCGCAATCGCTTGAAAATCGCTGCCACGATTCAAAACGCGAAGGCTTTCCTCGCCGTGCAAAAGGAATTTGGCAGCTTCGACAAGTATATCTGGCAGTTTGTTGGCCGGAAGCCGATGCAGAATCGCCGCCGGTCGCTTAAGGAAATCCAGTCGCGCACGCCGGAATCAGACGCGATGAGCAAGGATTTGTTGAAGCGTGGGTTCAAGTTCGTCGGTTCAACGATTTGTTACGCCTTCATGCAAGCGGTAGGCATGGTCAATGACCATACGACTGATTGCTTTCGGCACGCACCCTTGTCGCGGCTTCCCTGACCGTTACAACCGCAGGAAAATCTTCCGCTTGTAAAGGAAGTGCACCAGCCAGAAAGCCAGCAACAGGCCAACTATGGAAATCATCATGTCGCCAAAACCGGTCGCCACGTGAGTGTCGAAGAAACTCTTGATGTCACCGCCGACGAAACGGCCGGCGAGTTTGCCGAAACCGCCGAGGATGTTTCTCGCCAGGTAGATTGTGATCGAGTTCATGCCCATCCAGACAAATGGCTGACACCACCACTGTTTTTTCCAGACGTCCACCACGAGGTAGAACAATCCCAACAGCCAGGCGCTGTATCCCCCCGCGACCAAGACATAGGACGAAGTCCAGATTTTCTTGACGACAGGAAATTGAAGATTCCATAGCCAGCCGATGCAAACAGCCAGGGCTCCTGCGCCGAGAAGCCAGCCAACTTTGTGCAATTCTGCAATATTCTTGTTCCTCAACAACAAACCCGCAAAGACGCCAAGCAGACAGGTTGCGATGGCGGGCATGGTGCTGAGATAACCTTCCGGGTCAAAAAACGTGTCGTGTTTGCGACCGGGCAGATATTGAAAGTCCAGGTGGTCGGCCACATTGAGGCCCTTGTCAAATTTGCCCGCGACGCGATTGGTGGTGGCATAAAATAGATCTTTGGTCGCCTGCCAGGCCGGGCTGTTCAGAACCCCGGAGGGATTTGGAGAAGTGCGGTCACGAAAGTATGCGGCGGTTTTTGCATCACCGGCATCCTGTGCTGCCTGGGCCACGGCATCACGCGTGAGTTGAAAGTTGCGAACGGGAACAAACGTCATCAATGCCCAGTAACTGATAAGCAAGCCGACACAGATTGCAACCAGCGATCGTGGTTTGAATAGGCAAAAGAGCAACCCGGCAAAGAGGTAGGCCAAGGCGAGACGATTCAGGACTCCCATCAATCGCAACTCGGGCCAGGGGCCGCTGAAGCCGCCAGAGTAGAACAGCCCGACAAGATAGAGCAGGACGCCACGACGAATGACCCTTTTCAACGCGTCCTTGCGCCCCGATTCGGCAATGGTCCTGGTTAGGGAGAATACGATGGACACGCCAACCATGAAAACAAAGAGCGGAAAAATCAGGTCGTAGAAATGGAACCCTTCCCAATCGGCGTGTTCCAATTGGGCTGCCAGAAATTTGGTAGGCGCGGTTTGGCTCATCTTGTTGAGTGCGCTGACGAGCGAGTCTGCGCCGATGATCCAGAACATGTCGAAGCCGCGCAATGCGTCGAGTGACATCAAGCGATTGGATGGCTGGGATGATGTTGTTGTACTCATAATATCCAGGTCAAAAGAATTGCCGTCAGAAGCAGGATCGCCAGCACCCACCAGAACCAATGCAATCCCTGGGGCTTTGGCGACGACGGACCGAATTCCTGTTTTAAGAATTTGTCGTAATCAAAATCTTCATCTGGCAAACCGAGATCGGCGGTGGTGGCCTGCTGTGCGTCCTCCGCCCAGCCTGTGTTCTCGTCCGCGCCACACCCAGGGCAGGCCTTCGCGTTGCGCGACACATCCTCACCGCAGTTGGGACAAATCTCAGGAGTCATGCGAACGCGTAACGTTGAACACCGAACTCTGAACTGCGTCCTCACCCGCCGGCGCTCGTGTATTCCTCGTCCGTCTTGAGTTCGAGGCCCATCAACACGTAATCGTGTGAGATGGCCTGCATGTCTTTGACGTAGTTTTCGAGCTGTAACAATTGACTGAATCCAAGCATGGCGAACATGTGGATGGCTGTTGCCTGTTCGCCGATGAATTCTGCCTCCACCTTTTCAAGACCGATATTGCGGGAGATTTCGACGATCTCATGCACGAGCGAGCGGGCAATGCCACGTCCGCGCGAGGAAGGTTGCACCAGCACGCTTACGCGACCGATGTGGCGTTTCCAGCCGCCGAGCTGCTGATGGAGAGTGGCGACGCCGACAATCTTGCTGCCGTCCACGGCGAGCAAGGGCAGGTTGCGCCCGAGATCAATGTTCTCGCACCAGTCATGGATGACGGGAAGCTCCGTGACGCGATGCTTGATGAACATGCGTTCGCCTTCGGGAATGGTCAGGAACAGTGCGTGGAAATCTTTTTCATCAGTGCGCTTGAGCGGGCGAAGTTTGATCTTCGAGCCGTCCTTGAGTTTGATTTCCTTAGGGAATTTTTGGAGTTCGAGTTCGATTGACATAGTTCGTGTTTGGGTTGAACGCCTGTGGGAGTCTGGCACGAGGGCCGCGTTTGATTCAAGCCGCAATCCTCCAAATCAGCCGCCGCACTGAAGGATGCTCCCGGGTGAAAAAGCTCGCATCAGATTCGCGCTTCCGTTACGAACTCGCGGCGAATCATGAGTTCTTCAGTCAACGAAACTGCGAAAAGCCGATGGCCGTCGCAGGTCAAATACATCGTCGGCAACGAAGCGTGCGAACGGTTTAGTTATTACGGCATGCGGAGCATCCTGGCGCTCTACATCACCGGCACGGTGTTGCAAGGCGGGCTCGGTCAGACGGCGGACCGTTCAACGGAAATCATTCATACATTCGTATCGGTGAATTATTTCACGCCGCTGCTCGGCGCCTGGCTCTCAGACAAACTTTTCGGGCGTTACCAGACCATTCTCTGGGTATCTCTGCTTTATTGCGCGGGCCACGGGGTGCTGGCGTGCAGCGACTTCGTCGGGGGCGTGGACGGCAAGATGTGGTGTCTATTCGCCGGGTTGACGCTCATCGCATTCGGTGCGGGCGGCATCAAGCCGTGCGTGTCGGCGTTCATGGGAGACCAGTTCAAACCGGAGCAATCGCATCTGCTGCAAAAGGCATACGGAGCGTTCTATTGGAGCATCAACCTTGGCTCGTTCTTTTCGTTCCTCGTCGTGCCGTGGGTGAAGAATCATCACGGCTATAGTTGGGCCTTTGGTGTTCCGGGAATCCTGATGGCCATCGCCACTGCGATATTCTGGATGGGCACGAAGCATTACGACCATGTGCCACCGAGCCGCGAGACCAAGAGCGCGGGATTTTTCAAAGTGTTCGGGCACGCGCTCACGGCGACGAAAGAGGCAGGCAAGGATTTCTGGAGCAGTGCACGAGAGCGATTCAGCGAGCGGGAGGTGGACGCGGCAAAATCCGTGCTGCCAATCCTCGGGGTGTTCGCGCTGGTCCCGCCGTTCTGGTCACTGTTCGACCAGACGAATTCCACATGGGTGTTGCAGGGCAAGCAGATGATTTCTTTCTCATTGTTCGGCTTCACAATCGGCCCTGAAGAGATGCAATCGGCAAACCCGCTGCTGGTGATGATTCTTGTTCCGTTGCTTACACTGCTGGTTTATCCACACCTCGGCAAATGGGCGTCGCCATTGCGACGGATGAGCTACGGAATGTTTCTGGCGGCATTTTCCTACGTGATCGTCGCGGGCTTGCAGCAACGGCTTGAAGCCGGCCAGCAATTATCCATCGCCTGGCAGATGCTGCCTTACGTTGTTTTGACTGCGGCCGAGGTTCTGGTCTCGACGACAGGATTGGAGTTTGCCTTTCGGGAAGCTGCGCCGGAAATGAAGAGTCTCATCACGAGTTTCTGGTGGCTGACAGTGACCGCGGGCAACATGCTTGTGGCGTTCATCACGAAGTTCTTTTCCGAAAGCGGCGGGAATACGTCAGTAACTTCAGGACGCTTCATGATGTACGCAGGGTTGTCGTTCGTAGTCGCGATTTTGTTTGGCTGCGCGACCACCTTCTACCGCTACAGGGATAAATCAGCCGCCTTGGGTAAATGAATTCGGAAGCCGGTCAATGTGCGTGGACCGAATGCGGGTCTGCAACGGCCTGGCCCGAGTTTTTGGGCGGGGTGACAATCGGTTTCGCTTCTGGATGCAGGACGGATGGGTTTGCCTTCGCCTGATCGAGAGCGTGCGCATCGGGTTTCTGTCCGGCATCATGATGAGCTTCAGCACTCGGAGCCGACGCGAGAATGGTTTTCTGATCCGGATGTTCGCCAAGCCATTCCACCTTGCCCGTGTCGAGATCGTAAACGCCGCCGACAACGCTCACGTTGCCATTGGCCAGTTCGCCACGAATGATTTCGCTGCGGCTTAAAATGTCATTGATGGATTGCCAGACGTTTTCCTTGATGGCGGTGGGGATCAATTCCTTCTCGTCCTTAGTCGCAGCTTTCGCTCGTTCAGCTGCGGGCTTGATGTTGTCCACCAGTTCGGGCAGCGAACCGTGAAGCTCCGCACCCTTGACCACCGCCGTCACCGCACCACAACGGGTGTGACCGAGAACCACAAGCAACGGCGTATGCAGGTGCCCAACGCCATACTCGATGGTGGCGATCTCATCTGTGTCTGCGACATTGCCCGCAACGCGCACGGTGAACACCTCACCGACACCGCGGTCAAAAATCAGTTCAACCGGCGCACGCGAATCGGAACAGGAAAGCACCGTGACGAACGGCTCCTGACCTTCCGCAGCCGTCGCAGCACGGCGTGCCGAACCAGCGTTCGGGTGACGTGGTGTGTCTGCGGCGAATCGTGCGTTGCCTTCCTTGAGCAATGCGAGCGATGCTTCGTTTAGCAGACCTTGGAACTTTTGTTTCGCCGCCGGCTCCGAGCCGTTCACGCGTGGGAGTCCCATGGTGAATGTGAGTCCAACGAGGGTCAATGTGAGGAGAAAGCGTGTCATAATGTTTGATCGCGTTGAATAGCGCTGCAGACTTGGCCTGCAAGGCGTCAACATGATCATCGGAAAGGCGGGCGGAAACTTTAGCCGCGACTCCGAATTCACGATGGTGAGTGTTGGCGGCTATTCACGCGCCCGTCTTCCATCCTGCGCTTGCGAACGAATTTCACAAACTATGGATTCATTCCAACCAATGCAGTGGCACAGCCAAAGAAGTGGTGATGCACTTCAACCTTCAAACCCGCGCGCTCAAAAATTGGAGACACCCGTTCACACGAACCAAAGGACTGCATGTACACCCCCAGCATCCGATAGCATTCAATGTCTCCAAGGAACATCCTTCCAATTTGAGGAATCAAGGAGGCGACATACCAGCGATATAACGCCCCAAAAAGCCAGTGATCAGCTCTGGAGATTTCAAACAATGAAAATCGACCGCCAGTCTTGAGAACCCTGCGGATCTCCCGTGCAAAGGCCGAAAGGGAATCATCCGACAGCGTTTTTAGTCCAAACGCTCCAATAACACAATCGACGGAATGAGAAGGTAGAGACATCTTCGTCGCATTCTCCTTCCGGATATCAATCAGCATATCGACTCTCTTGCTCCGAAGCTGTTGTCGTCTGACCATGACAGGTGAAAAGTCCACGGCAATGATTTTTGAGACTTTTCGATATTGCAGGTATGGCCAGCACTCGCCGCTGCCAGCCATCAGATCACAAACCACTGCACCCGGTTGAATCTGTGCGTGGCGGACACATTGGTAGCGCCACAATTCGCAGAAGCCAAAAGACGACACACGGTTGACGAGATCGTAGGTCGGACCCATCCGATCAAACATCTTGGCCACGTAATCATCGCCATATTGAGGCGTGTCTATTTCTTTCAAAGCCAACTCTCAAATCTTCACCTTGAACTGCTCACCCTTTTTCACGGAGCGCACAAAGGCGGCGAGCAGCTGGGGAATTTGTTCCAGGTCCTTCAAGCTGACGACTTCCACGGGTGAGTGCATATAACGGTTCGGCAGGCTGATCAATGCGCTTGCGATGCCGCCGCGCGTCCAGAAAATCACGTCGGTATCCGTGCCGCTTGTGGACGACATGGCTTCGTGTTGGAGTGGAATTTTCTTCGCGTTGGCAACCTGTTCAATTCGCTTCACAACTTCGGGATGGTTGCAGCCGCCGTGGGTGATGGCCGGACCGCTGCCGATTTTCACATCACCGTGTTGCATCTTGCTCACGGTGGGATAGTCCGTGGCGTGAGTCACGTCCACCACCAGCGCAATATCGGGTTTGAGCGAATAGGCAATCTGCCTCGCGCCGAGCAGGCCAACCTCCTCCTGCACATTCGACACCGCACAAACCTCCGGCGCGATTTTCGATTTTGATTCCTTCAACAACCGCAACGTCTCGGCCACAGACCATGTGCCAATGCGATTGTCAAACGCCCGGGAGATGGCGAGGCCGTTTCGCAACAACTCGAATTCATCCACGAGGGTGATGGGATCCCCGACGCGGACGAGCTTCTCCGCGTCCTTGCGTGAACCGACGCCAATGTCAATGAACAGGTCGTGAATTTTCGGCGGCTTCGGGTCGCCCTCCTGCTTGGTGAGATGCGGCGCGACATTGCCGACGACGCCCCGCACGGGACCGCCGCGTGTGTGTATGGTAACGCGTTGAGCTTTGGTGATGGCGGCGTCCACGCCACCCATCCTGCGAACGTAGATGTAGCCCTCGGCGTCAATGTAGTTGACAGACATGGCGATCTCGTCTGCATGGCCGGCGAGCATGATGCGCGGCGAACCGCCCTTGTTCAGCACGGCGACGCAATTGCCATAGGAGTCGGAGAAAGTTTCGTCGGCGAACTTCTTTGCGTAGTCGAGCCAGACACGCTGGCCGCGTGTTTCGTGACCGACGGGACTGGGAGTGTTTACGAGGGTCTTGAGAAAACTCAGTGATTGTTCGCGCATGACATGAAGGTAGGAATTCGGTGGCGCGGAGTCGAGCCGTCTCTCCTGTTGGAATTCCTGTAGTTTGCTGGAGTCTCGACGCGCGGGTCGTCAGCCGTTATCGTCCAACCCATGCAACCGAGCACAACCCCGCCCGAATCATTGCGGACTAAAACACCGTTTCTCTGGCGGCTTGGAATCGGAGCAACCGTCGCCGCGATTGGCCTTGCCGCATTTTCACTCCAACACGTCATTGGTCTTCGCGGCCAGGCAGTGGCGGGCATGATCTGCTTCTTTGGTCTCGTGGCGATGTTTTCGACGAATCTGCGCTCAGTCAACTGGCGCACCATCGGCTGGGGATTTGCGTTACAGATCACTCTTGCGCTGCTGGTGTTGAAAGTTCCTTTCTTCAAGGCCGGTTTCGAGCATGCAAAGATTGTCGTGGTCAGTTTCATAAATTTCTCGGACAAAGGCGCGGAGTTCGTCTTCGGCAATCTAGCGCGGCCTGGTGATCTTGCGCTGAATCCAGGAAAGGAATTCCTGTTCATCTTCGCTTTCAAGGCACTGCCGCCAATCTTGTTCGTTTCTGCGTTCTTCACCGTGCTCTATCACTACGGTATTTTGCAACGAATCGTCCGACTCATGGCGCGCGTGATGGTTCATCTCATGGGCACAAGCGGCGCGGAAACGCTCTCCGTCTCTGCTAATGTTTTCATGGGCCAGACCGAGGCACCGCTCATCGTGAAACCCTACGTGCCGCGCATGACGCGCTCGGAATTGTTCGCGCTTATGGCAAGCGGCATGGCCCACATCTCCGGCGGGATGATGGTGGTCTATATCAATTACGGCGCAGACCCCGTGGCCGTGCTTACCACCTGTATCATGGCGTGCCCGTGCAGCCTGTATCTTTCCAAACTCTTCATGCCCGAACTCGGTAAACCGGAAACAGCAGGGTCGGTCCAGACACCACGGGAAAAGTCGCCTTACGTGAACGGGATTGATGCCGCGGCTTCCGGCACAACAGACGGATTGAAACTAGCACTGAATGTCGCGGCGATGCTCATCGTGTTCATCGCATTCGTGGCAATGTTCGATGCGATCATCGGCATGGTGAGCAAGGACCTCTCGCTGCAAAAAATCTTCGGCTGGCTTTTTTCGCCCGTGGCATTCCTCATGGGCATTGAGCAGGCGGATGTTTCCAAGGTCGGCAGCCTGCTTGGTGCAAAACTCGCCATCAACGAACATTACGCCTATCTCGTGATGAAAGGATGGAAGGCTACACCGGACTTCATGACGGACCGTTCCTACCTGCTTACAGCTTTCGCTCTCACTGGCTTTGCGAATTTCGCATCCGTGGGAATCCAGCTTGGCGGTATTGGCGCAATTGCGCCGGAACGGCGGCACGATCTGGCTCAACTCGGTCTGCGCGCTTTGTTCGTCGGGTTCGTAGCGACGCTGCTCAACGCAGCGGTTGCGGGGATTCTGCTTTGATCAAAATGGAATTGCACGCTATCTGCATCGTTCCGGGTAATCGCTGAACACGCCATCCACACCAAGCGCCCGCATCCGGGCGATGTCCGCCGGCTCGTTCACGGTGAAGACGAATACTTTCAGCCCGCGCCGGTGCGCATCGGCAACAAGTTTGGCAGTCACGCGTTCTTTCGGTGGATTTACCGAACTCGCACCCAGTTTCTCTGCAAATGCCGCCAGACTGCGCGGCACACGCTCGATCAACGCGCCCGTTGGAATCTCCGGTCGCAATCGTTTTGCCTCGACGATTTGTTTATGATCAAAGGCCGAGAGTAAAAAGTCATCGTGGCGCCAGCCTCGTTGCGTCACGTAATGATCAATCAACTTCACCACCGGTGCAGCGGTGTGCGGGCCTTTGAGTTCCACGTTGATGATCGCGCGCCGGTTCACGGTGTCGAACACCTCGGCCAGCGTGGGAATCTTTTCGCCTTTGCCTGCATCCAACGAACGCAGGTAGGCAAACGACTTTTTGGAGACAAATCCACTGCCATTTGTGGTGCGGCCCAGGGTGCGGTCATGAATCACGATCAATTCGCCGTCCACGAAATACACGTCCACCTCGATGCCGTCCGCGCCCAGTTCAAGTGCCTTGCGCACGGAGCGGAGAGTGTTCTCCGGTTCATGCCCGCGCGCGCCGCGATGGCCGAAGCAAAAGAGTTTCTGCGCTTTCATTTTTCAACAATCGGCAGACGGCTTTCCTGGGAGCGCTGGCATCCTGCCGGCGAGTTTCATCGTTTTCCACCGACACGCCGGCAAGATACCGACGCTCCCAGGGCTGAACGCCGCGTCCAGTCGCATCCCGTGAGTTGCGCCAACGCCAACAGTCACGGAATTGATTCCAACTGTAGCAGCCGACGTGAGGAGGCTCTAACTTTTTCTCGGCTTGCCCGGTGTGAAAGGGAAGGTAATGTTTGTTTCATGAACCCTCGTCGAACATTTCTGCCCAAGAAGGCGTTCACGTTGGTCGAACTGCTCGTGGTGATAACAATCATCGTAATTATTTTTGCAATTATGATCCCTTCGCCAAACCACAGCGATCATCGCGCGTTGCAGTTCGTATGCATGAACAACCTCAAGCAGATTGGCCTCGGCCTGATCATGTATTCGGAGGACAACAAGAATCAGTTTCCTTGGCAGGTCTCATACAGCGCGATTGGAACGACCGAAACTGGTAAGAGCTCCGTGGCGGCAAATTACTTCCCAATGCTCACAAATATCAACGCGCATCCACGCATGTTTATTTGTCCGGCGGACAAGACGCGGACAGCCGCTACAAACTTCACGAACTTCAGCAACTCGAATCTCAGCTATTTTGTATCGGTGAGTGCAACTGCATTTCTTCGGACGAACCAGTCCTTGCTGATCCTCGCTGGCGACAGGCATCTGTCGTTGAACAATCTGCCCGCGAAGCCCGGCTTGTGCATCGTGGAAACATACTCCGCACCCGGTTGGACACGGGAAATGCATTACTCGAGGGATGAGGGACCTCGCGGAAATCTGTTGTTTGCAGACGGTCATGCAACTTCTTTCTCCTCAAGCGAAATTCCGGCAAATTTCAAAAGTCAGCCCATCAATCCCAGCCGCCTTGCCATTCCGTAAGCTTCAACCGCCGGCAGTTAGAGCAAGCCTAATTGCCTGCCACCCGGGCGACGAAACGATGCTGTGGAAAGCTGGAGATGATTGTCTGCAATACCCGCACGGCGACAGGCAACATTGAACATCTGCTCGATCTGCTCCGCAAAGATGCCTTCGCCGGTCATGCGTTTTCCGAATTGGGCGCTGTAAAGTTTCCCGCCACGCATGGAGCGCAGACGATTGAGAACTTTCTCCTTCTTGTCGGGGAAGTGCGTGGTGAGCCATTGTTCAAACAGCGGAGCTACGGCATAGGGCAGTCGCAAAACCACATGGCCGGCGAACCGAGCTCCCGCCTCGACTGCCGCCGCGAGGATGTTGGGTATCTCATGATCCGTCAGGCCCGGAATCACCGGCGCGACCATCACACCGACCGGCACGCCTGCCTCGGCGAGTTTCCGAATTGTTGCCAGCCTTGCGGCGGGCGGCGATGTGCGCGGCTCCATGACTTTGCGCAAGTCGGTGTCGAGCGTGGTCAAAGAAGCAAACACAACAACGGCGTTGTGACGCGCCAGTTCGCCGAGCAAATCAAGGTCGCGCGTGACGAGTTGATTCTTGGTGATGATGCCGACCGGGTTCCGAAATTCTGCGAGCACTTCCAAGCAGCCTCGCGTGAGTTTCAATTGCCTCTCTACGGGTTGATAGCAATCGGTCACCCCGCTCATCGCGACGGTTTGTGGTTGCCACCTAGGCGAAGAGAGTTCTTCGCGTAACAGTTGCGGCGCGTCTTCCTTGATTATGATGCGCGTTTCGAAATCCAACCCGGCGGAGAAGCCGAGATATTCGTGCGTGGGCCGGGCGTAACAGTAAATGCAGCCATGCTCGCAACCGCGATACGGATTGAGGCTGAATTCAAAGCCGATGTCCGGGCTGTCGTTGCGGTTGAGAATCCTGCGACTGTGATCGCGGAGAAATTGCGTGGTTGGTAACGGTTCTTCATCTGGATTCCAATCCGCGTCGCGCTCAAGGTGAATTTGCTCAAAACGGTTCGCGGGATTGCTGGCCGCGCCGCGCGCGGGAATCGGAATGATGTTGGCTGTAATCACAGGTTCAGCGCTGGTGGTGGTGTTTGCTGACCTTGGAAAGGCGTTGTTCCCAGTCGCTTTTGTGCGCAAGCGGATCGGCATCCGTGCCCCAAAGTTTTTTGACCATCTCACGCTGCGGCACAAAAGGACACTTGGCCTTGGGATTTTTGTGAACGCCATCGAGATGTTGCAGCGCGAGTTGCGCACCGGTCATCAACGGAGTTTTCTTCAGTTGCTCCTGCAGCTTGTGCGCAGCGTCATCGAGAGCGCCCCAGCGTTCGGCGTCCGTGCGCCCCCAAAGTGTGGGCTGGGTATCGAGCCGCGCGAGATTCCACATCGCAATGCGGATTTGCCGCACTGGACGAAACTGCCCGCCCATGCTGTCGCGGAAAATGCCTTCGAGCGCGGTGTTGATGAGGGAATTCTGAAATTGAGGATGTTGAAAGCGATGACTGCCGCCAGTTTCGGAAAAATCGTTGAACCGGATGGTCAGTGAAATCTCGCGCGTCTGCAATTGCTCGCGGCGCAACTGACCGACCAGCCGTGTCGCTTCGCTCAATGTGAACGTGAGCGCGGCTTCGTAGTCCGGCTCGTCGTAAGGTAGCGTGGTGTTGCTCGAAATCGTGGTGCGATCTTTCACTTCGAGCAGCAGCGGCTCGCTCCAGCGTCCATTGGCAAAGAGCCACAGTTGTTGTCCCCAGATGCCGAATTTTTTCCGGAGCAGATGCGACGGCAGGTTCGCGACGTGACTGAAGGTCATCGCGCCGAGCGCGGCCAGTGCGCGTTGCCGGTTCTTGCCGAGGCCGGAAAGTTCGCGCACAGAACGGTCCTTGAGGAATTCCTTTTCTTCGCCAATGGAGATTTCAATGAAGCCGGGTTTGGCGGCATCGGTGGCGAGCTTGGCGAGTCGCGATGAACTGGCCAGGCCGGCAGAGACAGGAATTCCCACCTCGTTCTTGATGCGCTGACAAATCTGCTTCACGTAATCGGCGGACGTGGTGTTGCGCCAGACGGTTTGATCCATCGTGGAGAAATCCAGGAAGCCTTCGTCAATCGAGGTGGGCACGAGTGTCGGGGAATATTGCTCCAGCACCCGGAACATCTTCTGGGAGATGTCGCGGTATTCAGTGTAATGCGGCCGGCACAACACGCCGCGCGGACAGATGCGAGCCGCTTCAAAGCACGCCATACCCGTCGTCACGCCGAATTTTTTCGCCGTGCGGTTCGCGGCGATCACAATGCCGTCACCCCGCCGTCCGCCGCCGACCCAGACGGGCCGCCCTTCGAGATTGCGATTGAGCGCGATTTCGCAACTGGCGAAGAAGCTGTCGCCATCCACGTGCAGGATTCGGTTCGGTGCCCGGGTGCTCACAAAAGCAGATGAAACTAGATCGTCGTGCGTCTTCACGCCACGATGAGTTGTTCACAACGCGGGAATTCTTGCACGGCTTCACAGTCAAAAGCTGTCCGACCCTCGGGAAATCCAGATAACTGCAAAGACGCTGAAGACGCGGCACGGCGAAGACATGACCAAAGTTGGAGTTCAAGCTTTAGCTTGTTCCAGCGCTCCAACTGGCGGGGGAACAAGCTAAAGCTTCAACTCCAGCACCCGAAGCTCCTTTGTCACACGTTGCCAAGATTTCCTGAACGAGAGCGACACGCTGTGGCGAAGATGTCCGACGAAGCGCCATCACCCTTCGTTCAGAAATCAGCGGTGTGTGCCGCGGGAAAGCGACACGAGGAGCCGGGGGCGACGGTCTGGTGTATGACACCGGACATCCGCCCTCGACTCCCCGTGCGCTTCATCCCCGTTGTGATGCTCCTGGCGCTCATGCGGCAAGAAGTTCGGCGCTGCGTTCACGTATCCACGCCTGGTGTCGCGCGGTGTGTGCGGCAGCCAGGGCTTTTTCCTCAAACAACGCGGGGAACACGAGCAGCGGAAACTGCGTGGCCCACGCGAGTGCGGCAGCGTCATTGGCAGCGCGGCGCAATCGTGCGTTCACCTCCGGCTCGGTCACGGCGGTGAGCCGGGCGCGGAGCAACCTCTCCTTGAGGAGTTCCAACTCCGTGTCTTCCGTGGCTCGAAACGGTGCGGCCGGAACGGTCGGCACTTTGAAACGTGTTTCCGGCGCGAACTTCGCAGCCACCCTCTGTCCGTCTTTGTTCATATTTTGACCTTTCTTCTGCTGTCCGGCGTTTGCCGGGTATTAAAACGAAAAACCCGCGATTGACTGGCAATCGCGGGTTTTTCAGAAATCTTGGTGTTTGCCTAAGCTCCTTCTCCCGCGTTGCCAACGAAGACGGAATGACGCGTCCAAATGGATCCGAGTCCAGTGGCGCGTAATGTCGTCTGCATCATATTGGTTGCGGTCTTCATTTCCGTCGCGGGAAGGAAACCAGAATCATGGATGGATGTCAAAGTGTTTTTGCGGGCGGGATTTTTGACGACAGCTTCGGGAATTGCCACGCGGTGGTTAAACAGTTAGAAATGCTGGAATGCCGACGGTTGCCGAACAACTCCGTGCGGGGCGCGAAGCCCGCAAGCTCTCGATCAACGAGGTTGCCGAGACCACAAAGATCCGCACCGACCACATCCGCGCGCTGGAGGAAGGCAACTACAATGTCTTCGTTGCGCCAGTGTACATCCGGGGGTTTGTGCGTTGCTACTCGATGCTGCTTCGACTGGACGTGCCTGCGGTAATGGCCACGCTGGATGAAGAACTTGGGCGGACGGAAAAATTCCGTGAACCTCCACCGCTTTCAAGCGAAAAGAAAACGCCGCTCGATTTCGTGACGCTGCAACTTTCAAAGGTGAACTGGCAAAAGGGGGGAGTGGTTCTCGCCGGGCTCGCCATGGTGGCAATACTGGTTCTGATCATCTGGTGGTGGAATTCTCGTCGCGTCGCGACATCAACCGCACCCAGTCCAATTCCTGCCGCAAGATATTCCCGCCCCACCTCGGACACATTACCTCTGACGAATCGTCCGCCTCGAAAGTGAAATCGTAGCGTCGGGAGCAGAGGAGGTGTGCGACTTAGGCGTCTTTTAGATAAAGCGCGCGGTTGCGCCAGAGATAAAGCCCGCCGGAAGTCGTCGTCAAAATCACCGTCAACCAAAGCGCAAGCACGGCAAACACCGGCACCCACGGCTTCAATGCACCTTGCACCCACGGCCACCACTCCACATACGCATCCATCATCAGCAGTGCGATAATTGCCACCATCTGCGAAATGGTTTTGTGTTTGCCGTATCTTTCCGCCGCAAGCACGACGTTGCGTGAGGCGGCGAGCAATCGAAGCCCGGTGATGGCAAGTTCGCGTGCGACGATGATGACCACCATCCAGGCTTCAACCTTTGCGTAAATGGAAAAACTGCCGATATGAAACGCCGGTTGCATGTCGCCGCGCAGAAGTGAACTCATGTGGCGCTCGACCAGTGCGATAAAGGCCGAACACGTCATGATCTTGTCTGCAAGCGGATCCATGAGCACGCCAAAATTGGTGATGAGATTCCGGCTGCGGGCAATTTTCCCATCGAGATAATCAGTGATGGCCGCAAGGCAGAAGAAAATGAGCGCGAGCGTATCATTTACCGGTGAGCGCGAAAACATCACCCAAAGAAACATGCCCGTCAGCGCGAAGCGCGACGTAGTAAGCTTGTTGGGTAAATTCATGTCGTTCAGCGTTTGGACGTGACCTTGGCGACATATTGCTCAATCCGCGTCGCTGCCTCAACGAGTTGCTCGTAACTGGTTGCGAAACACGCGCGGCAAAAGCCTTTGCCGTTGTCGCCGAACGCTGACCCGGGAACGATCGCCACCTTCTCCGTCTGCAACAGACCGATGGCGAAATCTTTTTCGTTCAGGCCGGCCTTGCTGATGTCGGGGAACGCATAGAACGACCCGCGCGGCAGATGGCATTTCAAACCGATTTCGTTGAACCGGCGCACGATGAAATCGCGGCGGCGATGATATTGCTCGCGCATTTTTTTCATCGCGTCCTCGCCGCGCACGAGCGCTTCGATGGCCGCTTCCTGCGCGATGATGGACGCGCAGAGCATCGAGTATTGATGCACTTTCATCATCGCTTCGATGAGCGCTGCCGGGCCGCACGCGTAGCCGATGCGCCAGCCGGTCATGGAAAACGCCTTGGAAAAGCCGTGCAGAAAGATCGTGCGCTCCTTCATGCCCGGAATGCTCGCGATGCTCGTGTGCACGCCCTCGAACGTCAGCTCGGAATAGATTTCGTCGCTCAACACGATCAGATCTTTTTCCACCGCAAACTTCGCGATGGCCTCGATCTGCGCGCGGTCGCACGTGCCGCCGGTGGGATTGCACGGCAGATTGAGCATCAAAATCTTGCAGCCCGGCTGCCACGCGGCGCGCAACGCTTCGACGGTCAGCGCGAAGCCGTCCTTCGCAAACGTCGGCACGGACACGGCGATGCCGTGGGCGAGCGTGATGCTCGGCGAATAGCTGACGTAGCACGGCTGATGGTACATCACCTTGTCGCCGGGATTGATGAGCGCGCGGCAGGCGAGGTCGAGCGCCTCGCTGACGCCGACGGTGATGATGACTTCGTTCTCCGGCGCGTAGCTGACGGCGTAATTTTTCTCGACGTATTTGCTGATGGCGCGGCGCAGTTCGATGAGGCCGAGGTTGGACGTGTAATGCGTCTTGCCCTTTTCGAGCGCGTAGATGCCGGCCTCGCGGATGTGCCAGGGCGTGTCGAAATCCGGTTCGCCGACGCCGAGCGAGATGGCGTCCTTCATCTTGGCGACGATGTCAAAAAAATCGCGGATGCCCGACTTGGGCAGATTGACGACGTGCCTGGCGATGAAACGGGTCTGGTCCATTTAATTTTGCGAAGGATAAATAACTCACGCTACGCCCGCAAACCAATACACCAATGCGCGAAGATTTCTTTGATGAACTGCCGGCGGCGTGAATCAATTTTCCGGGCCTAACCCTTTTGAATCATCCGCACGACGGCATCGCGGACGGCGGAGAATTTTCCGGGCTGTAGTTCACCAACCTGATTGGTAATGAGGCTGCCGTGTGCGGTGAAAAGCTTGCCGGGACGGACATGGCTGGTCTGGCGAAGCGAGCCGCGTGCAAAGTCGGAGGCTTCGAGGGTGATGGCTTTTTCATCCCCGTAGGATTTGCTGGTGATCTGGCAGAGAATCCAGTCGCCGCGTCCGGCTTCGGCCAGCACGACCGCCGGACGGAGTTTGGAGGCGGTAAGGTCGGAAAAAGGAAAGTGAACGACAACTACTTGGCCGGCTGCAAATGTGCCCATGCGGCGTCCTCCTCGGCGCGATTCCAGTCTTCGGCGAGCGCGGCCTCGCTCAACAACGCGGCATCATTTACGGTCGGAGACTCTTCAAGAATCGTGACCAGAGCACGGCGCGGGGTCGGCACATGGAGCGGTTCGACGAGATGCACCTCGCCGTTCCTTTCAATGATGGCTTCGACTGTTTTCATCTTGGCTCAAATTCTAACTCCATTAACGGCGTCTTGCAAAGGCCAATTACCGGCTCGCGGATGCCTGATACCATCTACCGATAATAATCGGTATAATAAGTTTGCAAGAACTTGATGGGTCT
>CAYSDO010000033.1:0-20615 GCA_964429665.1 uncultured Bifidobacterium sp.
TGAAAAGCTCAAAGCCCGGGGCAAACAACTCCACGAAGTGAGCGCGCCGGAGTTTGATGACATCGCGCATGAGGTCGGACTCAAACGCCATGCACCGGAGAAAAACTGACCATGCCTACACCTCCTGCCGACAATTCCTATCTGACAATAATCGTCTTGATGGTGGCGGCCGTATTGTTTGCCGCCACGCCGCTCGCACTCGCCGCAGTTTGGGCGAAATTCTATTCCCCGAACAAACCTGGCAAGGACAAGAACGCCACCTACGAGTGCGGCCTTGAGTCGAAAGGCGACGCGTGGATTCAGTTCAAGTCCGAGTATTACCTGTATGCCATCATCTTTTTGATCTTCGACGTTGAAACCATTTTCCTGCTGCCGTTCGCGGTGGCGTTCACAGGATTGGGCGCGGGAGCATTCATCTCGCTGATGGTTTTTCTGTTCATGCTGGTGTCTGGGCTGGTCTGGGCGTGGAAGAAGGGCGTGCTGACGTGGCATTAACGATTCTGGACTTTGGACTCCGGACTTGGAGCTGATTTGATTCATGGACGAAGGACTAAAAAGCGAATTGCAGAAGCAGGGCGTGTTCACCACGACGCTCGAAGGCGTCTATAACTGGGGACGACAGAACTCCATCTGGCCGCTCCAGTTCGGCCTTGCTTGTTGCGCCATCGAAATGATTGCCACGACGATGGCCCGCTATGATCTGGCTCGTTTCGGTGCGGAAGTATTCCGTCCGTCACCGCGCCAGGCGGACCTGATGATCGTTGCCGGAACGGTCACCAAGAAAATGGCGCCGCAGGTCGTGAGACTCTACAACCAGATGGCCGAGCCGAAATACGTCATCGCAATGGGTGCGTGCGCGATTTCTGGCGGGCCGTTCAAGCAGGGCTACAACGTGCTCAAGGGCATTGATCGTTACATGCCGGTGGATGTTCATATCCCAGGGTGTCCGCCGCGCCCCGAGGCTCTCATCCATGCCTTCATGACTTTGCAGCAAAAAATTGCCGCGCAGGAATTGACCGGAGTGAATCGCCCGCGCCATCTCAATGCTGAATTGCCGAGTGAATTTCCCGTCCCGCGATTCGGCGAACATGATCTTGAGCCAGCGAGTAATTCGTCGGTCTGGAAAGTGCCTGCCGCCGCTCGTGCCTGAACTGATGGAAACCCTCGAACAGCTTAAATCCAGCATCGAAGCCGCCCTGTCTGGGGCGAAGTTGGAAATCATCGCCAACGATTCGCCTTCAGGTCATCGCTCATTGCTTGTGGATAATGGCCTCGCACTCGCCGTCGCGACATTTCTGCGTGGCGATGCAGAGTTGCATCTCGACTATTGTTCCAACGTAACCGGTATTGATTGGCCTGCTGCTGAACTGACAGAGAAAATCAAGACCAAGAAGCTGGTGGATGGCGTTGAGAAGGAGGTTGAGGAAGTTAGAAAGACCCAGCGCCCGGCTTACCTCGAAGCGGTCTATCATCTCTACTCGATGGAAAAGAAGCATGGGCCGCTCATCATCCGGATGCGAACCGAAAACCGCACGGACAAGAATCATCTGCCATCGCTTACGTCAGTCTGGCGCAGTTGCGAATTTCAAGAGCGGGAGGTTTTTGACCTGTTCGGAATTGTATTCGATGGTCATCCCGATTTGCGCCGCATTCTGATGTGGGACGGCTTCAAGGATTTTCCGATGCGCAAGGATTACGTCGCGCCGGACGATTTTGAATACGAGCCGACTCCTCACGATGATGTGCTGGAACGTGCGAAGATTCACAATTCTTCCGCCGGCAAGTCCGCCTGATTTCGGTCTGCCTCGGTTCTTCGTCAAATGTTGACGCACGTCAAAGCGTTCTCCCTCGCGGCCTGCTAACTTGCAGGCATGAGTGAACGACCATTGATCGAGGCCGAAACAGAACAGATCATTTCCCTTGCCGGGGAAACCCGCTTCGCCCCGAATGGAATTGTCAGTCGCACCTTGCTGCGCACGGCGAATTCGCGTGTTGTGTTATTTGGCTTCGCCGAAGGGCAGGAACTCACCGAACACACTTCCACCCAGTACGCGCTGATTCAGATTCTTTCCGGCGAATGCGAGTTCCATCTTGCAGGCAAAGCCCGAGCAATGAAGTCCGGCGATCTGCTTTACATGCCGCCGAACTTGCCGCACGCCGTCAAGGCCACTACGCAATTCTCCATGCTGCTGACATTATCAAAACCGGCCTGAGCGATGAGTCCTTCTGTAATCGAACTCGACGCGCGTGGTTTTGAACCTCCACAGCCGTTGATGAAAACGCTCGAAGCCATCGCCACACTGCCGGAAGGTGCGACGTTGCGCGTTCACACCCGTTGGCGCCCGGCGCTGCTTTACGCCGAACTGGAAAAGCGTGGGTTCATCGGCGAATCCGAGGAGCAATCTGATGGAAGCTACATTACCCATATCCGCCGCAGTTAAGCCAATGACACCACGGGCCAAGCCAGTTGCTGCTGCTGCGCCGTCGGTCTCGCTGCCATTGCGCTTTGTCGTGACCGGCTTGCTGGCTTTGTTTGCCGGCGCGGGCTGGTTGATCGCGCAACCGCAACTGCTCACGACGTATCACTACAACCAGAACATCATCGCGCTCACGCATCTGTTCGTGCTCGGCTGGCTCTGCTCCGTGGTGATGGGGGCGATGTATCAACTCGTGCCGGTGGCGCTGGAAACAAAACTTTACAGCGAGCGATTGGCGAAATGGCAGTTTGTATTTCACGTCGTTGGTTTTGTCGGCATGGTCTGGATGTTCAAAACGTGGGACATGAAACAGGTTGGCCACTTTGGTTCGGTGATGGCGGTGGGCGTGGGGCTGTTCGTGTTTAATATCGCCCGTACTTTGATGCGTGTGCCGGAGTGGAATGTCGTCGCCACGGCCATCGCGTCCGCGCTCGTTTGGTTTTCATTCACGGTCATCGCAGGGCTTTCCATCGCTGCGGCGAAATGCAGTTATGAATCCACCGAAGGTTTGGCGACGGCTGACGGTGTGCGGACAGTCGTGAGCGGTTTGCGCGCGGTGGGTGCGTTCATGTCGCGCTTCGACGCCATCAACGCCATGCACGCGCACGCGCACATCGGAGTGGTCGGCTTCTTCACGATGCTCGTCGTGGGTGTGAGCTACAGGCTCGTGCCGATGTTCACGCTTGGCGACATTCAAAGTCGGCAGCGTGCGGTGGCAAGCGTGGTATTGCTCAACATCGGATTGCTTGGCTCGGCCATCTCAATTTTGCTGCGCAGTCCGTGGAAGTTTGCGTTTGCGCTGGTCATCGTGATTGCACTTGCGGTTTACGGCTGGGAACTCGCAGCCATCGTGCGCACCCGCAAACGCGCAACCCTCGACTGGGGCGTGAGAAGTTTTCTCACGGCGCTGGTGATGCTTACGCCGCTCTCGTTGCTGGCCGCCTTGTTGTCGTGGCCGGGATTGGCGCTGAACGAATTCACCGGACAGCTTGAGAATCTCTACGGCTTCCTTGGCCTCATCGGCTTCCTGACGTTCGCCATCGTCGGGATGCTGCACAAGATCATCCCGTTCCTCGTGTGGTTTCACAGCTACAGCCCACATGTAGGGCGCGCGCAAGTACCGGCGCTGGCGGATTTGTATTCCGAGCGGCTGCAGGTGGCGGGCTTTTGGACGTGGCAAACAGGTTTGGCGGTGGTGAGCGCGGGCATTGTTTTACAAAACAGAATGGCCGTTCGCACTGGCGCAATCCTGCTGGCGGCGAGCCTGGCGTTGTTTGCCGTGAACGTCGGAAAGATGTTGTCGCACGTTTTCCGCCCCGTGTTGAAACCATTTCCGTCGCCCGTGAAGAAATAATTTATGACCAAAACCATCCTCAACGAAACCACCGCGCTGGAAACCTTGCGGCAGGTGATTGATCCGGAGATCGGCTGCAACATCGTGGACCTTGGCCTGATTTACAACGTGGCCATCACCGGTGGCAGCGTGCGCGTGACGATGACCCTCACCACGCCGGGCTGCCCGATGGGCGAGAGCATCGCCGCCGGAGTGCAGCACGCGCTGCTTTCGTTGGACGGCGTGACCGATGCCGAAGTCGAAGTGGTGTGGGATCCGCCCTGGCATCCCGCGATGATAACCGACTTGGGCCGCGCCGCGACCGGTGTGCGAATTTCTTGACCGCAACAAAAAACAAAAAAATATGAACACCACAATACCCACTGAAAACCTCATCGGCCCGGATCGCGTCATGGACGTGCGACCGATTCCTTGCTCCGTCAAACACGGCCTCATCATCCGCACCTGGCTCGGCCTGGCGGTCGGCGAACATTTTGTCCTGCTGAATGATCACGATCCCGTGCCGTTGTTCTATCAGTTCTCAGCTCAATGGCCGGGCGCGTTTACTTGGGAACATCTCGTCAAAGATCCATACGAATGTCGTGTGAAGATCACAAAAGTGTGCGCAGTGGTGGGTGCGGGACAAGTCGTGCATGGAAGTTGCGGACATCACTGAGTGAAGCATACCATCTTGCCGCCTGCTAAACGTGATTTGAGCGTCACGTCTAAGTTGTGCGGTCGTAAGGCCAATATGCCACCGCTGAACAAATTCAAACGCTTTGATGTGCGCGGCTTGTTGAAGCAAGGTATCGAGCCGTTCCCGGAAATATTTGCCAAGACGCAATCGCTCAAGGCTGACGAAGGACTTATTGTCGTCGCGCCGTTTTTGCCGTCGCCACTCGTGGAGCGGCTGTCGGGCGAAGGCTTTGCCTCAAAAGTCGAGCGCGGGCAGGGTGCGGATTGGTTGGTTTACTTTTGGCGCGAGTCCGCTTAACTGATGCGCATGACCGCTGCGCTGGCTGAACTCAAAACCATTGCCCTCGTCAACACTCTCCGGAGTTGCCAACTTTTCACAGGGCTTCCTCAGACAGATCTGCAACAAGTCGCGGCTGTCACGGTTTTAAAATCGCTCGAAAAGGATGAGTATCTCTTCCATGAAGGCGATGCCGCAGTGGGTTTCTATGTGGTGCAGCGCGGCGCGGTGAACGTTCATCGCGTCAATGCGGCGGGCAAGGAACAAATCATCCACGTTTTTCGCACCGGCGATTCCTTTGCCGAGGTGGCGCTGGCAGCGCCGACGGGTTATCCGGCGGACGCGCGAGCATTGGAGCCGACCCAGGTTTTGCTTGTGAAAAAGGAAGGCATTCTCGCATTGTTGAAACGCCAGCCGGAACTTGCGCTGCGGATGCTTGGTTCGATGAGCAGCCATCTGCGTGTGCTCGTCGGTCAGCTCGAAGACCTCACGCTTAAGGACGTGGAAACGCGTCTCGCCAACTGGCTGGTGAAACGTTGCCCGAATCCGCAAAGCGAAAAGCCTGCGCAAATCGAATTGACGATGACCAAACGGGTGCTGGCTGCCGAACTTGGTACCGTGGGCGAAACATTTTCACGCACGCTGTCCAAGCTGCGTGAGCAAAAGCTGCTCGCTGTCAAAGGCAAAACCGTCACGATTCTTTCGCCCGCCAGGTTGACCGCGTTGTTACGGAAAAACCTTGGCGAATAGGAAAAACCCTGCCGGTCCTGCTGGTTGACGATTGTGTTCAAGTTTTAACTGGTCGCGCCCCGGAGTCTGCATTGCGCGAGGCCACCGTGGTCGTTCACTCCAGCGCATCAGCCAACACTTCGGCCATGTGACGTGAGCGGACAGGGGCGAGGTGGTCAATTTGTTGGCGGCAGCTTGCGCCGCTGGCGACGACCAGACTTCCGTATGGCAGGGCGCGGATTTTTTCTATGAGTGGCTTTGCGATCTCAAGAGAGAGATTGTACTTGGATTCAAGCATTCCGAATGCGCCCGCCATGCCACAGCAGCCGGTGTCGAGGTATTGAACCTTGCGCCCGGGCAGTCGTGCCGCGAGCCGGTGCATGTAGGCGGGATACGTAAGAGACTTGGCGTGGCAATGCACGTGAATCGCCACGGTCGTTGGTCGGGGGTGGAACTCGAGAGCCTCCGGTTCCGCGCGCAGGAGTTGATCCAAAAATTGTTCGAGCAAAAAACAGCGCGCAGCCACGCGGTCAGCGTCCGGAAGGCTCAATTCACGATAGTCCTCCACGAACATCGAGTAGCACGACGGCTCCAAAAAAATCACCGGAGTCCCGGGTTCGTGTTGCGACAGCAGCGCGAGATTGTGCAGGCCGAGTTTTTTTGCCTCGCCAAGATTTCCCTGGCTGAATGCGGGTCGTCCGCAACATTTGCGTCCGGTTGCCAGCGCGACTTCGTAGCCAGCGCGTTCGAGAACGTCCACAGCAGCCTTGCAAATTTGTGGATCGTTGAATCTTACGAACGTGTCGTCCCAAAGGATGACGCGCCCGCGTTTCGCGCCGGTTGGATTTTTCCGGCGTCCAAACCAGACATCGAACCGCTCGCCCGTGTAGCGGGGCAGGGCGCGCTCCGCAGACAGACCGGCAACGCGCGTGAGGAATCCGCGCACGATGACAGAATTCATCGCCGCGTTCGCGAGCCGTGGAAAACGCGACCCAAGTTTTCCGAGCAAATCCACCGAACTGAACAACCGCTGGCGAATGGAAAGTCCGTCCTTGCGGATTCGTGCCCATTGCAACTCCGCTTTTAGCAACGGCAGATTTACGTTGGACGGACACTCGGTGGTGCATGCCTTGCATGAGAGGCAATTGCTCAATGCCTCCTCAAGTTCCGTCGAATGCAATGAATCATCCTTGATGCCGCGCAATTCGAGCGCGGCGCGGATGGCATTGGCGCGTCCGCGTGTGGACATGATTTCTTCGCCCGTTGCGGCAAACGTCGGGCACATCGTGGGCGTCGCTTTCCGGCAACCGCCGCAGCCGTTGCATTGTTCAAGGTTTGCGACAAATGATTGATCGCGCGCCGAGAAGGCAAGCACCGGTTCGAATGGTAACGTCAGATTCGGGCTGGAGGCCTGGCGCAGGTCCATATCGAGCTTGTAACGCCCGTCGTCAAGGAGTTTGCCCGGGTTGAACAAGTTGTGAGGGTCGAACGATTTTTTGATCTGCCTCATCAGCAGATGCATGTCTTCACCGATCTGGTCTTTGAGGAATTCCGTGCGCCCGAGGCCGACGCCGTGTTCGGCGGAGAAGGATCCCTTGAATTGTTTTACGAGCGCTGCGACCTCTTCAGTAATTGCGCGAAACTTTTTCACGTCTTCTGCAGAATGCAGATCCATCACAGGTCGGACGTGCAGCAAGCCCGATGCGGCGTGTCCGTAATAGGATGCTTCAAGCCCGAGTTTGCCGATGAGTGTTGCAAGTCCGTTGTAAAATGCCGGAAGGTCTTTCGGGCGCACGGCGGCGTCTTCAATACATGTGACCGGTTTCGCGCCGCCCTTGCGGCTTGTGAGCAGGGATAATCCTTCCTTGCGCAAGGCCCAGACCTGGTTGATCTGCGCCATTGTCTGGAGAATCTTTTTCCGCGTCCCGAGTCGCATACGTTCCAACGCTGCGAGTCGTTCCTCCACCTGGCCGTAGAATTCCACTATCAGCACTCCTGCCGCCGGGTGAGCATCCAGATCGAGCAGCGCGCGGGCAGCTTGGAATTCGCGCTGGCCTTGCGTTTGATCGAGCAGCAACTGGTCGAGAAACTCCACCGCAGCAGGTTTCAGTTCGTTGAGTTCCACTGCTGCCTGCATCGCCTCCGGGATGGAATCAAAGAATATGAGGCCAACCCCAATTTCATCCGGTGTGGGAACGAGTTTAAGCACGGCAGAGGTGATGGCTGCAAGCGTGCCTTCACTTCCGGCGATTACATTGATGAGATTGCCGGGCGCGCGAGCAATGCGTTCCAATTGATAACCCGGCCAGCGTTTGATGAGCCCGGGGGCGAAGCGCTCGTTGATCTGAAGACCGTTAAACATCGCCATGCTCTCGATCAACTCCCGTTGGCGCGGCAGAGCGTCGCCTCCCTCCCCGATGAACACCACGCGCCCGTCCGCCATCACGATCTCCACCTCCGCGAGATGATCGAGCGTGGTTCCGTAAATCGGCGTGCGTGCCCCAGATGAGTTGTTGGCAATCATCCCGCCGATCGTCGCGCGCGAACTTGTTGCTACGTCAGGACCGAAGCAAAGCCCCTCCGGTTTGAGGAAATCGTTGAGTTGATCCAACACCACGCCCGCGCCGACGCGCACAGTGCGTTGCTCGGCATCGAACTCGCCGATCCATTGGTTGTGTCGCGAGAAGTCAACCACCACGCCGTCGCCGATCGCACCGCCGACAAGTCCCGTTCCCGCCCCGCGTGGAATCACAGGAACGCCTGCTTGCATTGCGGCTTGTACGATGGACGCGGCTTGTGAGGCGTCTCGTGGAAACGCAACGGCAAGAGGCTCGATCTGATAATGCGACGCGTCCGTGGCGTATATCTGTCGCGTGAGATTGTCGAAAGCGACCTGGCAGTTCGCGGCAGACAGGGTTGCGTGTTGTTGGGTCGGCGTCATCGCAGCTTCGTCGGGTCAGACTATGAACCTGTGCAAGAATTGCAACGGCGAACCGGCGGTGTGAATTCGGGCGGTCACTTCCCGCGTGACCGTCCGTTCAACACCTGCCATCATTCCATTGTGACGAACGATCAAGCCATTCAGCTTTTGGAGCTATTTCGCGCCGGCAAAACCGGGCGGCACGAAGTGTTGCGCGCGTTCCAGGCCGCGCCGGTGGCCGACCTTGGATTTGCCCAGGTGGATACGCACCGCGCTTTGAGAAAAGGTTTTCCTGAAGTCATTTTCGGCGCGGGTAAGACGTCGGCGCAGGTTGTCGCGATTGCAACCAAACTGGTCGAGCGGGAACAGAACGTCCTCGTTACGCGACTCGCGCCGGATCATGTGAAGGCGCTGCGAAAGAAATTCAAACACGCGGTTCACCATGAACTCGCGCGTTGCGTGACAATCGAGAAAAAACCTTTGCCCAAACGCACGGGTACGATTGCAGTCATTTGTGCCGGAACCAGCGATCTGCCGGTGGCTGAGGAAGCCGCTGTCACCGCTGAAATCATGGGCAACAAGGTGGTTCGTGTTGTTGACGCAGGCGTATCGGGACTGCATCGCATTCTATCCCGTCTTGAGATTTTGCAGACTGCGAATGTGCTGGTTGTGGTGGCGGGAATGGAAGGCGCATTGCCGAGTGTTGTGGCCGGACTTGTCAGCAAGCCGGTCATTGCTGTGCCGACGAGCGTTGGCTACGGCGCGAGTTTCGGCGGCGTTGCCGCGCTGCTGGGCATGTTGAACAGTTGTGGCAGTGGCGTGACGGTGGTGAACATTGACAACGGTTTTGGTGGTGGTTACGCGGCGAGTCAGATCAACGCTCTTGCAGAATCCGCATTGCCGCGAGGTGACACAAGAAACACGAAGAAGTAAAACCGTGGAAGCGTGAACTCTTTCCTGTGCATATTGAACTGTTTTGCGACTGGAACAAAATGAAGACACTTTATCTTGATGTATTCAGCGGTATCGCCGGGGACATGTTTGTCGCTGCGTTGATTGATTTGGGCGTGGACGCGCACAAACTCGCGCGTGAACTGGAGAAGCTCAAACTCGACGGCTACCATCTCCACATCGGCCAGCAGGAACGTCAGGGCATCGCGGGCATCAAGTTTGATGTTCATCTGGCGCACGATCATGATCACGGACACGATTGTGATCATGAGCACGATGAGCACCGAGATAAGCACGAACACGGCCATCACCATCACGAGGAACATCACCACGAGCACGGCCGGCACGATCATTCGCACGACGGCAGCCGGAATTTCGCCGACATCAAAAAGCTCATCACCAAAAGCAAACTATCGCCGTGGGTGAAGAAGAAATCCGTCGCCATCTTCCAGCGCATTGCGGACGCGGAGGGGAAAATTCACGGCAAGCCGCCATCGGAGGTTCATTTTCACGAGGTCGGTGCGGTGGATTCCATCGTGGACATCGTGGGCGCATGTATTGCACTGGACCTGCTTGGCAAGCCACGCGTGCTGGCCTCTCCCGTGGTCGAGGGTACGGGGTGGGTTCGTTGTGCGCATGGAAGATTTCCGATTCCCGCTCCCGCCACGCTCGCGATACTGGGCGCGCGCGGAATCGGCGTCACGCAATGCGACGAACCGAACGAACTTGTCACACCCACCGGCGCGGCTTTGCTGGCAGAACTGGTTGAGCGATTTGAACCGATGAGTGGAATCGTGGCGGAGAAGATAGGTTTCGGACTCGGCACGCGGGAGAACAAGACGCGACCAAATGTTTTGCGGGCTGTGTTTGGAAACCAGTCCAAAGTCCAAAGCCCAAAATCCAAATTCGCCGGCGCAAACGCGAACAGGCTATCAACCATCAACCATCAACTATCAACCGACCTTGACTGGGAGACTGATCGCGTGGTTGTCATCGAAACCAATCTTGACGACATCAGCGGCGAAATTCTTGGCAGCTTTGTTGAGGCTGCCCTTGCAGCAGGTGCGCTCGATGTTTTTCATACGCCGATCCAGATGAAGAAGAATCGGCCGGGTGTTCTGCTTACTGTGTTGTGTGCCGAGGCGAATGCGGACAGATTCAGCGAAATGATGCTGCGTGAGACGACGGCGTTTGGCGTTCGTCGTACGACTGCCGAGCGGCGGAAGTTGCGTCGCGAGTTTTCGACCGTCACAACCAGGTTTGGCAACGTCACGGTGAAACTCGGAAAGCTGAACGGAAAAATTGTCCAGACCGCTCCGGAGTTTGAGTCGTGCAGGAAGCTTGCCGTGCAAAAACGTATGCCGGTGAAGACTGTTTTTGAGGCTGCGATGAAGGCCGCTGTTTGAAGCCGGGCTTTCATGCTTTGCCTTGCAACCTCACTTTTACCACATTGTGTTGGAAGTGGAACGTGGATTTGTTCGACGAAGTACGGACGGACGCATCCGGCAGATTGCTCTCCGCAAATCAGGCTTTTCAGTTGATTTGAATCCGTTGCTGAATGATGCTCACGCGCACAAATGCCCGACTGAATGACGTGTTGGGGTCGTTCACAGTCGAAATCGAATCGGGCGCGGAACAATTATGAAAATTCTCGGGGTTCACATCGGTCACGACAGCAGCGCGGCATTGATTGTTGACGGAAGGATTGTGGCGGACGTGGCGGAAGAGCGCTTCACGCGGATGAAGCATTACGCCGGTCTGCCGATCCACGCAATCGAGTATTGCCTCAAGTCGCAGAAGCTCACCATGGCGGATTTGGACGCGGTGGCCGTACCTGCAAAGGGCAGCGTGCCGGATTTGAATTTTCTCTTTGATCTCAAGGGAGCGAAGGAACAAAAGGTCACCCGCAAACGCCAGGCGTTTGAGTTTGTACGTGAAATTCTCAAGAAGCCTGAGGTCAAACCGCCGCTCTACATCAAAAACTTTCCGCTTCATCCCAAAACAGAGATCATCCACGTTGAACACCATCTCGCTCATGCGGCGTCGGCTTACTACACGAGCGGCAGTCGTGACAAGCAGTTGATCGTTACGATTGACGGATCTGGCGACAGCCTTTCCGGCGGCCTCTGGCGGGGTGAGAATGGAAAGATCACGAAGCTTCATACATTCCCCAATGCGGGATCGCTTGGTTGGTTTTACAGCAACGTCACTGAAGGACTTGGTTGGTGGCATGGTGATGGCGAAGGTAAGACGATGGGGCTTGCGCCTTACGGTGATCATACCCGCTGCCATGGAGTGTTGGACAAGTTTACGCCAAAGTATCGCAACGGCGATTTGATCGAGCCTCATGATTTTGGCCGGAACTGTTATTGGAATGAAGGTGGCGCGATTCAATGGCACTTCGACGAAGCGTACGAGATTCGCGATCTCGTTGCCAAACACGGAGCGGAACACATCGCCGCTGAAGCCCAGCGCGTTCTTGAGGAGCAGGCCAAACAGATCATCTTCCCGTGGTTGGAACGTGAAGGGACGAAGAATCTTTCCGCTGCCGGTGGCGTCATGTTGAACGTGAAACTCAATCAGCGTCTCTGGGAATCCGGCAAAATCGCAAAGCACCACACGTATCCAAACCCTGGTGATTCAGGGCTCGCCGTGGGCGCCGCGCTCCATGCGTATTTCTCCGCGAACCCCAGCGCACCGATTCATCCCATTGAGGATTTGTATTGGGGTCCTGAATACTCGGACAAGGAGATTGAGGAGACGCTCAAGCTGCGTCGTATTGAATATCGCAGGGTTGATAATGTCGCCGAACACATGGCTGGTAAACTGGCGGAGGGAAAAATCTGTTCGTGGTTTCAGGGTCGCATGGAAAGCGGGCCACGTGCGCTGGGCGCGCGTTCCATCCTGATGAGCACCGCCAAGGCGGAATACAAGGACATCATCAATGCCCGCGTGAAATTCCGCGAAGGCTTCCGCCCGTTCTGTCCGTCGTTGCTCTGGGAACGAAAGGAAGATTATCTGGAGAACGCCAGAGATGAATTCTTCATGATCACGTCGTTCACCTGCAAGGAAGCCAAACGCAAACGCGTCCCTGCGGTGGTTCACGCAGACGGCACGCTGCGTCCGCAGACTGTGAAAAAGGAATTCGCGCCAAAGTTTTGGAGTCTGTTGCACGAATTTGAAAAACTCACGGGCGACTCCGTGCTTTTGAACACATCGTTCAATGTCATGGGTGAGCCGATTGTAAATCATCCGCGCGATGCCGTTCGTTGCTTCTACGACAACGGCCTCGACGTGCTCGCGCTCGGCAGTTTCGTCCTTGAGAAAAAGGTTTAGCGTCCGGCTGCGAATCGGAGTACAACACCGGGTTTACCTTTCAGGTGATTCATCATTTGGTCTGCCGTAACGTGCGGATCAAATTTGTTCGCAACGTTCATTGCTCACCAGTCGTCTGTCTGGTTGCGTTCGGGAATCCAATTCGCGTGCATTCTTTTTGCCGGTGCTTTTGGGTCAACTAATCACTAGATTTGCCGATAGACACTTGAACGCATGGACGCGCACGCAGAAAAACACCGGCTAGCCAGCGACACGCGCGGCAAATGGAAACTCTTCGGGCCTTATCTTTCCGAGCGGCAATGGGGAACGGTGCGCGAGGATTATTCTCCAGACGGCGAGGCCTGGGATTATTTCCCCCATGACCACGCGCGCAGTCGTGCCTATCGGTGGGGCGAGGATGGCATTGCCGGCTTTTGCGACAACCAACAACTTCTTTGTCTCTCTCTGGCGTTGTGGAATGGATGCGATCCGATTTTGAAGGAACGTCTTTTCGGCCTCACAAACACGGAGGGAAATCATGGCGAGGACGTGAAGGAGCTTTATTACTACCTCGACGCCACGCCGACGCACAGTTACCTCAAGATGCTCTACAAGTATCCGCATCGCGCTTTTCCCTACGATCAACTGGTTGAGGAAGGTCGCTCGCGCGGGCGGAAGAAAGCCGAGTTTGAATTGCTCGACACGGGAATCTTTGACGATGACCGCTACTGGGATGTGTTCGTGGAATATGCGAAGGCAGACGCGGAAGATGTCCTCATGCGGGTGACCGTTCACAATCGCGGGCCGGAGGATGCGGCAATTCATCTGCTGCCGCAATTGTGGTTTCGCAACACATGGTCGTGGAAATCTGGTTCAACCAAGCCGCACTTGTGCGCCACCGGTGTGGACGAAGTGCTCGCGAGTCATGAGGAACTCGGGGATTACCGGCTGTTCGTTTCTCCCGGTCACGAGGAAATGATTTTCTGCGACAACGAAACGAACGTGCAACGACACTGTGGTGAAGTGGACGCGCATGGGTATTTCAAGGATGCGTTCCATGAGCATATCGTCCATGACAAAGCGGCTGTGGTGAATCCAAACCACGAAGGCACAAAGGTTGGCGCTCATTACATCCTGAACGTGCCGGCGGGTGGTTCGTCTGTCATTCGATTGCGTCTGGCGGCAGCATCCGGATCGAGACGCGTCGCCTCAGACCCGGTTCAGATTCTTAATGATGTGGATGACGTTTCGGCGAACCCTGAGTCGGAGGGTCGATTGGAATCACAGAGGGCTTTTTCGAGATTCGATGCCGTGTTCGCAAAACGAATTCGGGAAGCCGATGAATTTTACGCAGATTTGCAGCATGATGTGTCCTGTGCTGACGCTCGCGCAGTTCAGCGACAGGCGCTCGCCGGAATGATCTGGTCGAAGCAATTTTATAACTACGACGTCGCGGCCTGGTTGCGTGGCGATTCTGAACAACCTGCGCCTCTGGCTCGCAAACGCGGTCGTAACGCCGAGTGGACGCACCTGAACAATTCCACCGTCATGTCCATGCCGGACAAGTGGGAGTATCCATGGTACGCTGCGTGGGACCTGTCATTCCACGCAATCCCGCTCGCCCTGGTGGATTCGGAGTTTGCGAAGTCACAACTGGTCTCGCTAACGCGCGAATGGTACATGCACCCGAACGGACAGTTGCCCGCCTACGAGTGGGCGTTTGGTGACGTGAATCCGCCCGTTCACGCCTGGGCGACATGGCGTGTATTCCAGATGGATCGCAAGACGCGGCGCGAGAAAAATCCGGGTGACAAAGGCGACTTGGAATTTCTTGAGCGCGTGTTTCACAAGCTGATGCTCAATTTCACCTGGTGGGTGAACCGCAAGGATGCGCAAGGGCGCAACATTTTTCAGGGCGGCTTTCTTGGCCTCGACAACATTGGAGTGTTTGATCGGAGTTCGCCCTTGCCTACGGGCGGGCATATCAACCAGGCGGACGGCACGAGCTGGATGGCGATGTATTGCCTGAACCTGCTCCGTATTTCGCTCGAACTCGCGAAACACAATCGGGTCTATGAGGATATCGCCACAAAGTTCTTGGAGCACTTTCTGGACATCGCGGCTGCCATCAATGGCGTGGGGGAGGGTTCGCTTGGGTTGTGGGATGAAACGGACGAGTTTTATTACGATCACCTTTGCCTCGCCGACGGACAGAACATCCCGTTGAAGGTGCGTTCGATGGTGGGATTGATTCCATTGTTCGCCGTCGAGGTCATTGAACCGGCATTGTTAAAAAAACTTCCTGCGTTCAATCAACGGATGAAGTGGTACCTCAAGCACCGACCCGATCTTGCAAACCTGGTCTCCCGCTGGCAGGACCATGGCATGGAGGAGCGACACCTGCTTTCGTTGCTGCGTGGACATCGGATGAAATGCCTGCTGCGCCGGATGCTCGACGAGACCGAGTTTTTGAGCGATTACGGCGTGCGTGCGTTGTCGAAGGTTCACGAACGCGAGCCGTACCGTTTTGAGAGTGGCGGGCATTCGCTCGAAGTGCGCTACTGGCCCGGAGAATCCGGGAACGGCCTATTTGGTGGAAATTCAAACTGGCGTGGGCCGATCTGGATGCCGGTGAACTTCCTGCTCATTGAATCACTGCAAAAGTTCCATCACTACTACGGCGACGATTTCAAAATCGAATGCCCGACCGGATCAGGGAAGTTTGTTACGTTGAACAACGCCGCGCATGAGATTGCCCAGCGGCTTTGCAAATTGTTTCTCAAGGGCGAAGACGGGCTGAGGCCCGCTTTGAAGGGGCACCCAAAACTCGCCACCGATCCGCATTTCAAGGATCACGTCCTGTTCCATGAATATTTTCATGGCGAAACGGGCCGGGGCGTCGGCGCGTCGCACCAGACTGGCTGGACGGGATTGATTGCGAAGCTTCTCATGCCCCGACGCGAATCGCCCCAGCCGGGCGACACCGCGTATGTTTCACGAGCGGAAGAATTGGCGAAGCCGGGGAGATGAGAACGTGTTCTCAGAACGCGTGCCGTGCGGCTTCGATGTCTTTGGCGATTCGGAATTTTAATTCCTCCAAGGATGCAAACTTTTGCTCGTCGCGGAGGCGTGAGGCAAATGTAATTTCCATTTCTTCGCCGTAAAGATCGTCTGAAAAATCCAACAAGTGAACTTCCATACGCACTTCAGGCGCTGGATTTCGCAACGTGGGACGGTGGCCGATGTTCAGCACGGCGCGGTGAATCTGTTTCCGAACCGTTGCATGTGCCGCATACACGCCGTTGGCGGGAAGCAACAGTCCTTTGGTGTCAAGATTCGCAGTGGGGAAGCCAAGTTTCTGACCGAGTTGATCTCCGTGAACAACCCTGCCTGCAATCGAATACGCGCGCCCAAGCATCTGGCCGGCTGCATCAAAATCATCCGAACGAATGGCTTCGCGGATGCGCGTGCTGCTGACGGTTTCGCCATCAAGTGCCACGGCAGCGAGGCCGTGAACCTGGAATCCCATCTCGCCACCAAGTTGCTTTAGCAACGCAACATTGCCGCTGCGCTTCTGCCCAAACACGAAGTCCGCACCGACGCACACGCTCTCGATGCGGCCAATGTCGTTCGCCAGCGCGCGGACAAATTGTTCTCCCGTTTGCCGGCTGAATTCCTCGTCGAACCCGATCACGAGCAGTGCATCGGCATCCAACGTCTCAATGGCCCGGATTTTTTGTGGCTGTGAATAAATCATCGGTGGGACGTGGGCCGGCGCGACGATTGTGTTCGGATGTCTGTCAAAGGTGACGACCAGCGCGAGACCTTCGCGTTGGCGGGCATCGGCAACGGTTTTGCGGATGATCTGCTGGTGGCCAAGATGCACACCATCAAAGACACCGATGGAAAGACAGACCCTGCGGCCTGCCGCGGCGAGGTCTTTGGCTGTGTGGATTACGTTCACGCGGGGGAAAGTTCCAACAACCAGGATCCAAGCTCCAGAAAAATTCCAAGATCGAAACACCAGGACCTGTCCTGGCGATGCGGCAACAGATTGGAGCTTGGAATCATGAGGTTCTCTGAAGTTTGGTGCTTGGTGACTGGTGGCTTCATGTCACTGCCAGTTTCAAGAACGGAATCACCCGCTTCTCCAGTTCCGCCACCGGGAGTTTCAATACTTCGTCGAGTGTTTTCGCGTCGGCGACGTCGAATTTGCCCGAGACACTGCGCCGCAGCGTGGCCAGATGCGCGCCGCAGCCGAGTTTGTTTCCGAGGTCATGCGCGACGCTGCGCACGTAGGTGCCCTTCGTGCATGCAAGCTTGAACGTGCCGAGCGGTTCGGTGTAATCCGTGAAACGGAAATTGTAGATGTGAATGAGCCGCGGCTCGCGCTCCACTTCGATGCCTTTTCGGGCGAGTTTGTAGAGGGGCACGCCGTTTTTCTTAATGGCGGAAACCATGGGCGGCAACTGCATCTGGTCGCCAACGAACGAAGATGCCTCCTCGTTCAACTGATCCAGCGTCATCGGCATGACGGGCATGGAGGCGGTGATCTCGCCATCTGAATCGTAGCTGTCGGTGGCTTCGCCAAACTTGATCGTGCCTTCATAGACCTTGTCGTCGCCCATCAAGCGCTCGGAAAGTTTCGTGCCTCGCCCAAGTACGATGATGAGCAATCCGGTGGCATTTGGATCAAGCGTGCCGCAGTGGCCGACCTTTTTGATGCCGAACTTCCGGCGGATGGCATCCACAACGTCGTGGGAAGTCGGGCCGCTGGGTTTATCAATGAGGATGGCGCCATCGAGGGCGGAGAAGTCTTGCATGAAAATTACTTCGCCTTGTTGATCGCCTTCTTGATGGCGGCGACGACGCGACGTTGAATGGACATGGGGCGACCGGGAATCCTTGCACCCGCCGCCGCCGTGTGTCCGCCTCCTCCGAACTGTTCGCAGATTTCGCTCACGTTCACGTCCTTGTTCTTTGAGCGAAGACTGATGCGGGTGAGTTCGGGTTCAACCTCCTCGAAGACACAGGCCACGATGACTGGTTCAATGGCGCGGATGTGATCAATCAATCCCTCGGTGTCATTGCTTTCCGCGCCGGTCCGGGTCAGATCAGCCTTCTTGAGCCAGAAGTAAGCGATGCGGTCGTTGTGCGTAAGCTTGAATTTGCTATAGACGTGCTTGAGCAGCCGTGCACGGGAGAGGGGGAAGGATTGATAAACTTCGTCGCATATCTTCGCCAGGTTCGCGCCGCGTGTGACGAGATCGGCACCGACGTGGAATGAACCAGGCCGGGTGTTTGGATATTGGAAAGAACCGGTGTCGGTGGAGACGGCGGTGAACAAAAGATCGGCAATGGGTGGCGTGATGGGCCAGCGCGCAGTCTTCAAAAGGCGATGGATGAGTTCGCCCGTCGAGGGTTCGCGAGGTGATACCCAGTTCACGTCACCGTAACGTGTGTTGCTCTCGTGGTGGTCAATGTTGATGAGCTGCTTTCGTTTGCCGATGCATTCGGCGGTTTTGCCGAGACGTTCGAAGCTGGCGCAATCAGTGGCGATGACGAGATCAAATTTCTCACCGGACTTGGGCTTCTCAAAATCGTGCCCCGGATCGAGAAAACGATACTTTGCCGGGATGGAGTCTTGATTCCAACAAACGACCTTCTTGCCTTCGGCGCGGAGCGCGAGCGCGAGACCGAGTTGTGAGCCGATGCAATCGCCATCGGGGCGGATGTGACCGACGACACAAATGGTTTTGGCCTCGCGAATGGCGTCGAGGATGCGATCGAGAATCTGCGGATGGGATTTCATCAGGGAAGTTGTGAGCTTACTCCTCGGATGGTTGTTTGGGCTCGATGGGCGAAACTTTTTCCAACTCATTCAGGATTTGCATGACGCGGTTGCCACGGTTGATTGCATCGTCCACGACAAAACGAAGCGTGGGCGTGTATTTCAGGACAACCGCCTTGGCCATCAACCCCTGGATTCGACCGCGATGCTCGGCGAGCTTGGCGAGGCCGTGCTTTTGTTGATCAGCAGTACCGAGGATGCTGATGAAGACGGTGGCGGATTTGAGATCCCCGGCGCATTCAACATCGTTGACGGTGATCAGACCGACCTCGGCAACCGTAAACTCGCGGCGGATGGCTTCGCCGATGGAGCGTTTGAGCACCTCTCGGACACGTTCGTGGCGGACATTTGACATGGCTTGGTGGGATTAAGATCAAGAGAGGCGAACAGCTTTGTAGTTCCCGATCATAATCTGTCTCGTCTCAAAGTTTCGCCGCAATTTTCTCGATGGTGTAACACTCCACGAGGTCGCCCACGGCAATTTCGGTGAAGCCCTCGATTCGGATGCCACATTCCATGCCCGCGCGCACTTCGTTGACTTCGTCCTGGAATCGGCGCAGCGACTGAGTGACGCCTTCGTAAATGACATCCTTGCGACGGCGCACACGGACCTTGCCGCGAACAATGCGACCCACCGTCACCATGGAGCCCGCGACGGGCACTCCTTTGGATAGATTGAAAATCTGACGCACTTCTGCCGAACCGACGATGACTTCCTTGCTCAATGGATCGAGCAGTCCGGCCATGCCGCTCTTCACATCGTCAATCAATTCGTAAATGATCGCGTAAAGTTTGATCTGCACATTGGCGTGCTTGGCCTTTTCTGCCGCCGTGCTGTCCACGCGTGTGTGAAATCCGAGGATGATGCCTTGCGAAGCGGACGCAAGGGCCACGTCGTTTTCCGTGATCGCGCCGACATCACTGTGAATGACTTCCAGCGCAACCTTGTCACTCTCGATTTTGTTAAGCGCTTCGACGATGGCTTCGACGGAACCCTGGGCGTCGGCCTTGACAACAACTTTCAGTGTCTTGCCCTGGGCGGAATCAATCTTCTCGAACAGGTTTTCGAGCGTGACCTTCGACTTGGCTTCGAGAGATTCGGCGCGGTCGCTCATGCGGCGTTCGTCAGCGAGATCGCGGGCGGAACGTTCGTCGTCGCTCACGGTAAATTCTGCGCCCGCATCCGGAACGCCGTTCAAGCCGAGAACTTTCACTGCGACGGAGGGCGTGGCTTCCTTGAGGCGTTTGCCTTCCTCGTTGATGAGAGCCCGGGCCTTGCCGTAAAACTCGCCGCAGATGATGACGTCACCCAGCCGCAACGTGCCTTTGCGCACGAGCACGGTTGCCATTGGGCCGCCGGGTTCGATGCCGGATTCGATGACGTTGCCTTTGGCGTTGCGGTCGGGGTTTGCCTTCAACTCCAGCAAATCAGCCTGGAGCAAAATCATTTCGAGCAGCTTGTCCACTCCCTGCTTTGTGAGTGCGGAGCAATCCACAAAGATCGTTTCACCGCCCCAGTCGTCGGGCACGAGGCCTTTTTCCTGCAACTGCTGACGCGCCTTCATGGGGTTTGCGTTCGGATGATCGCACTTGTTGACGGCGACGAGGATTGGAACTTTTGCAGCTTTGGCGTGATTCAATGCCTCAATCGTCTGCGGCATGACGCCATCGTTGGCTGCGACGACCAGGACTACGATGTCGGTGACGTTCGCGCCGCGCGCGCGCATGGAGCTGAATGCAGCGTGGCCGGGTGTGTCGAGGAACGTGATCTGTTGCAGTTCGTTTTTGCGCTCCGGATGCGGGAAGGAAATCGTGTAGGCGCCGATGTGCTGGGTGATGCCTCCGGCTTCGCCTTCGGCGACGTTGGCTTTGCGGATGACGTCGAGCAGGGAAGTCTTACCGTGGTCAACGTGGCCCATGATTGTGACGACGGGTGGTCGCGGCTTGAGTTGCTCGGGCTTGTCCTCGATGTCAACTTCAACCTTCTTTTCAACCCTGTGAACCGTGCCTTCGCCTTTGGCGCGTTTTTCGACCTCGAACTTGACGCCGTACTTTGCGCAGATCTG
>CAYSDO010000034.1:0-16834 GCA_964429665.1 uncultured Bifidobacterium sp.
GCTGGCGTGAAGGAGAAATGGAAGCCCGATGGGACACGGTGGATTGCAATCCAGCCCGGGGCGCGGTGGTTGAACAAGCGCTGGCCTGTCGCCCACTTCGCGGAACTTGTCAGGCAAATCCTCACACGGCGAAGCAATGTGCGTTTTCTTGTGCTTGGCAACAAGGAAGACGAATTACTGGGCGACGAAATTCTGCGAGCGGCCCCGGAGCGCTGTTGGAATCTTGCGGGGAAAACATCGTTGCTCGAAACAATTGAGCTGCTCCGGTTGTGCGAGCTGATGGTGACGAATGACACCGGGCCGATGCACGCCGCCGCCGCGCTGGGCAGGCCTGTCATCAGCATCCATGGTCCCACTGAACCTCGTCGTACAGGGGCTTATGGCCAGATGCAAACCGCGCTGAACCACGCCTTGCCATGCGCCCCGTGCATGAAATCGGAATGTTCGTGGAATAATCGGATGGAATGTCTGATTGCAATCTCACCCGAGACGGTTTGCGCGCACGTTGAGGCCGCACTTGGTTCGCCGCGCTAAAGATCAGCTTGGGCGGAGGTTTCCATGTTTTGGGACTTGGAGACACCTTGCCGACAAAGAGGGCGGATGGAAATTCAACGACGCTCTTACCACGCGCCATCAGCCAGCAACGACGTGACCTGCTTCGCCACGTCGGTCGCAAGCAGCGGCAACGCCTGGCGCTCCACGCTCACCAGATCCGACCCGACGCGGATCAACGTGTAGCCAGTCACCGGTTTGTCGAACAGCACGCGGCCTGTGGCGGCTTCACGCGCTGTCACCTGTACCGTCATCGTCAGCCGGTAATCCTGCACCGTGATGATGTCATTGGGGAGAAAGCTCAACTCACGCCGACGAAATTCGGCGACGTTTCCGCTCAATACAATGTCGCCCGAGTCGTGCGTGGCAAGCCGGAAGGTGCCGTCGCGTTGAAGCTCCTTTCGCAGTGCGGCAGTGACGGAATCACCGAGACGCGGCTCGATGGTTTTGTTCGTGAGTGGAATGACTTGAACTGTGCGTCCTCCGGGAGCATCGCCGTTTGTCGGGCCGAGCCGGTAACCAGCACAACCGACGAGCGCGAGTGACATCAAAGCGGCAGGAATTGCGTGACGAAGACGCATGTTAATTTGACGCGGGCTGCTGGCGTTGTTTGATCCTGTCAATGCGCACCCGGGCATCATTGGCCTGGGCGGAATTCGGATCCTGCAAAACCACTTCGTTGTAATAAATCAACGCGCCGCTCCACTTCTTCCGCTTCTCATAGTATTGCGCTATCTGATAGCTGCCACGCGCCTGTTCTGTCTTGAGCTGGGCAATGACGCGCTGGGCCTGCGGAACGCGCCGATCTTCGGGATGCAACTCGATAAAATCCGTGAACACCTCAATGGCGCTGCCCGCCGCGCTTTGATCGTAATCCGCCGCCTGCGCCTGTTTTTGATGCGATGAACCGGCGCGGAACCGCGCGTCCGCCGCGATCACCGGGCGGTCGTGGTAGCGATCCAGCGCGCGCTCGTATGCGGCAACTGCCAGACCGTATTCCTTGCGCTTTTCTTGCGCCGCTCCGATGCGAAGTTGCGCATGTGGAGCTACGTCGCTGTATGGACCATTGTTGACGACCTTCTCGAACAGGCCGGCGGTTTTTTCCATGTTGGGAAGAAACGGAATGTATTTCCAAAGCTTGAAGCGCTGCCCCTTGAGGAACCGGAGGCCGATTTCATACTGGCGTTGTAATGCCTCCTTCACGTTGTCGCTCTTGGGATATTTCTCGATGACCTTCTGGTATTCGTTGAATGCGCGCTCGTCGTCCTTCTTCAGTTCGAGACTGCGGGCAATGAGGAATTGAGCACCCGGAGCGTAGTCCGAAAGCGGCCACACCTGGATGACGCGAGCAGCGGCGCGCTGTGCAAGGGAGTAATCCTTTTTGTCGAAGGCCTGTTGCGCGACTTCGAGTTGATCCTTGGCACGGTCGCGACGCCATTTGCCGAGGCCGTCGGCGGATTCGTAGACCCAGCCTTCGCCCGGCGTATAAACCAGAGGCGCGGGCGAACTAAACGGAATCATCGCGGCGCAAAGGGCAATGAAAAGCGAGCAATACAGTCGGCGACTCATGGGATGAGGTTAGCGGGGGCGATGGGGGAGTCAAGAATCGGGAATCCCTTGAGGAACTGGACAGCGCGAGCACGAAAGGACGTTCTCACGTCTTCAGAAAGAACTTCCGCTGCTTGTCACTGATGTTCATTTCAAGTTTTTCCATCACCTGCAGCATATCCTCCCAAACCTTGCGCTTCTCACTCATCGCCTGGTTGCGCAGCAGATAGGCCGGATGATACGTCGGCATGAGCGGAATGCCACGATACGTCTGCCAGTTGCCGCGAAGTTTTGAGATGCCCATGGTCTTGCCCAGCAATCCATCCACCGCCGTCGCGCCGAGCGCAACGAGCACCTTCGGCTTGATGATGTCAATCTGTTCGTGCAGATAAGGGATGCAGGTTTTCATTTCGTCGGGCGTGGGTTTGCGATTGCCTGCGGACTGCCCCGGTGTGTCAGGCCGGCATTTCAAAATGTTGGCAATGTAAACATCAGCGCGGCTTTGCCCCATTGTCTCGATGATTTTCGTCAGCAGTTGCCCCGCCTTGCCTACAAACGGCTCGCCCTGTTCGTCCTCGTCCGCTCCCGGAGCTTCGCCCACGAACATGAGCGGCGAATCAATGTTGCCGACACCGAACACGACGGTCTTGCGCGCCGATGCGAGGTGTGCACATTGCACGCAAGCCAGCACGCGCCGCTGCAATTCAGCAAACGCTGCGGCCTTGCCCGCATCGGTGGATTTCGGTTCAGGACGAACGGGCTTGGCGGCAGGCATGATTGGCGGCGGGGTTTGAGAAGCGGCAGTTCCAGGTTTGTTGAAACCAAACACTGAATAGCTTCGCGTTGCGGTTGGAGTTTTAGGCGCGTTCAAGGTGGGTGAGGCGTGCGACGGGGCGGCAGCAGGCGCGGGAGCAGGCAGGCTCAACGCCCGCAACGTCTCTGCTGACACTGCAACATGCCTGACACCGCGCGATTGCAACCCTTCCAGGTGGCGGATGGCGGCGTCGAGCAACTGTTCATACGCGGATGACACTGGCAACATCGTAGGAGGTCTTCGGCGTGACGCAAGGATTTCACTTTTGCATCGGCGCAGCTTCACATAGGATTTCGGCATGTCTGAGATTGTAAAATTCGTGAACAATGGCGCCGCCGCCATCACGCCTGCCGTCGCCGAAAAAGTGTTGCGCCAATTGCCGCAATGGAAACTGGAGTTCACGCAGATCCAAGCGCCCCTGTTTCCGCATCTGGTGGACCAACTGGAATTTCTTGCGGACGCCGCCGAAGACGTGCTCGAAGGTGCCTACAAGGATCTCCCCTATTCGGCCTTCTCACAGGCAATCTTCGCTCTGGTGTATGCGCACAAAAAAGGAGGCATAATCCCGGACACAGTCCTGAGTCTCGGCTATGCGGACAACTCGAGTGTGGTGCGCGCAGTCTTGATCCAGAACGAAAAGGCGTTCGCGGTGTACGCGAATACACAGGGCGGTGACTGGCAGAAAATCACCAGCCAGCCCTGACCGGTGGTTACTGTTGCGCAGGTGGCGGAAGATTCTTTTGATCGGCTTCAGGCGGCAGGTTGATGACAGGCGGAGAAGTGTTGCGCTGTTCACGTTTCCTAAGAGCAATTACTGCGATCACACACCCCGTCCACGTCGGCAGCATGTCCACGAACGGTATGAATTCCACGACAAACGTCGGCAGCAACAACAGGTGAAACCCCAGCAACCAAACCGTCAGTAGCATGGCGATCACGTCAATGATCTCGGGTGCCATCGGCACCAACTGAAACGGAATCTGCAATCCATCCGCCACCAGCGCGATGAGCAGGGCGAGTATGATCCGTGTGCGCGTCAGTTGCGGCGCCCGGAACATGCTGTTGAGTTTGTCGAGCGGGATCATTTCTTTACCCGCCCGATTGTAAACGGAGGTGAATGTTTGCGCAAAAGATTCCCGGCATGTGGAGCGCGCGGAGGCGGAGAGCAATTGACGAGGCATTACCTGAAATGGCGAGGGTCATCGTTTGAAATTTGGAGCTTAATACTCGGTTCGATTCATGGTTAATTCCCAGCCATGGTTTTGCCCTACAAAGTCGCCACGCTGCTCTATTGCTTCAACGAGAGCGACGAAATCCTCCTGCTTGAACGCGCACAGGAGCCGAATCGCGGCTTGTGGAGTCCTTGTGGCGGGAAGCTGCACACGGACGAAGGCGAGTCGCCCTACTCCTGCGCCTGCCGCGAGGCGCATGAAGAAGCGGGTTTGAAGCTCGCTCCGCGTGATCTACATCTCACCGGTCTTGTCAGCGAACACGGCTACCAAGGCCGGACGCACTGGCTGATGTTTTTGTTCGAAGTGAAGCCAAGGTTGAAATTGCTCCCGCCAATTCACAAGGAAGGCAGGTTTCAATTCTTCCCACGTGAGGGCTTGAGCGATTTGAAACTGCCACAGACCGACAGCGAAAAAATCTGGCCGTGGTTCTGGCAGCATCGCGGTGGTTTTTTCGCCGCGCACTGTCATTGTCATCCCGATGGGAGAAATGATTGGACTCTGGAGGAAGGGCAAGTTGCGAGGCATTGAGTCAGGGTGCCGTGAGGGTGCGCTCGAAACGAGTCACTTGCCAGGATGCCAGCGCTTTGCATCAAGGACATGTGGGATGCTGGCCATCTTTCAGTCCGCGGTGCTTGGCAGCAGGTGTGAGCGCAAGATGCTCCGAACAGTTTCCAAATCGCGCCGCTGAAATGCCTCTGCAATCGTATGATGTTCACGAATTGCCTTGCGGGCGTGGGGCGGATGATTGTAGATGGCCGAAAACTGAAAGTAATCGGCCAGAACTTGGTGCATTCCCGCGATAAGAGGATTCCCAGTCATCTCGAGAATGACCCCATGGAATGCCATGTCAATCCGGTCCGCCTCTGCATTGTGGCCATGCTGGGCTGCCACCGCGTCAAATTCATCGGCCAGCACCACCAGTCGCCGGACTTGGCCATCTGTTGCGTGGGTCATGGCCAGATCTACCGCGCCCAGTTCAATGACGTATCGCCACTGGGCCAACAAGTGAAATCCTTTTGCCCCAGCCACGCGCCCAAACATCGGCACCCATCGGGCCGATAGTTTCACCGGGTCGGGCTGTGCAACCAAGACACCCTTGCGTCTGCGGCTGGTTACCACACCGAGTGCCTGCAACTGGCTCACAGCTTCGCGGGCCACCGTTCGCGAAACTTCATACCGCTCCTCAATCTGGTCGCTGGTCATGAACAAATCCCCTTCCACCAGTTTGGAAGCAAGAATGTCAGCGTGAATTCGGTTGGCAACAGTGGTGGAGAGAGTCATGGTGACACTTTAATTATGCTTCCGTGTTACATTTGCCACTCACCATCGTCAGCAAATTGAGATTGTGATAACATCACTTCTCTACAAAACCAGGGAGACCTGTTTGAATTCTTAGAAGATCTGCCTTTTCGTTAGGAAGTGCACCACGACCACGTAATAACTTGATTGGAGATTTCCATTTCCAAAACTCGACGTGACCATCTGCAAAAGAGAAAACCGCTCCAGCATGTCTTTGTGCAGGCAGATCACCCCATTCAGTCGAAGGATAGACACGCAGCCCGATGTTGCCATCATTAATAAAATTATCTGCTGCGGTCCGATTCTCTTGTTCTTCGACAAACACAAATGCTTTGACTGGTTTTGGATCAACGATGCTTGAATATTTTTGCGTAGGCGGTGGCATTGAACTGCTCATTGAATAACTTCGAGTCGTTGGGTAACTGACCCCATTCCTTTTTACTGCCCAGTGGTCTGTGGGACATACGTAAACACCATCGTTCGGATTGTATTTGTAAAGGGCTCCTTGTTTGATGCCTTTTGTGTCTATGTCCGTCTGCACATTTCCATATATCCATGCTTCCATCCCAGGCACACCAAAGACTCCACCGGAGTTGTTTGGTGGCATAAAGTCGGAGTTGTCATCCGAATACATGATGCAGCCCGTCTGGAGTTGCTTGACGTTGGCGAGGCATCGTATCCGCTGTGCCTTATCCTTGGCCTTGGACAATGCCGGTAGAAGCATGGCGGCCAGAATCGCGATGATCGCAATGACCACCAGTAGCTCGATCAATGTAAAACCTGAGGCGCGTTGTGGTGTTGTTCTTGTACTTCTCATACTTTGCCTTTGCTGGTGATTGATACTATCTAATTCCATCCTATTTTGCCATGCTCTACTGTCAACTTGATTCTCGAATAAATCCACTCTTACGCAGTGGAATAACGAGGCTTCTCCAGATTTTTGAGTTCTCGGTACAAGATCAATCTTCGTTCCTCATGGAACTGAAAGTATTTCCCGCCTGAACCTCGCCACAAGCTGACCTGGGAGTTTCAGGTCAAGCGAACCGGGCAAAAACTTCTCCACAGCCACATGGCCGTCACAAAACGTTGTATTGGCTCTCCGATTATGCCGGAAATGGCCGTTCGGATAACTCGCCGAATCGTCCAGGTAATAGAATTCCTCGAGCATCGGATTTTCCAGCGAGGCAGGCGATTGGAAATCGTTCACCTGTGCGGCGTCGGCCAACAGGAGTGCTTCGGCGGGGCGTACGATGGCGGAAACCTTGATCGGCTGCTGCTTCTGGGTGATGGGAGAGAGGTTTTTGTTGTAGCCGTAACTGAAGACGACATTGGTGGCCTTCAGTTTGAATTGCGGCGACGTGTAGTTCAACGACGGGCAAAGCCGCGCATCGCTGCCCCGGAGATATGGGTAAAGCACGCCAGCGGACAGATCGAACGCCCGTTGACCTTCTCGTACGCCCGGTTGCGGTGATTGCAACCAGCCAAACCACCAGAGCTGGCCGCCGTTTGTATTTACGGGAATCGCGTAGAAACAAACTCCGCCGTTGTCGTTCCAGTACATCTGGGTGGCGAGACCGAGTTGATGAAGATTGCTGGTACAATGAATCCGTTGCGCCGAGTTTTTACCACGCACCAACGTCGGCAGAAGCATCGCGGCAAGGACGGCGATGATGGCGATGACGACGAGCAGTTCAATGAGTGTAAAGCCAGACGGGTGACGCGAGAAGATGCCGTGCGCTGTGCGCAGCATCTCGTCACCCGCCACTCGCCGTGCGTTGCGTTTCATGGCTTTTGTGCCCTCACGCGATAGTACGTTGCGCCCGTTGGCGGATTCGTGTCTTGCAGGATCAACATGCCTCCGTTTCCCGTCATTGAACCGGTTGTTGACGTCCACAAATCGAAATTCGCCGTCCGCTCCAGGCTGTAAACCCAGTTGCTACGGCTCATGAACTGCGCCTGCCACACATCGCCATTGAACGCGCCGGAAAAGTTTTCCACCGGTGGAGGAGGCGTGGTGATCGTGATGTTGTCCACTGTTCCGTGTGCAAGGATCGAGCCGATGTCCCGCACATCGCTGTAACTGCTGATGGAAAACGTCGCCACCCGAAAATCGAAATTCGTCGGCACAATGATCGTTTGAGTGTCGCCGTACTGCCCGGAATTGTTGGTGACAATTGTGAGAAGAGTGCGGGTCGCGCCGTCATACGTCATCGCCACCCGGAATGTTGTTCCCGGCGTCATCTCGGCAAGATTCTCGTGATTATAGAGCCATGCGTTGTTGGTGGAGACGACGGTTTGCGCAATGGTTGGAAGGAACGATGCAAACGGCGGAAAAAAATCGAACTCGAAAAGATTGCGCGGACCGTAAGTTGCATTGACGCCGGCGCCGCGTGAAAAGTTTGTATGCATGGCCTGATCGAGATCAAGAAATCCAATCGCAGATGCCGCGGCGAATGGTTTGTTCGATGTGGTGCCGCTTGCGTAGTCGTCAAACGTGAGATCGAAGCTCAATTCAAAATCATCATCGTGGGAGAGGATGTTGCCGAGCGGCAGATGGAAGTAACTGTTGGTCTTTGATGAATCCCAGGTCACGCGCAGGTTCTCGTTTGTGCTGTCCCAGTGAAAGAGATTCGGGTCGCCAAAAGTCTGCCAACCCTTCGCGACAGGATTGCTCGCGAAGTCCTGGGTGATCATGACGGCACGGACTGGCATGACGGACATCAGGATGAGCAGCGTGATGATTTGAGCGCCAGTGCTCTTCTCAGGTCTCATTTGTTTTCGCCTCCTTGTGGCACTCACTGGCCCGATTGCTGGCGGGTTTGATGTGATACGGGCAATGCCGGCAATCATTCTCGCAGCAGTAGCCGCGACGCAGATGGTACGCCGCTGTAAACACCATCAATCCATCCGGCTCAAAGTAATAATCGCCCGACTTCGAGGACTGATCCCCCGTCCGCAAGCGTTGCGTGTGGAACGATTCCACGCAACTTCGGCAGATGCATGCACGATTCCTCGCGGCCTCCGGCACGAGTGCGAGAAGCTCTGCCGGGAAATCCGCAGACGCACACCAACACGCGCCTTTGCAGGCCGATGTTGTGCAAAACTGGCAATCATTCGCTCCGCCGCACAACGGGCAGCGCCCGCTTTCGCTGCCTGCTGATGGTGGAATAATTGTCTTGGTGGCGCTTGCCATGGGATGTAGCGGGCGAAGTGGATTCGAGGTCTGGAGCTATTTCCGGCGTCGTACAAACGCCATAACTGTCAGGCTGGTCAACAGCAGTGATGTTGATGCCGGCTCCGGCACGATTGCGAATCCGTCTATCTCTGCGTTTCCGGTGAAGACCTCCACGCGCACATAACTGATGCTTCCGAGAAAAACACTCTGCCCCAGTCCATCCTGTGCCCATGAGATGTCAAATCCAGCTCCGCCACCTGAACCATTGTAGAGGGATCGGATGCCCGCAAGGTCCTGTCCTGAGAACGAGGACGCGTTGAGTAACGGATTGACCGGCGCAGCGAAGTCGCCCGTGCCGTCCGTGGGGAAAAGATTGTCCACCGTCGGTGCGAGCAGCGGATTCAGCGCGTAGAACGTGATGCCGTCCGCGCTCACCGAAACACGCGTTGCTTTGCTGTCCGCTCCGTACAACGCTCCGCCCGTCCTCGGCATCCCAACCCAGGTAAATGTGTTTAGGTCAAACTCGTTGGTGATGACAAACCCCGCGTTGCCATAAATGTTGAAGTCCACACCGAACGCATGGCCGGGGTCGTTAAGGATTGGCGAATTGAACCGGACCGTCAGCGATCCGCCGCTGCCTAGGGATACGAGCTGGCTGCTCAGGTAGGCCGAGTTGAACGGGTCAACAGGTCCGCCGAAAAGATCAACCGTGACGCGGGAAGGTTCGCCCAGAGCGGAGGCGGGCGAATTGAATCCGGGCTGAAAACCGGCGCCCGATGTGTAGGAGACAACGGCATCTGCGAATTGAGCTGAAGCGGAACGGGAAACCAACAATGCGCTGGCGAGTGCCAGCGATACGAACAACGACTTTTGCATGAACTGATCTTTCTTTTGCCCCGTTCCGCAGTGCGCGGGACGGGACGGGTTTGTTTCAGAGAGACCAGCGCGAAGCCTGAAAGCAAAAAGCCTTCAGACTCCGCAAAACGGAAAATGAAGGCATCAACGAATCCCGCCGGAAACAGTCCGGCAGGCTGGCCTCATCCTTCTCATTGCGGAGAAGTGCCCGCCCCCACGGGGGAGCGGACGGACGAGCGCAATCAAACCGATATCCTGACTCCGGATTTCAATCCTCGCTCCCGCCTTCCCGTCCGCTCCGTTGTGCGGAACTGACAGTGGCTCGTGGGAGTTCGTAATCCGATACAGTGGCGCAACCGTCGCCGGTTCTCACGGCGTTCCCTGCATTTGACTGCAACTAAATTGGCGGAAAATAATCCGCCGCTTTCAAAGAGCATCACTGTTGTAGGCGCGTCATCTTTTCTTGCCAAGGAAAAACTCAAAAAACATTTGCGCCACTTGATGAAAGTGCTGCTCCGCCTGCGCAATCCTCACTTTTCCAAGGTGATTCCGCAGACTTGTAGGTTCGGGACGATTCTGACAATCATCAACGACAGAACGCCGCAATATTACAGGTGCGGCAATAATCAATATGTCGCCCACTCTTAAGTCCCTTCGTGCGCTGTCAGATGCTACGCGCCTGCGCATCATGGCGCTCCTGGAACGTGACGAACTCTCCGTCAACGAACTCCAGGAAATCACGCGCATGGGTCAGTCGCGAATCTCGACGCATCTCGGACTGCTCTCGGATTGCGGCCTTGTCAAATCACGGCGGGAAGGCAAGCGCACGTTTTACGGGCTCAATCCCGCCGCCGATCCATTGGCCAGCGAATTCATCCAGCTTGCGCTTCGTGGCGCCCATGAACTTTCCGATCATTCCCACGATCAGATCAACCTCAAGCGCATTCTCACACGTCGCCGCGAGCAGGCGCAGGTGTTTTTCAACCAGGTGGCGGGGAGATTTGATCGCGTGTACGGACCGGGCCGTTCATGGCAGGCATTCGGTCATTTGCTGCTGCGGATGTTGCCTGCGATCACCGTGGCCGACCTGGGCGCAGGCGAAGGTTTGCTAAGCGAACTGCTTGCACGACGCTGCAAAAAAGTCGTCGCCGTGGACAACTCTGAAAAGATCGTCGCGTTCGGGGCCGCCAAGGCGAAAAAGAACGGCTTGAAGAATCTGGAGTTCCGTCAGGGCGACTTGCAGCAACCGCCGATCGAACCCGCGAGCGTGGATTTGGTGATCCTTAGCCAGGCGTTGCATCACGCCGAGGATCCTGCGGCAGCGCTTGTGAGCGCAGCCAGACTGCTCAAACCTCACGGACAATTGCTTTTGCTGGATCTGCTGGCCCACAAGTTCGAAGACGCACGTAAACTCTATGGCGACCGCTGGCTTGGTTTTGCTGAAAGCGATCTGCATCGCTGGCTTGAAACGGCTGGGTTCAGAAAGATCGAGATCAGCGTTGTGGCCCGGGAAGAGCAACCGCCGCATTTTCAAACCCTCCTCGCAAGCGGGGAGAAATAACCCTTAATACCGCACCCGGCTGACTTCATGACGAGCTTGTTTCCGTCTCCCGTTTCGGCCACATCCAACGCATGTCGTCCTTAGTCAACGTTTCCATTCACTCCAGCCAGTCGCCGGAAAATGTCCGGCATGATTTGATCGAATCACTGCGTACGCGGCGCGTGAACCACAAGTTTCACTACGACTCGATCAAGCAAACGAACAAATGGCTGGCGTTGCATCAGGCCCATTCGCCTTCAAGGAATGACCGCGACTGCGCAGCCACTTACGATCGGGCTTTCGTTGCAGCAGTTAAGAGGATCAAATCACCTCGCGTTCATGTCGTTGGCCTTGGCTGCGGTGGCGGACAGAAAGACACGCGCCTGGTTGGATTGCTCAAAGCACAGAAACTCAACATCAGCTACACGCCATCCGACGTGAGCGTGGCGATGACTCTTGTCGCGCAAAAGGCGGCGCTTCGTGTTCTGGTTGCGGAAAAGATTTCGCCGCTCGTCTGCGACCTTGCAACTGCCGACGATCTGCCGGCTGTTTTGTCCACGCACCACGCACCACGCACCACTCGGCTGCTGACCTTCTTCGGCATGATTCCGAACTTCGAGCCGGACGAAATCCTCCCGAAACTCGCGGCTCTTGTGCGACGCGGCGACTGGCTGCTGTTCAGCGCAAACCTTGCGCCGGGTCGCGATTACGAGGGGGGTGTGAAACGCATCCTGCCACAATACGACAACGAACTGACGCGTGACTGGTTGATGACGTTCCTGCTCGATCTCGGCGTGGAACGCAGCGATGGCACATTGCGATTCAGCGTCAAGCGAGGAGTTATCCAAACCCGTAGCAGCCGACGTGAGTCGGCTCTGACTTTACTGCGGAATTCAGATGGAGCGGACTTACGTCCGCTGCTACAAGTTTCAGGGGGAGGATTGCGCCGCATCGTGGCGAACTTCCGATTCCACAAGTTGCGAACGTTGGTCGTAGAGGGACGCACATTCAATTTTCGAGCTGGAGAAACGGTGCGGTTGTTCTTCTCGTATCGCTACACGCCGGAACTGGTTCGTGCTGGATTGGCGAAGCACGGCTTGCTCGTTTGCGACCAGTGGATCACCAAGTCAGGCGAGGAAGGCGTGTTCCTTTGCAGGCGAAAGTGATTTGGTGTCGCGCGCGGAAGCCAAAAGATTTTCAGGCCGCGAAGCGGCCTGACACGAATAGCCGTGGGTGAAACCCACGGTTGGCGATGTGTTTATGGTGCGACCCTGAAAGGGTCGAATATGTTTTCTATCCTGCACTTGTGCCCCAACCCTGAAAACCAATGGCTTGCATGGCTAGCGTTTTACGAGGCAGCATCATCTCAAGTCTCCAATTCCGTTCGTAGTCACTTGAATTGACCGAGTGAGCCGGCACGCCTGGTCGTCAGTTAGAATGGCGTCGAATGTGAGTAATCCTGCTACGTGCCCATGAAAGGTGCCAGCATCGGAGTAGTCGGTAAACGTCAGTTCTTTGTCAGCTTCTTTCCATTCTTCATCATTCATTACGCTCAAAACAAAATCCTTAGGCAACCGCAGTTCATCGACTCGATTTCCATTGGCGTAAGTCACAATCGATTTTGCCTGAAGGTCCACCGTCAGGGCCAGGGTAGTCCACTGCCCATTGGTCACGGTTAGATTTTTAATTGGGTGGTTAGTTGGGTATGGGTAGTTGAACGTATTGTTATTCAATGAAAGTTTAACCTTTCCGCTCGGATCGCAGCTCAACACTAGCCAACGGTGCGCTGGACCACCGGCCAACAGCACATTCCTCGGAGAACGCTGCCAATTCTGCTTAGAAGTCATTTCCATTTCCGGCCGCAGTTTGACCACCGTAGTGAACCGATCATAATGGAAAACCGATGGTCTGAACACAGCAGTGTAGGGTTTTCCGTCGCTCGTATAATACACTCCGTTCAGAAACAGCGAGGCGTTTGTGACGATCGTATTAGTGAGGGTTGCGGTTCCAATATGCGGTTTGCCGTCGAAAGTAAACTTGCCGGACGCGGTAGGTAAATCCGCGGCATGACAATCCAACACACCAAGCGCCGTAAAAAGAGACAAGACTCCGACCACAAGAAAATGGTCGATCCGAAGTTTGTCCAGCGTTCGAATATTCATGGATTGGATAGGCTTGTCTAACACTCTAGTTGAGTGACAATTTTGTCTCTAATCAGGTTCGTGGTTTGAGTTTGGTCAACTTGGGTAGGTCTGCAAGGCCTTTGTTAAAATCCCTTCGCATCCTTCGCCCTCTTCGCGCGACTCAATCCGCTTTCAATACACCCGCATCGTGTCCAACACCGCTTTGATGCGCGGGACTTCGTGGGTTCGGAACAGGTCGGTCTTGCCAAGCGCGGCCAGCATCGCGAAGAACGGCTCGGCACAGCGCACTTCCTCGCCGAAATACTCGAACGCATGGGGCAGGGCGTGGCAGACGGGAAAGCCCAGTTCGCGCAGCCGGAACGTGTTCAGGAAAACGTTCATCTGATGACGCACGCGCACGGCGCTGTCCTGAAGGTTGCGGTAATAGAAGCCCAGCCCGGGATCAATGAAGATGCGGTGTATGCCGTTGCGTTGCGCGGTCTCGATGTGGCGCGAGAAGAATTCGCGCATCATCGGAACAGGATCGGCGCTCAGGTCGAAGTCACCGACTTCGCGGACGTTTTTGCCCTGCACGTAGCAGATGATGACGGCGGCATCGTGCGCGGCGACCATGCGGAACAATTCGTCCGAACCTTCCGTGCCGGTGAGGTTGAGGATGTTCGCTCCGGCTTCAAGGCAGGCGCGTGTGACAGCGGGTTGATACGTCTCGACGGAAATCAGAATGTTCGCCGCGCGCAATTCACGAATGACAGGGAGTAACTTCGAGTTTTGCCCCGCGTCATCCACGCGCGCTGCGTGCGCCAATGTGGATTCAGCACCCACGTCAATAATGTCCGCTCCCTGGGTCGCGAGGACACGCCCGCGTTGGATGGCGGCATCGGTGGAGAGGCAGACGCTTTCGCGATACCATGAGTCGGCGGAGAGGTTTACCACGCCCATGATGGCGGGACGCGAATTGAATGCAAACGGCTTGCCACCGATGGAAAATTCCTTCACGCGCGCGGATGCGGCATCGTGGTTTTTCTTCAGCAGTTCGGAAAGTTGTTCAAGATTCAACATGGCGAGAGATGATGTTCAGTGACACCGGCATTCCGCATTCCGAATTCCGCACTCCATATTTGAAATGGCGCGTCTGGCGGGAGTCGAACCCACGACCCTCTGCTTAGAAGGCAGATGCTCTATCCAACTGAGCTACAGACGCACTAAGCAAAACTATCCGGCAACCGCTGCTGCGGCAAGCCTGCCACCAAGTTGTTCGTGACCCCAGCGCAACATGCGTTCGGTGGTCTCCCAATTCAAGCAGGCGTCGGTGATTGAAACACCATACTGCAATTCCCTGGCAGGCTTAGGAAAGGGCTGGCTGCCCTCATGAATATGGCTCTCAACCATTGTGCCGATGACCGAGCGCGTGCCGTTAGCGCGTTGTTCTATCACACTGCGCCATACATCCTCCTGTCGCGCATGCTTCTTCTCCGAGTTCGCGTGGCTGCAATCCACCATCATCACGGCGGGTAGTTTGTACCTGGTGAGAGTGGCTTCCGCATCCGCGATGCTCGCGGCGTCATAATTCGTTCGTGCACGTCCGCCCCGAAGAACGACGTGACCGTTGGGATTGCCCGTTGTGCGGACGATGCTGATCGCGCCGTCTTCGTCGAGACCTAAAAAACTGTGCCGGTGACGCGCCGCGCCCATCGCATCAATCGCCACCTGCAATCCGCCGTCCGTGGCATTTTTGTAACCTACGGGCATCGAAAGGCCGCTGGCCATTTCGCGGTGTGTCTGTGATTCTGTAGTGCGTGCGCCAATGGCTGCCCAACTGATCAGGTCAGCGATGTATTGCGGCACGATCGGATCAAGAAATTCCGTGGCAGCAGGCAAACCCATGCCTGCAATCTGCACGAGCATCCGTCGCGCGATCTTCAACCCTGCCTCGATGTCCTGAGTGCCATCCAGGTGCGGATCGTTGATCAATCCCTTCCAACCAATGGTGGTGCGCGGTTTCTCAAAATAAACGCGCATGACTATTTCCAACCGATCCGATAGCTCCTTGCGAAGGACATTGAGTCGCCCGGCAAATTCCATCGCGCTGCGTTCATCGTGAATTGAACAAGGACCAACTACCACCAGCAGGCGCGGATCCTCCTGGTTCAGAATGCGGATGATGCGTTCCCGGCTCATGGCAACTGTAGCCGTGGCTTCAGGAGTGGCGGGAAACGCCGTCTTCACCACACGGGGTGGGGAAAGCCGGACGATTTCGCGGACATGCAAATCTTGCGTCTTGAACATCCCGGGGATTATAGCGGCAAACCTTGTGGGCAAAAGAAATTTAAGCGGGATCAAAACTGGCTGGCAAAAGACTGCGAATGAAACTCATTTACTGCCCATCTTCTTGCGGGCGGCTTCGAGCACCTTTCGCTCGGTTTCGGTCAAACTTTGGATGCCATGGGCGGAGATTTTGTCGAGAATGGCATCCACGTCGGAACTGATAAAGGCCCCGGCGGTTTCGCGCTCCTGGGGCGGAACGGGTCGGCGCGATTGACCGGCGGACGGGCGTCTTGATTTTCGAGAGTCTGCGCCTCTGTGCATTGTGAACCAACGTTCCCAAGGCAATTGATTAAAGTCGTGTTGCCACCCGAGTTTCACCCATGCAATACCTGCAAGCACTCCGCCCAGATGCGCCGCATGCGCCACGTTATCCATGGGAAACAATGTTCCGAACACAGAAAGAGCCAGCGTAAACCAAAGCAGGTACTTCGCTTTGACCCGGACCGGAAAGAAATAAATCATCACGTACATTTCCCGTTCAGGAAACATCGTACAGAACGCGGCGACCAAACCAGCAACTCCAGCGGATGCACCCACAGTGGGCACAAAGTCCGGACGTCCAAATACCCACGTGGTCAAAAGCTGCAAAACTCCGCCAAGCACTCCCGCTGTGAAATAGAGCGTCAGAAAGCGGGATCTGTTTAGAATTTCCTCCAAGGCATGGCCAAAGAAATACAATGCAATCCCATTGAAGAGCAGATGCCATGGCCAGGGTGTCGCATGCAGGAACTGATAGGTTACAATCTGCCAGACGTAGCCGTGCTTGAAGCCATCGAGACTCAAACCCAGCAGTCGGTCTATGCTCACCCCGAAGACCGCACCCATCACGAGCTGAATCAAATAAACAGCGACAAGGCAAATCAACAGGACGGTGGTGACGGACAGCCGCCTGCTTCTGTTGTCGTCGTAACGCATGTATTCCCGATCTTCGAGCATGGGATGAAGCTAATGGCTTGCGCCCGTATTATCAATGCCCGCCGATTTCACCACTTCACCGGTACGGTAAGCTTTTTTCCAAACCGGTTCATGTAATGCAACTGACGCTGGTTCACGCCGTGTTCGTGGACGAGCTTGGTGATTTTCACATCGTAACAGCAATACTCTGCGATCTCGGCAAGTTTTCCCTGCTTGAACCACTCGATGGCCTGCAAACCTTCGGCGGTCTTTTCAACGCCAAACGTCGCGGTGGCAATGGAGTCCAGGGAGAGGCGATGATTCAGGGTGTTCTGTAACTCCACGAGCATGTCGAGCGTGGGTAGCTGTGTGAGATCATACGGCGTGTAACCATGAAGCACCTCGTAATCGAAGCGCAGTATGTTGAATCCCACGACCAGATCGGCGCGCTGCAAA
>CAYSDO010000034.1:16844-20186 GCA_964429665.1 uncultured Bifidobacterium sp.
ATCTGTCAGCAAATCATTCACCTGCTTCTCCCCGTAGATGCGATAGTCGCCGCGCGCAGTGCTGTAAGTAACGCCTACGCTCATGCCCATGCGGTTGATCTTGTCCCAACCACCCACCTCGTCGGCGGACTTTTGTGTTTCGAGATCGAAATAGACGATGTTCTTTGCCATGCGTTGTTGCTTCCCTCAGACTCGTAGCCTTCGCCTTGATCGTAATCTCATGCTGTCATGGTGGCCAAGGAGATTAACGCAAAAGCTCAAAGCGCTTGGCTTTCGTCCCCGTTTCCGAATACTCCCGCGCATGGAATCCGTCCTGAATTATCTCGAACGCAACCAGTCCCGCTTCGTGGACGAACTTTGCCACTATGTCCGCTTCAGAAGCGTCTCAGCCCAACCCCAACATGCTGGTGAAACGCGCGCCTGTGCGGAGTGGCTCGTCAATCATTGCCGCGACATTGGACTGGAAGCACGTCTCTGCCCCACCGAAGGAAATCCCATTGTCGTCGCCAAAACGCCGCGCAAAAAAACCGTCGCGCGCCGCCGGCATTTCATGGTCTATGGTCACTACGACGTCCAGCCGCCCGAGCCCTTTGAACTTTGGACCACGCCGCCGTTTCAGCCGACGATTCGCGGACGCTCGCTGTTTGGTCGCGGCGCGAGCGACAACAAAGGCCAGAACCTTGCGCACCTCAAAGCCGTTGAAGCCTATTTGAAAACCGGAACTGAACTGCCATGCGATCTCACGTTTGTCATCGAGGGCGAGGAGGAAGTCGGCAGCAAAAGTCTCGCGGGCTTTTTGCAGGAACACCGACAAGAACTGCTCTGCGACACCGTGGTGGTTTCGGACACGGGCATGCCCGCGAAGAATCTTCCCGCACTCACCTACGCGTTGCGCGGAATTGCGGCGTTTGAAATCACGTTGCACGGCCCCTCGCGCGATCTGCACTCCGGCATCTTCGGCGGTTCATTGCAGAATCCCGCTATGGCTCTGAGCCGCCTGCTCGCAACCGTTCACGACGGCAATGGTCGGATCAGGATTCCAGGATTCTACAAAAACGTCGTGGCACTCACCAAATTTGAACGCAAACAACTGGCTCGGCTTCCGTTCAACCGGAACAAATACCGGAAGTTTCTCGGAGTGCCGGAACTGTTCGGCGAACGCGGCTTCACGCCGGACGAACAGCGCAGCGCGCGTCCAACTTTCGAGATCAACGGCTTGACCAGCGGCTATCAGGGCGAAGGCAGCAAGACGATTGTGCCCGCATGGGCCAAGGCAAAAATCACTGTGCGGCTTGTACCAGATCAGGAGCCGGCGCACATCATCAAGTCAGTGCGCGCGTTTCTGGAAAAGAATTGTCCGCCGGGAGTCCGCATCGAAGTCAAGGCAGGTCACGGTGCAGAGCCTTACATGGTGTCGCCTCAAAGCGCCGACGCACAAGCTGCGCTGCGGGCATTGAAGAACGCGTTCCGGCGCGAACCGGTGTTGTTGCGCGAGGGTGGCTCGATCCCCATCGTCAACCAGTTCAAGAAAGTTCTCGGCGCGGACACGCTGCTTTTGGGACTGGCGTTGCCGGATGACAACGCGCATTCGCCAAACGAGAAATTTGATCTCGACGTGTTCGAAGGCGGCCAGCGCATGGGCGCAATGTTGTGGCGGGAACTGGCGTAGCTGGTGGATACGATTGATTCTGCTGGCTTTCGCATCTTCATGAAAACAAAGCGCCCGCCGGTTTCCCTGCGGGCGCTTTAGTGCGGGTGATTCTTCCGTCAAGGCAGACGCACGGAGCCACTTTGGTTGGTGCTCAGGAAGAATCCGTAACCATTCGTGGATTGTTGCAGGATCACGCCTTTGATTGCGCTCTTCTTGCCAGTGTCGGGGTGCGTAAAGCTGCCGGTGAACAGACCGCTTGATGCAGTGATGGAGAGCGTCAGGCCGTTCGTGGCAGGTGCATCCACCGCGAGAACATTGTTCGTGGAGAGCGTGAAGCCGCTCGCGAACGCAGAACCTAGTGAACCGTCGTCAAACGTGGCGTTTCCGGTGCTCGCATTGATCACCCTCGCTCCGGAAGGCGGAGCGGTAAACGTTGAGCCGATAGCAGTCGCGTCATGACCAAAACCCGAGGGATAATACGTCGAGTTGCTCACGGTGTTCTTGTTCCAACTGAACGCGCCGCTCAAGCCGCTTGTGCCGGTGTTCGTAATCGTGATCCAGCTGATGATCGAGCCTTGTCCCTTGTAGAGCGATACGTAGAACGGCCATTCACCGTTTCTCGAAATCGAAGTGCTCTGCGAGATGGCAGTGCCGTCGGCCAGCGTGCCGGCGAACTTCACCTTGCCTCCAGCATCTACTGTCAGCGTGCCGAAGCCGTCACCCGCCGGAACGGTCGTGCTGCCAGCCGCACCCGGGAAGGCGACTGTGTATTTGCCCGCTTGAGGCGCTGGATATGTGGATGCGTTGAACGGTGCGCGGTCACCGGCAAGAGCGGCCGTCCAGTTGCCGTCGGTCACAGAACCCGTAACGGTTTCCGTGAAATTGGTGCTCAAGTCCACCGCCATTGTGACGGTCAGTGCGTTTGTGCCGGGACGCGTCACCGAGATCGTGGCAGAGCCTGTACTGTCAAACTGGCCGCTCATCGAGTAGGTGCCGCCTTTTATGATCGAACCGCTGAACGAACCGTTGGCTGTCATCACGAATGTGAAGAAGCCCGAGCTTTCATGCACGATGTTGGTTTCATAGAACAAGCCGTTGAAAGTGCCCTTGAGAACATTGTAGGGATTCGCGGGTGAATAGACCACAAACGTCCGGGAAGCAGAGCTGTTTGTTCCGCCATTTGCAAATCCGCCGTTGTCGGTGAGGCGCACGGTCACGTAATTCGTGCCCGCCTGGTTGCCCGCAGCGTAAGTGAGCGTGCCTGCGGCGGAAATCAGTGGCTGCTTGCTGAAGAACGCCGTGTTCGTTGTCGTGCAGATGAACGTCAGCTTCTGGCCCGCTTCATTCGTCGGCCCGGCCAGCATGTTCGTGGCAAAGTTGGCGAGCGATTGCAACGTGCCGAACTTGGCGACGGTGAGGTTCGTGGAGGTGAGCGAGAAACTCGGCGCATCGTTCACCGGCGACACCGTGAGTTTGAACGTGTTCGTGGCCGAGGCTGAACCGTCGTCTGCGATGAGCGTCACAGAGGTCGTGCCGAATGCGTTGGTCTTGGTGACAAGCTTGATGGTGCGGCTCGTTCCACCAGAAGAACCACTCACCGTGGCGGAAACATGAGTATTAAGAAGAAGGTCGTCCGCCCAGCCCAAGTGTGAGAACACGCCGACTCCAGAGTAAGTTTCAAATACATCAAT
>CAYSDO010000035.1:0-19561 GCA_964429665.1 uncultured Bifidobacterium sp.
TGGAAAGCTTCGATTACCGATCTCCTCCCGCTTGCGATCAAAAGCGGTTGAGGCGGACGGAAAGTTGAAACAACCCCGGCACCTGAAGGGCGTCAGCACACATGGCCACCAGGCGGAAACTGAATCGTAAAACCAGACTTCTCTTTATTTGCTGGATGGGTAGATTTTTGCAATGCCTATCAAGCATCCCGACAGCCGCAGCCTTTTTGATCGCCGCAGATTCCTGAGAACTGCGGCGCTGGCAGGCGCGGGCGGGTTGATCGCGGGTCGCGTTGTCAATGCACTCGCTGATGAGACAGTAACGCTGCCGTTCGCGAACGGTGAGCGACGGCTCGTGAAGTTTCCGCAGAAGCGTCCGCTGATTCTGCTGACCACACGTCCGCCCCAGCTCGAAACTCCGTTCTCCGTTTTTAACGAAGGCATTTTCACGCCGAACGACGCTTTCTTTGTGCGTTATCATCACGCGCAGATCCCGACTTCCATTGATCCTGCGACGTTCAGCTTGGAGATCAAAGGCAGGGTCAATTCACAGCTCACGCTTTCACTGGTGGATTTGAAAACCAAGTTCGAGCCGGTGGAGGTGGTTGCGGTAAACCAATGCTCCGGCAACAGCCGTGGGTTCAGTTTGCCGCGCGTGGCCGGCGGACAGATGGGCAACGGCGCGATGGGCAACGCGCGTTGGAAGGGAGTTCGCGTCAAAGACGTTCTGGAAAAGGCGGGGCTCGCCGCCGGCGCAAAACAGGTTGCGTTCAACGGCCTTGATTCTCCCGTGAATGAAAAGTCGCCGGATTTCGTGAAGGCCTTGGATGTGGATCATACGCTCGACGGTGAAGTCATGCTCGCCTACGAAATGAACGGCGAAGACCTGCCGATGCTCAACGGCTATCCGTTGCGGCTCGTTGTGCCCGGCTACTATGGCACTTACTGGGTCAAGCACGTCAACGAAATCACCGTGCTCGATGAGAACCTCGCGAACTTCTGGATGAACCCGGCCTACCTGATTCCGGACAACACGGGCGCGTGCGTTGAACCCGGAACAACCCCAAAGAAATCCAAACCCATCGCCCGATACAACGTCCGCTCGTTCATTACGAGTCTGGTGGATGGAGACAAGGTTGCTGTTGGCAAACCGCTCAACCTGCGCGGCATCACGTTCGATGGCGGTTACGGTGTGAACGAAGTCGTGGTTTCGACGGATGGTGGGAAAACATGGGGCGAGACCGCGCTCGGTCGCGACCACGGCAAATACTCGTTTCGCGAATGGACAACCACGTTTACACCGGATCGGGCGGGTGAGATTGAGTTGAAGGTGCGTGCGAGTAATCGCATCGGGCAGACGCAACCGTTGGATCCCCTGTGGAATCCAGCGGGCTACATGCGCAACGTCGTCGAAACTGTGCGCGTCAACGCTGCTTGAGGGTATGAACAAGATTTTATTTCAGATCGGAATTGCGAGCCTTGCCGTCTTTGCTGCTCTCCTCGTGCGGGGCGAAGCGTTCAAGATTGAGTTGCCGCCGGAGACCAGTTCGTTCAAACCGGCCAAAGGCGCTGAAATCGCCAATGCCCAGTGCCTCGTCTGTCATTCGGTTGAATACGTCAGCACCCAGCCGCCTTTGCCTCGTGCTTTTTGGACTACGTCGGTCAAGAAGATGCGCGAGAAGTACGGCTCATCCATCCCGGATTCACAAGTTGAGCCGTTATTGGATTATCTCGTCGAACATTATTGCGCCAAGACCAACGGAGCACCGGCTGTTTCCTCAGCCGCTTCAACCAACTCGATCGTTGCGGCTGTTGAACCCGAATCCAGAACGCCAGAGGCGTTGGGTACCCGGTTCGGCTGCCTTGCGTGTCACGGGCCGGACAAGAAGATCGTGGGCCCTGCGCTCAAGGATGTCGCCGAGAAATATCGCAACGATGCCACGGCTCATGCGAAAATCACAGAACAGGTTCGCAATGGCGGCTCGGGCAAATGGGGGCCGGCGTTGATGCCGCCGTTTCCAATGTTGACCGACGAGGAAATAAAAATTCTCAGCGACTGGATTCTGGCTTTGAAATAATCGGCTGAGCACCCAATCATCCGGGTAGTTGGTTGATTCTGCCGACCGCCGGACTCATAGGTCATCGCACAATTCGTTTGAGGAATTTCCTCCGGTTCAACATGCTGTCCTCATGCACCAGTTGCCCCTCACAACGTTCGCCCCTCTCGTCATAACAGCTCTCACGCTTCTTGTGTCTTCGCCAGGCCCAGCTCATGCCGCAGATACCGTCGTTTACGAAGGCAGATCCGGCCCGGGCGTCGGCAAGCACATCGTGTTTCTGGCAGGCGATGAGGAGTATCGTTCCGAAGAAAGCCTCCCGCAGATGGCAAGAATCCTGGCCGAGCGGCACGGGTTCAAATGCACCGTCCTCTTCTCGCTCGATGAAAAAGACGGTACGATCAATCCCAACGCTTCAAAAAACCTGACCGGTGCTGAAGCGCTCGATCATGCCGATGCCATCTTCATGATGCTTCGCTTCCGACAGTATCCCGACGACGTGATGAAGCATTTCGTTGACGCCTATCTCGCCGGCAAGCCGATCATCGCGTTGCGCACCAGCACTCATGCTTTTCAGTACAACAACCCCACGAACTCAGCCTACGCCCGATACTCGCACAACAGCAAAGTCTGGCCGGGCGGCTTCGGGCGACAGGTGCTTGGCGAGACATGGGTCAGTCATCTCGGCGACAATCACAAGGAAGCCACGCGCGGCGTGGTTGACCCAGCGCTCAAGAAGGACCCGTTGTTGCGCAGCGTTGGAAACATCTTCGCCGACACGGGATGTTACAAGGTGAACCCGCAGCCGGACTCGACCATCCTCGTACGCGCGGATGTTCTGGCGGGAACAACCTCCGACTCGCCGCTCCACCCCACCAAGAACGCGCCCCACCAACCGCTCGCCTGGTATCGCGTTCACAGGAATGAAGCCGGCAACACCAACAAGGTTTTCTGCACCACCATGGGAAGCTCGACCGATCTGCTGGACGAAAATCTGCGTCGCCTGCTGGTGAACAGTGTCTATTGGGGATTCAACATGAAGGTCCCTGCAAAGGCGGATGTCCGTCTCGTGGGCGACTTCCAGCCCTCAGCCTATAGCTTCAACGGCTTTCGAAAAGGCGTGAAGCCAGATGATCTTGCTCTGCCCACACTGGCAAAACGGGCGAAGGCCGGACGGGTTTCGCCGCCGCAACCTTATGGTCCCTTGCCCACCGAGCGCCAACTGCGCTGGCACGAAATGGAATTCTACTGCTTCCTCCATTTCACGGTGAACACCTTCACCGACAAGGAATGGGGCTATGGCGACGAACCGGAATCAGTTTTCAACCCGACGGACTTCGACGCGAACCAAATCGTCAAGGTGGCCAAAGACGCCGGAATGAAGGGGCTGATCCTGACCGCGAAACATCATGACGGTTTCTGCCTCTGGCCGAGTCAATACACCGAGCACTCGGTCAAGAACAGTCCGTGGCGCAACGGGAAGGGCGACGTGGTCAAAGAGATTTCTCAGGCTTGCCGCCGGCACGGCCTGCGGTTCGGAGTTTATCTCTCCCCGTGGGATCGCAACCACGCCGACTACGCCCGCCCGGAATACCTCACCTATTACCGCAATCAACTGCGCGAGTTGCTGACCAACTACGGCGACGTTTTTACCGTGTGGTTCGATGGCGCCAACGGTGGCGACGGTTTCTACGGCGGCGCGAAGGAGAAGCGCAACATTGATAACACCATCTATTACGATTGGGAAAACACGCGGAAGATTGTTCGCGAACTGATGCCCATGGCCGTGATGTTCAGCGATGCCGGACCGGACATGCGCTGGGTCGGCAACGAGCGCGGCATCGCCGGCGATCCATGTTGGGCGACGCTCAACGCCGCCAATCGTTATCCCGGCGGCACGAGCGATGGCCTCAACTCCGGCGAACGTCCGGGCACGGACTGGATTCCCGCCGAGTGCGATGTCTCCATCCGCCCCGGCTGGTTTTATCACGCCAAAGAGGATGCCCGCGTCAAAACCCCGGCGCAGTTGCTCGACATTTACTATCAATCCGTCGGACGCGGCGCGGACCTCAATCTGAACCTCCCGCCGGATCGGCGCGGGCAGATTCACGCGAACGACATCGCCTCACTGCGGGAATTCCGTCGCATCCTCGACGCCACCTTTGCCAAGGATCTTGCCCGGGGCGCGAAACTTACCGCCAGCAACACGCGTGGCGGGGCCAAGCAATTCGCGCCGAAAAACCTGCTCGACCACAAGCGCGACACCTATTGGTCAACCGATGACAACGTCACCACACCCGAACTCGTGATTGAGCTTGGCAAGCCCACGACCTTCAACGTGGTCAGCCTTCGGGAATACCTGCCGCTCGGTCAGCGCATCGATGCCTTCGCATTGGACCAGTGGAAGGACGGACACTGGGTCGAGTTCGCCAAAGGCACGAGCATCGGCAATCGGCGGTTGGTGCGCGGCGACTACATCACGACGGACAAGGTGCGGCTGCGCATCACGCAAGCGCCGGTGTGCCCGGCGCTGGCGGAGATTGGTTTGTATGCCGAACCAGTAATGCCAAAATAGTAACATCCGAAATGAATTCTATGAATGTCTATCGCATTAGTACATTCCCAAAACCTCCGGGGACAAAGTTCCGGTATTACGCGCAACTGAGTTGTAAGAAATCTGACGAGAAGTTTTTGGATGATGATAATTTTCGGGGAGTTCCCTTTCCGAAGAAATGGCGGCGAATTGAATTATTCTTTGATGAACCGCTTTGGCCTCGCGCAGATTTTTATAACTTTGGCTGCTCTAATTTTGTCTGCAACGAGAGGGCTCGAAAACTTTTGGCATCGACCCTTGACTCGTTGGGCGAGTTCCTCCCCGTAACGGTTCAGAGCGAGGAAGAAACCCATTACTTTTATAATATCACCAACTGTGGTGCGTTCGTTGATCCTGCCAAATCTGTGAGAGAATACCTAAGTCCGAGCAAAAAGTTTTTGTCACTCGTTGGACCTGCATTTCGGCCGTCTGCAATCAAGAAACAAGTGATCTTCAAAATACCAGAGGACAGGGGGACTCGAATCTATTGCGTTGAGCAATCCGACAAAGCTAGAAAACAGCAATTCAAGGCGATAGTGGAGGATAACAATCTTACGGGACTAAAATTTGAATTCGCATGGAGTGAGAAACGCGGGCCTGTGCCTTGGTGTCCACCACCTAAGTTGCCCGGATCTGGGTGGATAACAGGTGATGGAAAAGAATTTCGAATGAAATGAAAGTTCATCAGCTTCACGCCAAAACCGAGCTGGTTTGCCAACTCAAAGACGAGAAGTTCTTGGCTGACGCAAATTTCAGCGGCTGCCCCTTTCCCGGCAAATGGAAGCGCGTCGAGTTGTTGTTTGAAAACGGAACGGGGACACACGCCGACTTCTACGGCTTTGGCTCAAAGGCCTTGGTCTGTAGCGAGCAGGTCAAATTGTGGTGTGGCCCATTCGAGGACGAGGGCGAGTTCTTGCCGGTCAAAATCAAAGGGCTGAAAGGCCGGTATTACTTCTACAACGTCACCCATTGTGCCAGCCACTTGAACCCCAAGAAAACCAAATGGGCAACCGACAAACGCACTGGATTGCGAACCATTAAGTCGCCCGCGTTCCATGCTGAGCGGTTGGGCGAAGATTGCGTATTCAAAATCCCCGAGGACGGCGCCACCGCCATCTACGCCCTGGAGCGCGACGACTTCGACCACGAGAGCTTAAAAAAACTGGTCAAACGCCACGGCTTGACCGGACTTAAATTCAAACTCGTGTGGTCAGACAACAAGTCCAGGCGGCGGTCAAAAAAGTAGCGGCGGGCCTCCCGGCCTGCCGTAGAGGGCGCGCGTCCCGCCGCCCGGAAAAAACGTCGCATCACCAATCCGCTTGAATCATACCGGGCCGTTATCTGTAAATGCGTCTTCCCCGCCGGGCTGGAAGCCCGGCTCTACGTCAGCCAGGATGGCCGACGCTACATCCCTCGATTCCGCCCGCTCTACGCGGGCGGAGTTCTCGCAGCGCGAGAACTTCTACCAGACTGTTGGCGGTTTCGATCAAATTGCGGTGTTGACTCGGCACCTTGCTCGGAATCCAATTTGCCAATCATGAAACTGTTTCGATTCGCTTTTTGCGCCTTCGTTTTCCTGGCGATTCTTTGTCCCGCCTTTTTGGCGGCGGCGGCCAAGCAGCCCAACATCGTTTTCATCTTCTCGGACGACCATGCATTTGCCGCCATCAGCGCCTACAACGATCCCCGAAAGCTGATTCAAACGCCGAACATGGACCGGCTGGCCCGCGAGGGCATGATCTTCCATCGGGCCATGGTGCCCAATTCCATCTGCGGACCGAGTCGCGCGTGTGTGCTCACGGGAAAATACAGCCACATGAACGGTTTCTATGACAACAATCGTGGCCGCTTTGATGGTTCGCAGCAGACGATGCCCAAGCTGCTTCAGGCCGCCGGTTATCAGACGGCCGTCATTGGCAAATGGCATCTCGTGAGCGACCCGACGGGCTTCGATTACTGGGACATCCTTCCGGGCCAGGGCGTTTACTTCAACCCACCCATGAATCGCATGGGCGAGAAAATCAAACGCGAGGGCTACACCACAGACATCATCACCGACCTTTCGCTCGACTGGCTGAAGAAGCGTGACAAGTCCAAGCCGTTTCTGCTCATGTGCCAGCACAAAGCGCCGCATCGTGAGTGGTCGCCGAACCTGAAAAACCTCGGCTGGAATGGCGACCGGAAATTTCCCGAGCCGGAAACGCTGTTCGATGATTATTCCGGTCGGGGCGAGGCGGAGCACAAACAGGACATGACCATTGAAAAGACGTTCACGCCACTGGATGCAAAGTTGACCACGCCGGGCGGCATGACGGAGGCGCAATTGAAAATCTGGAACGCCTACTACGAGCCGCGCAACCGGGCCTTCACCAACGCCAATCTCCACGGCAAGGACCTTGTCCGCTGGCGCTACCAACGCTACATGCACGATTACCTGGGCGCGGTTCTGTCCGTGGATGAAAGCGTCGGTCGGGTGTTGAAGTATCTGGATGACGAGGGCCTCGCGGAGAACACCATCGTCGTATATTCCTCGGATCAAGGATTCTATCTTGGCGAACACGGGTGGTTCGACAAGCGCTGGATATTCGAGGAGTCGCTGCGCACGCCGCTGCTCGTTCGGTGGCCCGGCAAGACCAAGCCCGGCAGTACGAACAAGGACATCGTTTCCAACATTGATTTCGCGAGCACATTTCTCGAAGCCGCCGGTCTGCCGATTCCCGCGGACATCCAGGGCCGCAGCCTCGTGCCCATCTTGACCGGCAAGACGCCAACCGACTGGCGCAAGAGCTTTTACTATCACTACTACGAACATCCGGGTGTGCACAATGTCCACCGGCATTACGGCGTGGTGACGGATCGGTATAAGCTGGTTCATTTTTATCGGGACGTGGATTACTGGGAGCTGTTCGACCTGCAAAAGGACCCGCAGGAAATGCGCAGCGTGTATGGCCAGCCGGATTACGCAGAGGCACAGCAGAAACTGCACGCGGAACTGGACCGGCTGCGGACGGAACTCAAAGTGCCCAAGCAGGACCCGCCGGAGTCATTACCGTTACCGGATTCAAAGAAAAAGCAACCGGAGACCAAGCAGGCTACTTAAATGAAAACGAGGTTGCTGGGTTGTTTGAGTGTGGGTGTCATTCTGATTGGTTGCGCTAGCCTTGCAGCGGATGCGCCTGCTCGAAGGCCGAACATTGTTTTCATTCTTGCGGATGATCTCGGCTACGGCGATCTCGGGTGCTACGGCCAGAAAAAGATCCGAACGCCGAACATTGACCGGCTCGCGGCGGAAGGCATGCGCCTCACCACGCACTACGCCGGCAACAATGTTTGCGCCCCGTCACGCTGTGTGTTGATGACGGGAAAGCATCCCGGTCACGCCTTCATCCGCGACAATAAACAGGCGAAGTCAGCAGGCCTGCCTTTCGAAGAGGGGCAGATGCCAGTTCCTTCGAACGCCCTGCAACTACCTTTGACGCTGAAAAAACTCGGCTATGCCACCGGAGCGTTTGGCAAATGGGGTTTGGGTCCGGTGGGCTCGACAGGCGATCCCGCCAAGCAGGGCATTGATCAGTTTTACGGGTTCAATGATCAGGCAGTGGCGCACAATTATTATCCGACCGCCTTGTGGGATAATGATCGTGAAGTGAAACTGAACAATCCCAAGTTTGCCGCGCATCAGAAACTCCCGGCCGACGCCGATCCGAACAATCCTGCCAGCTACGAACAGTATCGCGGCAAGGATTACGCGCCGGATTTGATTGCGACCCGGGCACTGCAATTCATTCGTGACCACAAGAGCCAGCCGTTCCTGCTTTATTTCCCGACCACGGTGCCACATCTGGCGCTCCAAGTGCCGGAGGATTCCCTGGCGGAATATGCTGGGGCATTTCCCGAGACGCCGCACATTGCCGGCGCCTACCTGCCGCATCGGACTCCGCGGGCAGCGTATGCTGCAATGATCACGCGCATGGACCGTGAAGTGGGCCGCATCATGAATCTCGTGAAGGAACTGGGCCTCGACAAGAATACCATCTTTGTCTTCACAAGCGATAACGGTCCGCTCTACGACAAGCTTGGTGGAACGGATGCGGAATTCTTCGAGAGCGCTGGAAAGTTTCGCGGGCGCAAAGGTTCAATGTATGAGGGCGGAATCCGTGTTCCATGCATCGTGCGCTGGAAGGGGAAGATTGCTGCCAACAAGACCAACGACAGGGTCACGGGTTTCGAGGACTGGTTGCCAACCTTGCTGGAGCTGGTCGGCGCGAAAGCAGAAATTCCCTCGGGCCTGGATGGATTGAGTTTTGCGCCCACGCTGTTTGGCAAGAAACAGGACGAGCGGTCGTTTTTGTACCGCGAGTCATCCGGATACGGCGGCCAGCAAAGTATCCGCGTGGGTCGATGGAAGGCCATTCGCCGGAATCTGCATCCCGGCCCCAAGGCAAAAGTCGAACCCACGCCCGTGGAGCTTTACGATTTGGACAAAGACGAATCGGAAGCCACGAATGTTGCCGGCAACTTTCCAGATGTGGTCAAGCAACTCTCCACGCTGATGCAGGAGCAACATCAAAAATCGGAGTTGTTCCCAATACGCGCGCTGGACGTCGCTCAATAACGAATGAGCGTTGCATCATTGCTGGTTGAATTGAATCCAGTCGAGGTTTAGGAAATTTGTAGGGCCAGGATTTCTAAACACGACGACAACGTCGCTTTTTTGTTCAAGTGGCTTCATGGGTGTGACCACTTCCGTCCATGTGTTTGTGGTGCCCGTCGGTTTCACTTCAAGCGTCGTCAACGTTTCGCCGCCGGCTGTTCCGCGGTGCAGTTCAATTGTGCTGCCCGAGTTGGTTGAAGCCAACTTGCAGGTGACGCTTGTTATGCGAGAAAGATTCAAGCCTGCAAAGCGTGCGCTGTTGCCGTCGGCATTGGCCTGAAGAAATTTCTTGCCGCTGGCGTGACCTGCGTTTTGAACGCTTGCTCCACTGAGTTCGGTGCTTTCCTCAGCCTCAATTCGATGGTTTCGGAGCATGACGGTTGCCTTCCCCACGAGCGATGCTGCCGGCGGGCGGCCTGCGTCTGTGTAACTCACCTCCAAAACTCCGACACGATTCTGTTGTTCATCCGGAACGTTGATTCTTGCCGTGAGGCCGCGGGTCATGTCCATGCCGGCTTTGCCAGGTTCAAGACTGTAAATCCAACGAACCATCATTTGCACCTGATCTGTTGTGAGTTGTTCGTGAGCCAGCATGGGTGCGTCACTCCAGACGCGGCTCGAACCTTTGAGGACACGTTGCACGGTGGCATCGATCGCACCTTCCTGGCCGCGGTATTTGTTGGCGATGTCCATCAGGGCTGGTCCGACAATTTTTTGACCCACCGCATGGCAGTTGAAGCAGTCATTCTGTCTCATCATGGCAAGGCCGGGTTCGACGTTTTCCTCGCGTCCGTCTCCTTTGCTCCATCGAGCGCTCACAAAAGTGCGTCCGTCCATGAGTTCCTCATGGTTGGCAGAGCTTCCATCCTCCACGTCCTCGACAACAACATTGTAGATCAAAGGTTTTCCGGGAGTAAAGAAGTCGCCATTTTCCGGTGATAGAAAGCGAACCTTTGGGGGGGTATTACCAACAAGCAGTGGTAGCGATGTTTTGGAGATTCCACCGCGCCCGTCGGTGACTTGAAGTTCGACGCTATAGTTTCCCGGCTGCTCGACGGTGAATTTCGGATTGGCTTCGGTCGAGATCAGTTTGTTGGCAGGATGCAGTCGCCACTCGTAAGTAAGCGAATCCCCTTCGTGATCCATTGAACCCGCGCTGGAGAGCGAAACGGTGAGCGGTTCGCGACCAGAATTTGGTGAGGCGCTTGCGACGGCCAAGGGAGCAATGTTGCCGCGTTGATATGAGATTTTGAGCAGCTTTGAGTCAGGATTTGCCCCCCAGGTCTCGCCATAGTCAATCATGTACAGGCAACCATCGGGGCCAAAGTGGCTGTCTTCTGGCCGCTTGATGATGAATCTGCCGGATTTTTGTGCTTCGATGATCTTGTTCTTGTCGTTTGCCACTGCCACTGCGGAGGTAAAAGACTCGATGCGAACGAATTTAGAATTCTTGTCGAGTCGAGCCCATTTGATGAAAGGTCGCTGCCAATCGTAGAACAGCAGGCACTGATCGTACTGTTGCGGAAAACCATCCGTCTTCGCAAACGAGGGCCGATAGTGAAACACCGGGCCCGCGCAGGCTGTGCGACCGCCTTCGCCCAGTTCAGGGAACTGAGTGGATTTGCCGTAGGGCCAGTAGATCATTGCAGGCTGTGCGGGTGGCAGAATTTTTGATCCAGTGTTGTTGGGGCTTTCGTTGACGGGACGTTGAGGATCAAACATCGGTCCGAGTTCCTTGGTGGCGTAGTTAAACCTGGCATACGGGAAATTGCTGCCCACGAAATACGGCCAGCCATAATTTCCTGCACGGCGTGCCTGGTTAATTTCATCGTAACCGCGCGAACCGCGCGGGCTGTCGCCGCCCGCATCAGGGCCTACTTCACCCCAGTAAACGATGCCGCTTTTCTGATCCACACTCATACGCCATGGGTTGCGGCAACCCATGACAAAAATCTCCGGGCGACCCGTCGAGCCGTCCTTTGGGAAGAGATTCCCTTTCGGTATCGTATAACCGCCCTTTGCCGTGGGGCGGATGCGGAGAATTTTTCCCCGCAAATCCTGGGTGTTGGAAGCTCCCTTCTGTGCGTCCCACGGCTCGCGATCAGGACGCTCGTCCATCGGACCGTAAGAAGCTGAGTCACCAAACGGATGAGTATTGTCACCGGTGGAAATGAACAGGTTTCCGTCGGGGCCGAACGCAAGCGATCCGGCGTGATGACAGCACTCACGGCGTTGCTCGCCGAATTCGAGCATGATCTTCTCACTCGCGAAATCGAGTGCATCTCCCCGCATGACGAACCGGCTCAGGCGTTGGCCGACGTGGTTCGAGGGAGAGTAGAACAGGTAGATCCAATTGTTCTTCTCGAAATGAGGATCAAGCGCAAAGCCAAGAAATCCATTTTCCTGCTCGGAGAAAGTAGGGACGATCCCGGCGATCACCACTGTCCGTGTGTTTGGCTTCCATATCTTCAGAGAGCCCTTGAGTTCGTTGAAGAAGATGCGGCCATCGGGGGCGAGTTTCAGTTGAAGTGGCTGCTCCATGCCTGAGGTCAATACCTCCACCTTGAAACGAAAATCTTCAACCGTTTCGGCTGCTTTCAAACGGTTTCCAAAGCAGAAGACCATCGTCAATAGTGACAACTGGAGAAATCTGAAGCAGTTGTGGAAATCCATGTTCATAGAAAAAGCATCCGGGGAATCAGCAGGCCATACGATGTTAAAAGTAATTCTCAAACATTGTGGGATCGGGAGCAGTTGTTTGATTAGAAAAACAAACCACGGAAGATTTAAGGTCCGCTGAGAGCCGCATGGTTACGGATCAATCTTGGCTTCCTGGGCCGCATTCACTGTCCAGCTGCTCTCGTTGTGCGGCTGGTTGTCATTGTTCCATCGGCGGCGCCACAGGTCATTGCCGGGATTGATGACATCTTTTCGATTTGGAGACTCTGCATGCCCATCCGCGAACATGATACAGGTTTTGCCTTCATGCCGGTTGGAAGGCCACTCCGCTGGCGTTGTCGGATCAATGTTGCCATCAAACGATGCGTCCGGCTTGCTGTCACCCAGCATGATCATCTCGGACGGCTTCTTGACCTGCGCATCCTTCACCTCCGGGTAAACATCGACGTCGCCTCCCAACCCAAAAGAGCCACCGGCTGGGAATCCGCCCCAATCGTTGAAGCCGTACGAAAAACGGGCCGTATTCTTGATGCCGTAGGGATCGTTAACCCCCGCCTTCGGGCCAATCGCGCCGAGTGTGTTGTTTAGATTTGTGTCCCATGCGCTGTTCTGGTTGGCAACCGGGCACCAGAACGATCTCCGGTTGCCACCCATGTAAATGAAAAGGCGAGGTGGCCAGACGTAGTAAAAATTGGGGAGCGTGTTCGGAGTAAAAAGGCAGCCTGGATAGCGGTTGAAGTCCCCAACGTACATCACAGTGGCGATACCAATCTGGCGCAGATTATTAACACATGCCGTGCGTCTGGCCTTGGCCTTGGCCTTGCCCAAAGCCGGCAGGAGCATGGCCGCGAGAATTGCGATAATCGCAATCACTACAAGCAGCTCAATCAGTGTGAATGCAGTTCTTTTATTTCGTCGTGACATGCGGGTGAACTCGGACCACATCGTGCAGAGTCAGTTCAATGCAGTCAAGCCGGCCATCTCAAAAAAACGGTTGCTGACGCCCAGAAACGCCAGCCACCGCAACCAACCGTCCCAAAGCCAACAATGTCTCAATTTGCCGGGCGGTTCATCTGATGACGTAGCGTCCGCTTTCAAAAGAGTTACGTTGCTCAGATCCTGCTTGGCTACAATATCAGCCAGGCGTTGATCCACATATACCTCAATCGAGGTATGCCTGCTTCAAGGAGACGTGTGTTTGGATTGGCGCTGAGTTGCACTGAGGAGAAGAATTCTCCCAATCTGATCAGGTTCCAATGGCAAGGGTCTGACTTCTGCGAACGGCAATGATCTGCGCGAAGGCTTGACACGCGGAATGAGCCAGACATTTTCAGCACAATGAAACCAGCGAATCTCCAGAATTGTTCCAACACCGATAACCAAGTCCAACCCCTTCTGACAAAGCCCATCACCCGCCGTTCGTTCGTGCAAGCGATGGGGCTTGGCTCCGCAGGCCTTGCCATGGCCGCCTCCAGTCAGGGCGCGGAAAAGGTCATTCAAGGATTTGAGAAAGCGCCGGTGAGCGCCGACATCTCGAAGGATTGGAAACCCGTCTCAGACCGGAAGGTCCGTGTGGGCCTGGCCGGCTACGGAGTCTGCAAATTTGCTTCCGCCTTCAGTTTTCAAGATCATCCGAATGTTGAAATCGTCGCCGTCAGCGATCTCGTCCCGGATCGTTGCGCGGAATTGGCAAAGGTGACCCGTTGCACCAAGACGTATCCATCCTGTGAGGAACTCATCAAGGATGATCGAATCGAGGCTGTGTTCATTGCCACTGATGCGCCGAGCCACGCGAGACTTGCTGTGGAGGCCCTCAAGCGGGGCAAGCATGTCGCCTCTGCGGTGCCGGCAGTCTTTGGATCGCTTGATGATGCTGAGGAGCTTTTCAAGGCGGTCAAAGCCAGCGGTCGCAAATACATGATGTTCGAAACGTCCTATTACCACGCGGAAGTTCATGCGATGCGCCAAATTTATCGGGCCGGAGGTTTCGGCAAACTCGTTTACTCCGAGGGCGAGTATTATCATTACATGTCCGAGCCGATTGATTCCTACAAAGGCTGGCGCATCGGGCTTCCACCGCAATGGTATCCAACGCACTCCAACGCCTACTACACTGGCGTCACAGGTGGCAGCTTTACTGAAGTTTCCTGCATGGGCATGCCGAGCAAAATTGAGCATCTGTTGCCGGCAAAGAACTCTTACAAAAATCCGTTCGGCACAGAGATCGCCATGTTCCGCACCAGTGAAGGCGGAATGTCGCGCATGGCGGTGAGCTGGGATTCGCCTGGCTACGGAGGAGAGGTTGGTCGTGTGCGCGGACAAAAAGGTTCGTTCTATGGCAAGTACGACGGGCTGGAGAATAACCTGCCCGACCTCAACCGCCCGCCACTGCCTCCAACAGTTCAGCCCGGAGGTCATGGTGGTTCGCATGGGTATCTGATGAATGAGTTTGTCACCGCGATACTCCAGGATCGCACCCCGTTGGTTGATATTGCGCAATCATTGAACATGACTGTCGCCGGCATCGTGGCTCACAAGTCGGCGACGAGGGGCGGTGAACTGTTGAAGATTCCACAATTCCAACTTTAATCTCAGGCTCGCCACGGCACACAACATTGCCCTTCGCCACCGCCTGATTCAACCTGAACCAACAGATGCTTGGTGTCACAGAGTGAGAAAGGAACAATTTATGACTAAAACAAGTCGGTCATTCCTGCGGTCGCATCGTCTCATCCCATTGCTTGCGTTTGTTTCCTTGTTGTTCGCTGCGGCGCTTGCGGATGGCGCAGAAGTTTTACCTCTAAAAATCTGCCTGCTCTCGGCATCGGCTGAGTACGACTCCGACAAGTCACTCGGTGAATTTCAACGATATATCGAGAGTCACTATCGCATCGTCTGCCAGATGGTTTATGGGAAGGATAAAGGCGAAGGTCTGCAAGGCCTGGAAGCACTCGATTCGACAGACCTGATGATCGTCTTCACGCGGCGCATCACACTGCCCGCAACACAACTTAAACTCGTCAAAAAATACCTGGCAAGCGGGCGACCGGTGATCGGCCTTCGCACTGCCAGTCACGCTTTCTCGAACTATCTTGAGTTTGATCGTGAAATCCTCGGCGGTGGATATCAGGGACACTATGGTGATGAACGGGGCTCGGTGCATTTGTCTCCTGGTCGCGGCACGCATCCCGTACTGGCTGGCGTAACGAATTTCAATTCCTTCAGACTCTACAAGAACCCGACGCTCGCTGACGACGTCGTGGTGTTGCTCGAAGGCACAACTGGAACCAATAGTGAACCGTTGGCGTGGGTGCGCGAGCTCAAGGGCATTCGAATCTTTTACACTTCGTTGGGCACACAGGAGGATTTCACGCAGCAGTCTTTTCGGCGTCTGTTGGAGAACGCCATTTTCTGGACGACGCGTCGGGATGAAGCGGTGTTGCGTCGTCCTGCGGATTCGGCAAAGCAAGGGACTCCAACACAGAATTGAACACGATTGGATTGCCCATCACTCAAACCTTAATCCGCAAAGCATGCCCAAACCAACTGACATCCGCATCATCGGCGCGACATTATATTTCTTGCCTGTCCGGACGCGTGTGCCGTTGAAGTTTGGTTCTGAAACCTTGGTATCGGTAATCTGTGCGCGGGTTCGCGTCCGCGTGCGCGATCGGGCAGGGAAGACGGCTGAAGGTTGGGGAGAAACACCACTTAGCGTTCAATGGGCCTGGCCGGGCAAGACATCAATTGAACAGCGCCAAAAGGTGCTCAAACAGTTCTGCGTCCAGCTCGCTGACGAGTGGGCCAGGTTCGATGTTTTTGGTCATCCCATCGAGATCGGCGCAGATTTCTGCGAACACACGCTGCCAGCCACCCTGGAGCGATTAAACCGAGACAAGGATGCTTCAGAAAAAATTCCATGGCTGGCTGCGTTGATCTGCTGCTCGATGTTCGACATCGCTGTTCACGATGCATACGGCAATCTCCACAAACGTCCAGTTTACGAGACATACGGGCCGGAATTCATGAATCGCACGCTGGGCGATTTCATGACGCCCGCCGAGGGTCAAGACAATATCTTCCAGGGACGTTTTCCGCAGGACATCCTGCAACGCAACAGGGTCGAGGAGTTGCCAGCGTGGCATCTAGTTGGCGGATTGGATTTGTTGGATGCGTCTGAGTTGACGGGTGATGAGCCGAAGGATGGTTATCCCGTGGTGCTCACAGACTGGATTCAGCGGGATGAGTTGAAATGCCTGAAAGTGAAACTGCGCGGCAACGACGCCGATTGGGATTTCCAGCGCATGAAACAGGTAGGTCAGATCGCAGCGGCTTCCAGAGTGGATTGGCTCTCGGCGGACTTCAATTGCACCGTCACCAATCCCGATTACGTGAACACCATCCTGGACCAATTGCGCTCAGAGCAACCGCGTATCTACGGGATGATTCTGTACGTCGAGCAACCGTTCCCTTACGATCTGGAAGCAAACCAGATTGACGTTCACAGTGTTTCGTCGCGGAAACCACTGTTCCTCGACGAGAGCGCGCACGACTGGCGCATGTTGAAACTGGGTCGCACCCTGGGCTGGAACGGTGTGGCTTTGACAACATGCAAAACGCAAACCGGCGCCATCCTCAGCGCCTGTTGGGCAAAGTCACACGGCATGAGCGTCATGGTTCAGGATTTGACCAACCCGATGCTCGCGCAGATTCCCCACGTCTTACTCGCAGCCCATGTGGGCACGCTCTTCGGAGTGGAAACGAATGCCATGCAGTTTTATCCGGAGGCTTCATCAATCGAGGCCGGGATTCATCCGGGTCTCTACCGTCGGCGAGGCGGGAAGATAAATCTTTCCACGATCTGCGGCCCCGGCTTCGGCTATCGTCTCGACGAAATGAAACGTGATCTGCCTACGACCCAGGCGGATTTTCAAGTCTAGTGCGACCGAGCACTCCACAGGCTCTTGACGTGAATTCTTGCTGCTGCTCATGCGAGACGACCAATAAATACAGTTGACTGTCACGCGACAAAACAGGTTTTGTTGTGGATGCACGCAGTCAACCCATCTCCCACCAGCTCTGTTCTGGTGCCAATCAACCGGGCGCAGTGGATGGTGCTCACCGCCGCTTTTCTGGGATGGATGTTCGACGGACTGGAGATGGGCATATTTCCACTCGTCGCACGTCCCGCGTTGCAGGAGATGCAAGCCGCAGCCGGAGTTGTTGACGAGCAATTCGTGCAGATGTGGATGGGGCGGATCACGGCACTGTTCCTGATCGGCGCGGCGGCGGGCGGTTTGATCTTCGGTTGGCTGGGTGACCGGATGGGTAGGGTGCGAGCGATGACGATGAGCATTCTTTGCTACTCTGTCTTCACCGGGCTGGCTTACTTCGCGCAACAACCATGGCACCTCGGCGCGTTTCGTTTCGTCGCGGCGCTCGGCATGGGCGGCGAATGGTCGCTCGGCGTGGCGCTGGTCATGGAGTGCTGGCCGTCGGACAAACGCCCGCTCATGGCCGGGCTCATCGGTGCGGCAGCCAATTGCGGCTACGCCATCATCGCCGTCATTGGCATCTTCTTTTCCATCACGCGGGACTCGTGGCGCTGGGTCATGTTGGTGGGCGCGGCACCGGCGTTGTTGACGCTGCTTATTACCTTGTTCGTGCCCGAATCAGAGCGATGGAAGGAAGCCGTGAAGAAAGGTCCGACCCAACCCGTGCGGGAGATTTTTGCAGTAGGATTGTTGCGCAATACGCTGCTGGCGATTTGTTTTTCCTCGGTGGCGCTGATCGTGACCTGGGGCATCGTGCAATGGATTCCGCTGTGGGCCGATCAGATGACGCACGGCCAGCAACCCAGGGTCAAAGCCTACATTCAGTTAGCGTCATCAATAGGTGCAATCATCGGATGCCTGATCGCGCCGCTGGCGGGTGGCAGATTTGGGCGACGACCCGCCTACTTCGGATTATGCCTGACCTCACTCATCGTTTGTAGTTTTCTGTTCCGGGGATTCAGCGAATACAGCACGGCATTTTTGCTGACCGTGGGTGTGGTTGGAATGTGTACGGCATCTTTCTACGGCTGGCTGCCGCAATATCTGCCGGAACTTTTCCCCACACGCGTTCGCGCCACCGGCCAGGGACTCGCCTACAACTTCGGGCGCATACTAGCCGCTGTCGGAGCATGGCAGATGGGATCGCTGATGGCATTCTTTGACAAGAGCTACTCCAAGGCGGGCGCAACCATCGTGCTCGTTTACCTCGTTGGCATGATTCTGATCTGGTTCGCGCCCGAAACCAAAGGCAAGCCGCTGCCTGAATGATGGCGGCGAATTTGTTGTAGCTTGTTTGGAACGTAGCGGCGGGCCTCTGGCCTGCCGTGGAGAGTGGCATCTTGCCACCCGAAATGTGTCACGACCAAACCACGCTGCCCGGTAACCCTGCGCTCGCACTTTGTTCACGCGAGACACGCCGGACGGGACGCCCGTCTCTTCTTCGGCAGGCAGGAGGCCCGCCACCACATTTCCCACCTGACAACGGGATGAAATTACGCTGTCATCCTGCAGCATGATCGGAACAAAGTTTGAATCTGAGTTGCAGGTGCGACCCGATGACATGGACATGAACCAGCATGTTCACGCGAGCCGTTACATGGATTACGTGCTGGCAGCGCGCTACGACCAGATGGAACGCTGCTACAAGATGGCCATGGAGGAATTTCTCCAGCACGGCTTTGGCTGGTTCGTGCGGACCGCACACGTCGAATACAAACGACCGCTGGGATTGGGCGAACGATTCATTGTGCGGACGTGGGTGGCGGAGGTGTTCAAAGACGGAGTGAAGGTGGAGTTTGAAATCATCAAGCAGAAGAACAAGAAGCTCTCGTGCGACGGCTGGTTTCATTACACGATGGTGAATCTGAAAACCGCCCGCGCAGAAACCATCCCTGATTGGATCCTGGCGAAATACTCGGTTTGATTCATGTCCGAAACACTGTGAAGGCACTTCCTCAATCTGGATCTCGCGGCTGTGGTTGCAGCGCCGTAGGCGCGACATCCTTGTAGAACCCCGACAACGAAGATTTCCAGGCTCCGTAGGAGAGCCATCTTGGAAACACGTAACGGAATATGCCGCTCCTACGGAAATGGTGTTTCTATGCTCGGCCAAACAAATAACGAACGAAACCAGCTTGCTAGCCTGCAATTTGATCGCTAGCCTTCCGTTGCGTCGCAACCTGATGCCCGTTCCCATGACTCAAACCACCGAATTTGGCTATGACCGCAACATTGAAGGAGATGTAATCCACACCAAGGTGGACGCGGCGCTGAATTGGTTTCGCAAGAATTCCATCTGGCCGATGCCGATGGGCCTGGCCTGCTGCGCCATCGAATTGATGGCCACGGGCGCGAGTCGCTTTGATATTTCCCGGTTCGGCATGGAGGTGATGCGATTTTCGCCCCGGCAATCGGACGTGATGATCGTGGCGGGCACGGTCACCTACAAGATGGCCATGTCGGTGAAGCGCATTTACGACCAGATGGCCGAACCAAAATGGGTCATCGCCATGGGCGCGTGCGCCTCGACCGGCGGCATGTATCG
>CAYSDO010000036.1:0-19298 GCA_964429665.1 uncultured Bifidobacterium sp.
CCAACAGCGGTGCTTTCACCCAACCGACTGCTGATCCAAACGGCGGCGGCCTGGACATCGTCGGAATTGATCACGGCGATTACATCACTTTTTCGCCGATGAACCTGACGAACATCAACGCGGTAACTTATCGTGTTGCCGCTGGCGGATCGGGTGGACGCATTGAGGTTCACGTTGATTCGGCTGCTGGGCCGCTTGTCAGTCTCGTAAATATTCCTGTCACTGGCGGCACATACAGCAACGTGACAGCGGCGATCAGTAATCCTGGAGGAACGCACGATCTCTATTTCGTTTTCCTTCGCAATTCGGGCGACACTGGCTTGTTCGTTTTGAACTGGTTGGAATTTCAAGGTGATGGTGTCTCGTTGAATCAAACGCCTTTCGGCGGAACACCTCGGGCGATTCCCGGCACGATCCAGGCAGAAGACTTCGACAACGGCGGCGAAGGCATAGCGTATCACGACAACGATGCATCAAATAATGGAATCGAGTACCGGCTGAGTGACGGAGTGGACATTCAAAGCACTGCCGATGTTGGTGGTGGCTTCAACGTGGGCTGGGTGGAGGCCGGCGAATGGATGGAATACACAGTGAATGCGATCGCATCGGGACGCTACAAATTTGAAGCGCGGTTTGCCTCCGCAGGCGATGGCGGGCTCTTTCATGTCGAGTTCGACGGAGTGGACAAGACAGGCCCGTTTGATGTTCCTGATACCGGCGGCTGGCAAAACTGGCAGACTTTGGTTTCCAGCAATGTTGCCATCAATGCGGGGCAGCAGGTAATGCGCGTGTCCCTTGACAGTAACGGAGGCAGCGGCCTCGTAGGCAATCTCAACTATTACCGGCTGACCTTGCTTGCGAGCAACAACCCGCCTTCTGTCACGATCACAAATCCCGGCAACAATGCCGCGTACTCAACCACCGCCGCAATCACCATCAACGCCATTGCCGCCGACAGCGATGGAGCTGTGAGCACGGTTGAGTTCTTCGCCAATGGCAATCCCATTGGCACGGATACATCGAGTCCGTTCAGTGTCGTCTGGACCAATGTGCCGGTCGGTTATTATAGCATCACAGCCCGTGCGACTGACAACATTGGCAACAGTGCGATTTCCAGTCCGGTGAATATTTCGGTCATCAACGGGCAAACACCATTCTTTGGTTTGCCACAAACCATTCCCGGCATCGTGCAGGCGGAAAACTTTGATGGCGGCGGTGAAGGTGCGGCATTTCACGACACAGACACTCCCAACAACGGCGGTCAGTATCGCGACACCAGCGTGGACGTCGAAACCACCGGGGATGCTGCCGGCGGATACAACGTCGGTTTCACGGCTGCCGGCGAATGGCTGGAATACACCGTCAACGCGACGGTGGACGGCGTTTACACACTCGGCGTGCGCGTAGCTTCCAGCGGGAATGCCGGAACATTTCATGTCGAGGTTGACGGACAAAACAAGACCGGCACGATGACCGTGTTGGACACCGGTGGCTGGCAGACATGGACAACTCTGACAAGACCCAACATCCCAATCAGCGCCGGTCAGCATCTGGTGCGGTTGGCGTTGGACGGCACCGGCGCGAATGGAACGGTGGGCAACTACAATTACTTTACGTTCACCGCCACGAGCACCAATGAGCCTGTGTTTCTGCAATCGGCTGGCTCGGTTAACGGAACTTTCGCAGACGATGCCTATGCCGTGGTTAATCTCGGTGCGAAATCCATTACCATTCCCAAGAGTGCCGTCACCCGCTTTTATCGTCTCCGCTCCCCGGTCCAGACACGAATTGTTAATGTTCAAATCGTCGGAGCAAACGTGGTGCTTACCTATCAATAGCAATTTACCTTAACCACTCATCACGATGCTCGGCAACAAACTGGTCATCGTTTAAGTGCGGGTAGGCACGGCATATCCGATCGATCTCCTCCAGTTGACCTGCGCCAAGGACTTCGCTCGGATCAATGCACCAGATGCCTTCAAACAATCCCTGCCGCCGGAGTATTTCGTGAAGACCCGGGATGCATCCGGCAAAATGGTTTGCTGCATCAAACAATGCGGCGTTGCAGTCCGTTATCTCATTCGCAAGCCGTAATAAATCATTGGGTATGGGTTCAGCACCGGCAGCAAGCCGGCGACATTCGGTGTGCAATTCGACGGCACGCTTCGTCCACACACACCAATGCCCCAGCAAACCACCAACAATCCGGCGCTCGACATTTCGGTCGCCGACGCGGAAACGAAACGGAGCAAGCAGATCGAGAGCGATGTTGTCGTCGTTGCCTGTGTAGAGCGCAATGTCCTCACGCCCTGTCTCCGCGACGGCGCGCACAACGTCGAGGCTTTGGTAGCGATTGAATGGTGCAATCTTTATGGCGACGACCCTTTGGATTTCAGCAAATCGTCGCCAGAATGAAAACGTAAGCACACGGCCACCCACGACGGGTTGCAGGTAAAAACCAAAAAGCGGAATGATCTCTGCCACGGCCTCACAATGGGCCAGCAGTTCGTATTCTTGTGCATCCTTCAATGCTCCCAGGCTCAGCAATCCAGCGTGATAGCCCAGTTGCCGGGCAATTGAGGCCTCTGCGACCGCTTGCTGGGTTGGGCCGCAAATGCCTGCAACTCCAATCGCCGCGCTCTTCCAGTGCTTCTGGAGACCTAACTCCTCCGCAGCAAGTTCGAGCACCGGCTGGAAAAAACCCACCTTTGGATCGCGGATCGCAAATTGCGTAGTATGAACCCCCACAGCAACCCCACCAACGCCAGAGGCAATGTAATAACGCAGCAACGCCCGTTGACGCCGCTCGTCAAAACGACGGTGTGAGTTCAATGCCAGCGGGCAGGCAGGAATTGCCAGCCCTTGCCCCAGCCGTGTTCGCACGAAATCAATACTTGCCATCACGCACCTCGAAATGTGTGGGTCGGCCCAGGTCATGACCGCCGCGTCTCACCCAATCAGCAGTCCAACGCAGGACGCTTTCCATGTCTGTCGGTGTCGAGGTAATCGAGCCGGAGAGCTTGGTTGCATTTCCCAACAACGCAGTTTGAGTTTCCTCGCCTGAAAAAATTGGCGCACGACCAAGCAACTCTGCGAATTGGGTTGCGATATCCCGAACCGAAAACATTTCCGGTCGGCACAGGTTGTAGGCAGTGGATGGAGCATTGGCCAGCGGCAAGGCGCGCAGAATCAGTTCATTAGCGTCGCACTGCCAGATGCAGTTGAAATAAGCGTTGGCGAGTGATATGGCCTGGCCCGAGTGAACTTTGCGTGCGATGTCCACAAGCACGCCGTAACGCAACTCGACCGCGTAAAATAATCGAAGCAACGCCACGGGCGTGCGCTGGCGGCCGGAATAATATTCGAAAATGCGCTCGCGCCCGACGGCCGCGTTTGCATATTCCCCCAGTGGAGTGAGCGAATCACTTTCCACCGAACCGCCACGGCTCACCGCACTCTGTGGATACACGTTGCCGGTAGAGAGCGCGACGATGCGGCTGTGCGGATAGCGTTCGCACACGCGTGCCGGCACGATCGTATTGATCGCCCAGGTCGCCGCCGGGTTCTGGGCTGTGCCAAATTTAAGCCCCACAAGGTAGATGATGTTCTTCGCCTCGGGCAGACGAGCGACGCCGTCAGCGTCCAGCAGATCGCAACTCACCGTCTTAACCCCGCGCGATTCCAGCCATTGGCGGGAAGCGTCATTGCTGAAGCGACTCACAGCTACGACTTCGAGCGGATGGCCGGCGGCTTCCGCAGCCCGGCGGGCGAGGACTGCCAGCGTCGGCCCCATCTTGCCGCCAGCGCCGAGAACGAGCAACGGACTCGAAACAGTTTTGATGAACTCGATCAGCGCTGAACTTGGCCGCGTTAAAACCTCCTCCAACTCCGATTCGCTCTGAATGGATTCGGGCAGTGCGGCCAGGCATTCACGGGTTGATGTTGAGACGGATTGCTGCACGGGTTGGAGAAATACGCAATCCGCCGCTTGCGCGCAACCGTTACATGGACACGGCCAGAAATTGACCTGCGTTGGTCTGCAACAAATGAACGTGGGCACGCCGACGCACGTTGCCAACCGGCGGCAAAAGGCAAAACCGAACCAACAACCAACCTTAACTCAACCTTGTGTAAATACTCCGGACCCCTTTACGGTTGGCTATCTGTTTGAAAGCGTCTCATTCTTGAATGTCCTCGTATTCTTGTACCCTGAAGCCCCCTCGTAAAAAAGCACGTAACCCGATGGCGTGTGCTGGTAACTAATCTTCTGAATGTCAGGCAACATCTGTGCCTCCTGCGCTGAATTGGTAAATGAAAGCAACTGTAAGGAATCTGGATATTCCCCTTTTGCGCGATGATAGGCTGCCAGCTTTGCCTCCAGAGCTGCCTGCACCCTTTCCACACGCGAAGCCTCCTGCCCGTTTCTGACGCTGGCGTAGATAATCCATCCGAACAAACACGCGAGTGCTATTACTGCGACTCCGAAAAGCTTGTGGATGACGCGAAGTGCTTTCATGGGGCGATGCCGCCTAGTCAGTATGGCTTTTGTTGAGGGCTGGAGGGGTGTCTGCTCTCCGGTGTAAGCGTGGGTTGCGAACCGCAGAGCGGAACGCCGAGCCACAAGTTGTGGGACTTGCGCCCCAGACAACAGAAATGACCGAAAGAGCAAACACCATGAAGACTTACATACTGCGTGACCCAAACCCTGTCGAGCCACAAAACAGGAAACAAAAGCCGTTGCCTGTGCCTTGCCGCCACCTCGGCGCTGTGCCCCAGCCTGCACCCGGACCCACCCTGTTCATCGGGCTGGATGTTCACAACGAATCCATCGCCGTGTCGCTCGCGCCCTCGGACGGCACGGAGGTGCGCCGCTACGGGATCATCGGCGGTCAACATGACGATGTGCTGCGGCTCATCAAGAAATTGCAGGCCTCCCATCCGGGCGTGCCCTTGAAGGAAATGGTTCCCGAGTATTGACACAGATTTCGAGTGGAAGCATGAACGGGTCATGCCTCGCGCGTTGCGTATCAACGCATCGAAATTCTTGGTGCGATCTGGCACGTCATGAACCGCGGCAACCGACGTGAGCCGATCTTCCGCGACAACTTTGATCACAAACGGTTTTTCGCAACGCTCGCCGAGGTCTGTCGGCCAACTTCTCATCAGCGCAGAGAAAGTGACGTTTCTGGGGCGAACGTGCAATCCCTCTTCTCTCTGAATCTGTAGCCGTGAACGGGCATTGTACTCACAACCACCTGCCCTACCGTGGGTGGATCGGGCGGTATGTGTATTGGCTGAATTATTGACCAGATTCATTCCGTCAACGGCAACCAGCCCAAACACGCTTGCCCACCCTTGGCAAGCCGGACATGATGATCACGCTCATGAAAGCCATCAACCTTTGCGCGCTGCTTCTCTTTTGTTTCCGCTCCATCTTCGGCGCTGAACCATCCGGGCCAGGCAAGTTTGAATCTTTGGGTATTCCGGTGCGCAAGGGTGGATTGATGGGTTGCATCGTCGGGCCGAACGGACGCGGGGGTGAGGCACTCTATTTCAATTTCAATCAGATCAGCGGCAAGTTGTTTCTCGTTCAAGTTGATCCAGACACCGGTGAGGCGAAGCAGTTCAACGCACCTCAAGGACCGGGCGCGTGGGCACTCATCGCCGGGCCGGATCGAAATATCTATCTCGGCACGTGGGACGGCGCGTTGATCCTGCGCTTTGATCCGAGGCAGCCGGACAAAGGCATCGAGGTCGTCGGCAAGCCTTCAGCAACGGAGGATTATCTCTGGCAATACGACATCGGCAAGGATGGCAAGCTCTACGCCTGCACCTATCCGCAGGCAAAGCTGGTCAGCTTCGATCCCAAGACCGGCGCGATGGAAGACCTGGGCCGATTGCACGCGACAGAAATGTATTCGCGCACGCTGGCTGTCGGCCCGAATGGCAAAATCTATGTGGGGATCGGCCCGGAGAAAGGAGACCTCGTGGTGTTTGATCCTGCGACAAAACAATCCCGCAGTCTTTTGACGCCAGAGATACGAGCAGCCGGCGGATGGAGCACCACAGGTGGGTTCGTGGGAGTATCCCGCCGAACTGACGGGAATGTCTATGCGGAGTTTGGGACCAACGTGATGCGCCTTGATGATGAAACGCTGAAGCGGGTTGCGACTGCGCCGGAGCGACCCAAGTTAAAGCTGCGAGACGGTCGGGAGATAAGTAGTTTCGAACGCGGAGGGTTCACCGTATTCAATCCGGCCACTGGTAAAAGCGTCGCGCGTACCTTCAAGTATGCCGGCAACGGCGATCATATCTTTGTCGTGGGCGTCGGGCCTTCAAATTGCGTTTATGGCAGCACGGTGATGCCATTGGAGGTTTTCCGTTATGACCCACCCTCCGGCAGCAGCGAAGATTTGGGAGCGATGCCGGGTGGCGAAGTGTATTCCATGATCGAAGACCGCCAGAAGCTGTATCTTTGCTATTACGGTGGCTCGGTGATGAATCTCTACGATCCTGCGAAGCCGGTTTGGAAGTTCGGCACGGCAGCGGATTGCAATCCGCTTTCTTTCGGCGGCGTGGGCGACGGTCATCTACGTCCGCGCGCGATGATTCGCGGGCCGGAGGGTTTGATTTACATCGGCAGCGAGCCGCCTTACGGACAGTTGGGCGGCGCGCTCGGTGTCTGGGATCCATCGCAGAACAAAACGATTGAGAACTACCGGCACATCGTGACGAACCAGAGCATCGTCTCGCTCGCATGGGAGACAAACAGCGGTTTGATTTTCGGTGGCAGTGCGACCGTGGGCGGCGGCGGCACGCGACCCACCGAAAAGGAAGCCAGGTTTTTTGCATTTGATCCAAAGACAAAGCAGAAAGTCTTTGAGTCGGCTCTTGTTCCCGAGGCGACTAAATACGCCGCCATGTGTGCTGCGAGTGGAAAAGTGTTCACGGCAGTCGGCGCCAAATTGCTCGAATTCGATCCAGTGTCCATGAAGGTGGTAAAGACCATTCCCCTGCCCGGCTCGCAGGTGGAGATATCACTCGGCGTAAATCGCGATGGCATGTTGGTCGGTTTGACGACCAAGGGCGTTTATGTCTTTGATACGGCAAAGAGCGAACTTGTTCATACCGCGGCTGCGCCCGTGCCAGTCAATTGCGGCTTTGCGATCGTGGACAACGCGGTGTATTTCGGCTCGAAAGCCGAATTGTGGCGTTATCCGCTCCCGGCTTTAAGCACCGCCAGATAAAGTGGCTGTCCTGGGTGATTGAAGGATCAACATGAAATGGATGATCAGATTTGTCTGTGCAGCAGCGATGGCAGTGAACACCTGGAAGGTGCAGTCTGCCGATGTTCCTCAGCTAGTGTTTGAGACGAATGGATGGAAAGGCGTCGCGCAGCGCGAGGAAATCCGCCCCTTGTTCGAGTTCATCGCCACCGGCGGGCGTGACAAGCGGGAACGCCTCATCATTCGCACGGACGACCGGGAAGGATTGGATGGGCATTGGGCGAAAACGTTTCCGATCAAGGGTGGTCAGTGGTACCAGTTTCGCGCCTTTCGCCGTCTTCAAAAAGTGACTTCGCCACGACGCAGCGCGTTGGTGCGAATCCATTGGCGCGACGCTCGCGGAAACCCTGTGCGACACGACGCTCCGGGCGCCAAAAGTTTTGCGCCGGGCGAAGCTCCTGTTGCCGAGCCTGAATATCCGTCAGATCGCGAGACCGACTCCAATGGCTGGACCGAACTTTCTGACACCTACCAAGCTCCAGCGAAAGCCACTCAGGCGATTGTGGAGTTGCATCTCCGCTGGGCCGCCCGCGCTCGCGTGGAGTGGAGCGACATTGCCTTGAATGAAATCCCGCCACCCGCGAGCAGAAAGGTGCGTCTCGCCACCGTTCATTATGTTCCGAACGGCGGCAAGACAGCGATGGACAGTTGCCAGCAATTCGCACGGTTCATTGAGGACGCAGCGCGACAAAAAGCGGACCTGCTGGTCCTACCCGAAACGATTACAGCCACGGGCAACGGTCTTTCCTACGTGGACGCGGCAGAAACAATTCCGGGTCTTTCCACTGAGTACTTTGGCGAACTGGCGCGCAAATATGGGCTGCATCTCGTCGTCGGTCTGGTGGAACGCGAAAAGCATCTTATTTACAACACGGCGGTGCTGATCGGACCTGACGGCAAACTCATTGGCAAGTATCGGAAGGTGACGTTGCCTCGAACCGAGATTGAGGCCGGCATCACGCCGGGCACCGAATATCCAGTGTTCGACACGCGCTTCGGCAAGGTGGGCATGATGATTTGCTATGACGGATTCTTTCCAGAACCGGCGCGGCAACTGGGCATTCGTGGCGCCGAGGTGATTGTTTTTCCGGTCGCCGGCTGTAATCCAATGCTCGCCGCGGCGCGGGCGTGTGAGAACCACGTATTCCTGGTGAGCAGCACCTATTGTGGAACAGAACTCAATTGGATGATCTCGGCCATCTACGACCGCGAAGGCCGCGTGCTCGCGCAGGCCAAAGAGTGGGGGACGGTTGCAGTGGCAGAAGTGGATCTGGGTGAGCGCCTGTATTGGTCGAGCCTGGGAGATTTCAAATCAGAGATTCCACGGCATCGGCCGGTTTGGCCCGGCGAATTGAAATGAATTCCCAACACATTGACAAGAACCCGGGGTTGAGACGCGTACTCACGCTTCCTGCGTTGGTTCTCTACGGGATCATTCTGATCCAGCCCACTGCCCCGATGCCGCTCTTTGGTGCAGCTGCGGAAAAGGCACAGGGCCACGTCGTGACCGTGATCCTGATCGGCATGGTGGCGATGCTCTTCACCGCGATCAGTTACGGACGCATGGCCAATGTCTATCCGAGCGCCGGTTCGGCTTATGCCTACGTGAGCCGAGAAATCCATCCTGCGCTAGGTTACTTTGTCGGCTGGGGAATGATTTTCGATTACGTCATGAACCCGATCATCTGCGTGATCTGGTGCAGCAAGGCAGCGATGAATTTCGTGCCGGAGATTCCCTTCGCGGTCTATGCCGTGTTCTTTGCGGTTCTGTTCACCGGAATGAATTTGCGCGGTATCGAAGCAAGTTCGCGCACCAACGGCATCATCGCGACCGGCCTTGTCGTTGTCATCCTGCTCTTCCTCGGCGCAGCGGTGCGTTATCTCTGGCTGCAACCCCCAGATGGTCTGGCTGGTTGGACGCAGCCGTTCTACGATCCGAAGACCTTCTCATTCTCCGTCGTTTCCGGCGGCGCAGCGCTGGCGGTACTGACGTACATCGGCTTCGACGGCATCTCGACGTTGTCGGAAGAAGTTCACAATCCGCGCCGCAACATCCTGCTGGCGACGGTGCTGGTCTGCCTGATCACCGGCGTGCTGGCCTCCATTCAGGTTTACACCGCGCAACTCGTCTGGCCCGAAACCAAGTTTCCCGACACGGATACCGCATTCTGTTACGTCGCTGGGAAGGCTGGCGGACAGTGGCTTTTCATGACCGTGAACCTCGCGCTGCTCGTGGCCACAATCGGCTCGGGTTCGGGTGCCCACCTTGGGGCCGGCAGGCTGCTTTACGGCATGGGCCGTGACAACGCCATCCCCGCCCGCTTTTTTGCCGCCGTCAATCCGCGCACGCACATTCCCAGCAACAACATCATCCTCGTTGGCGTTGTTACGCTTATCGGCGCATTCACTCTGACGTATTCCCTCGGCGCCGAGCTGCTGAACTTCGGCGCACTGATTGCCTTCATGGGCGTCAACGCGTCTGCATTCGTTCACTACTTCGTGCGCCAGGAGCGTAAGACACTTTGGAACTTCCTCTTTCCGTTGCTGGGTTTCGTTGTGTGCTTTTATTTATGGTTCAGCTTGGGGTCGAAGGCGAAGATCGCTGGTCTATGCTGGCTCGCGGCGGGTGTACTCTATGGCGCGTGGCACACGTCATTTTTCACCAGGCCGCTTCCGTTCGCCAGGATTGAAAACGACGAGGAACAACCGCAACCTCCACCGTCAGCGAACACCTGACTGCGTGGCCTTCCTGTCCATTTCACGTCTTGCAGACTTTGATGCAAATCGGGACGATGGGCGGCAGATGGAAATCTGGGACTTGCATTGCCACCTCTCCGGCGTGCCGGGAAACACGCCCGAAGCGCGTCTCGGCAAACTTCTCGAATACGCGGACCGCATGGGCATTGCGCGACTGTGCGTTTTCATGGGACTTGAGTGGAGTTACGATCCGTCGCCTGAAAAGATGCGGCAGGAGAACGATGAGGTGTTGCGAGCGCTGAAACACTTTCCGACGCGCGCGTTCGGCTTGGTTTATCTCAACCCCAAACACACCCAAGCGAGCCTCGACGAACTCAATCGCTGCGTCCGGGACGGCCCGATGGTTGGCGTGAAACTTTGGGTCGCTCAACACTGCAACACGCCCGAACTGGACCCGATCATCCAACGCGCGACAGAATTGAAGGCGGTCATATTCCAGCACACATGGGTCAAGATCACCGGAAACCTTTCTGGCGAATCCACGCCGATGGAACTCGCCGACCTTGCCGCCCGACATCCTGAAACAAGATTCATTTGCGGGCATTCTGGCGGCGATTGGGAGATCGGCCTGCGCGCGATTCGTCCACACAAAAATGTTTTCACCGATCTGGGAGGCGGTGATCCGACAGCAGGTTTCACCGAGATGGCGGTGCGCGAGCTGGGTGTTGAGCGCGTGCTTTACGGCAGTGATGCCGGAGGACGAAGCTTCGCGTCCCAACTGGCCAAGGTGTTCGGCGCGGACATTCCCGAGCCAGCAAAGCGGTTGATACTAGGCGAGAATCTGAAGCGCCTGCTCCGACCGATTCTTCAGGAAAAGGGAATCAAGGTATGATTCGAGAAATTCCAGTTCCTTCCATCCCTCGACGTGAGTTTCTCATACTGGCACTCGCGACTACGGGAGCAGCCGCACTGGGCAGCGTGGACGCCGCACCAACTCCCAGACAGAAGACGGGACTTATTGACGTGAACGTCAATCTCTCTCGGTGGCCACTGCGGCGTCTTCGTGGTGATGACACGCCGGCGCTCGTCAAGATGCTCCGCAATCAAGGCGTGACGCAGGCGTGGGCCGGAAGCTTCGATGGATTGTTGCACAAGGACATCTCAGCCGTAAACACGCGCCTCGCTGAGGAGTGCCGAAATCACGGCCGTGGATTGCTGTTTCCGTTCGGCTCAATCAATCCAAAGCTGCCGGATTGGGAGGAGGAGTTGCACCGTTGCGTTGAGCAGCATTCGATGCCGGGCATCCGGCTGCATCCAAATTATCACGGCTACAAACTCGATGATCCAGACTTTGCACGCTTGCTGCGTCGCGCAACTGATCGCGGCTTGATCGTGCAACTGGCACTTATGATGGAAGACGAACGCATGATGCATCCGTTGATGCGCGTCGAGCCAGTTGACACCGCGCCGCTCGCCGATCTCGTCAAAGCAACCCCAGGCCTCCGACTCGCACTCCTGAATGCGCTGGGCAAACTCCGTGGCAAGCCACTCAGCAATCTCATCACAGCCGGGGAAGTTTACGTTGAGTTCTCCATGCTTGAAGGGGTCGGCGCAGTCTCAAGCCTGTTAGCGCAGGTCCAGACGGAGCGGGTGTTGTTCGGATCCCATGCCCCATTGTTTTACTTCGAATCATCTCTGTTGAAGTTGAAGGAGTCACCGCTCAACGAAGATCAGTTGTTAGCGATTCGCCACAGGAATGCGAAGCGTTTGCTTGCGAAAAGTCTTTAGTTCATCATCCTTTTTCCATGCACTCCAAACCTTCTTCGCCTGCCGCCCAAGCTCCATCGGGAATCTCTCGTCGCGACTTTCTCGCGGCGTCCTCAGCAGCACTGATAATTGGTTCGCTCAACTCGGAAACTTTACTCGCCGCCGAGCCTGCCAGCACAACCAAGCTTGCGATTAACGGCGGTGAAAAGGCGGTGAAGATATCAGTCAAGCAGGCCATTCGTTGGGGCGAGCCTGAGCGTGAACGTCTGAATGCCATGCTGGGTCAGGACACGCTCTTTTATTGGAAAGGACCACAGACGACGCTGATGATCGAGCGGTTCAAGAACATTTGTCCGTTGAAGTATGTACAACCGTGTTCGTCTGGCACAGCCGCGTTACACATCGCGGTTGCAGCGGCAGGCATCGGCCCCGGCGATGAAGTCATTACTTCTCCGATCACCGACATCGGCACGGTCATCGGCGTCATCTATCAACAAGGCGTTCCTGTGTTCGCTGATCTCGGGGCGAGCACATATAACCTCGACCCTGCCGACGTTGAGCGCCGCATCTCACCCAAGACCAAGGCTATCATCGCAGTTCATCTGTGTGGTAATCCTTGCGACCTGCGCGCTCTTAAGGCCATTGCCGATAAGCATGGGCTTGTGTTGATCGAGGACGCCGCACAAGCATGGGGCGCGAAGTATCACGGCCAACCCATTGGCAGTGTCGGCCACATCACGTGCTTCTCGTTGCAGAACTCGAAACACATCACCTGTGGTGACGGTGGATTGGTCGCTTCAAACGACGAGCGCTTTGGCCCGTTGCTGCAACGCTTCGGCGACAAAGGCTCGGACCGCGTCAAAGGAGGTTTGTTTGAATTGTTTGCCACGAATTATCGCATGAGCGAACCGCAGGCCGCCGTTGTCGGGGCTCAACTGGAACGACTCGAAGCTATCGTTACCCAACGCGCGAAAGTCGGAAACCTGCTGACGGAAAAGCTCACGGGTCTGCCCGGCGTGCTACCGCATCAGGTGCATCCCGAAGATCGCTGCGGATATTGGTTCTACTTTTTCCGAATCAAACCGGAGGCGTTCCGTTGCAACCGCGCCGAGTTTGTGAAGGCGTTGGCGGCTGAAGGCGTGGAAACATCCGCCGGCTACATTCCCGTGCCGCTCCATCGCAATCCGGTCTTTTTGAAGCACGGATTCTTCGCAGGCCGCTGGCCTGTGCGCGAGCTCGGCTTGACGACCATGGACTATTCCAAGCATCAAACACCCGAAGCCGAGGCCATCCTGCAAACCGGCATCCGGGTCGGAATCAATGAGGCCATGACCGAGGACTACATCAGCGGTGTGGCCGAAGCGATTCGGAAAGTGGCCCGGCATTATGCGTTGTAAAAACCAGGCCAGTTTGCTTAAGCCGGTGCCAATTGGATGAACCATCTGGGTTCATCTAGGTGCTGGACACCAGATGATGGTTATGCATGATGACTTAATGAAACCCTTGCCCCCTGCGACATTGGTTGTACTGTTGAATCTAATTGTCCTGCTGCATGGCGCCGAACCGCCAGATAAACATCAGGCCGCTTCCACGAACGCGGCGTCGGTCGCCAAACCGGCGGGCGACGCGCTTCAGTCACGCATGCAGTCCGTGCTCCAGACTTCGTTGATGAAGGGCTCCGAGAATTCTGCTGCGGGCTTGATTTATATGGAAGCGGAGACCCGGAAATTATTTAAGGAATTTCCACAACGGCCCGAGCCTTTTGAATTGTTGATGTCTGCTGCCACCTTTTGCGATGCGGAAAAGGCGCGCACATTGGCCCATGAAATCGTGGATAGCAAGGTTGCTGACGTTGAGATCAAGGCCAGGGCTGCCGGCTTGCTGAAGAATCTCGATAATGTCGGCAAACCGCTTGCGCTAAAGTATTCCGCGCTGGATGGCCGCGCCGTGGATTTGGAACAGTTGAAAGGTAAAGTGGTGCTTGTGGATTTTTGGGCGACATGGTGTCCTCCTTGCATCGGGATGCTGCCCCACCTCAAAGCAACCTACAAGGAATTGAAACCGCGTGGATTTGAAATTCTCGGCATCAGTTACGATGACGACAGGCAAAAGCTTGAAAGCTTTCTCAAACGCGAACAAGTCTCCTGGCCGCAGTTCTTTGATGAGAAGGGCCGCGAAAACAAATTCGCGCAGGAATTTAGCGTCCAGGCACTCCCGACCATGTGGCTCGTGGATAAGAAAGGCGTGCTTCGATATCTCAATGCTGGAAACGATCTGGTTCAGAAAGTTAAAACATTGCTCGATGAATAGATCGTTCTCAAACCCACGTTGACTGGCGGGCCGGCCATCAATGGCACACTCAGGCAGTCAGGCGAAAACCCGAATTCAAATCAATCATCATGAACTCAAAATTGAACCGCCGGGATTTCATCAGTGCCATGACCGTGGCAGGCGCCGGCATCGCCCTGAATTTCCCAACCATTGCCCGCGCCGCCGCCGGCGACGCAAAGCCCGCGTTGCTGGGCGGGCCAAAAGCTCATCCGGGCGCTTTTCCGGGCTGGCCGGTGATTGACCAAACTGAGGAGCAGGCATTGACCGGCACGCTGCGCAGTGGAAATTGGTTTCGCGGCAGCGGAAAGGCTGTGGCGACTTTCGAGGATGAATACGCCAAACTCACCGGCGCGAAACATTGCCTCGCGACATCTTCCGGCACAGCGTCACTTAGCACAGTACTCGGCGGTCTGGACATCGGCCCTGGTGACGAAGTCATCATCCCGCCGTACACATTCGTAGCCACTTACAATGCCGTGGTGCTCAACTACGCCCTGCCCGTTTTCGTGGACACGGACATCGAAAGTTTCCAGGTTGACGCGAACAAGATCGAGGCGGCAATCACCAAGGAAACCAAAGCCATCATGCCAGTGCATCTTGGTGGTTCACCGGCGAACCTCGACAAGATTCTTGAGGTCGCCACCGCGCAAAAAATTCCCGTGATCGAAGACGCCTGTCAGGCACATCTCGCCGAGTGGCGCGGACGCAGCGTCGGCACCTGGGGATTGGCGGGCTGTTTCAGTTTTCAGGCCAGCAAGAACCTGACTTCCGGCGAAGGCGGCGCGGTGCTCACCAACGACCCGGAGTTCGCCAACATCTGCTACAACTTCCACTATCAAGGTCGTGGCCGTCCGGTGACCGGTGCAAACTTTGCCTATTCCGCCACGCGCGGTTCGAATCTGCGGCTCTCGGAATTCCAGGCCAGCCTGCTCACGGCTCAAATGGCGCGGGTCACAGAGCAGACCAATCGCCGCACCGACAACGCCAGATATCTCACCAAGCTGCTCGGTGAGATTCCGGGTATCACACCAGCCAGGCTTTATGACGGCGTCACACGCAGCGCGTATCACCTCTATATGTTCCGCTACAACCCGGCGGAGTTTGGTGGACTGGATCGCGCGAAATTCCTGGCAGCGATGAGTCAGGAAGGTGTGCCCTGCTCCGGCGGCTATGGCGTGTTGAACAAGGATGCCTACGTGTCCGGTCTCGCGAAGAACAAACACTTCCTCAAACTCTACGGCGAGCAACGGATGAATCAGTGGCTCGAACAAAACCGAAACTGTCCACAAAACGAGAAGCTATGCGGAGAAGCCGTGTGGTTCACGCAAAACATGCTGCTTGGCCCGAGGGAGGACATGGATCAAATTGCCGACGCGGTGCGCAAGATTCAGAAGCACGCGCGAGAACTGGCAAAGAAGTAAAAGGAACGCGAATCAAGATGAGAATGGTTGTGACGCTCGTCCTCACCCCCCAGCAACGGGGTTGCCATTGGACATCTTGTGATTCTTCGGTGGCCCTCCCGCTGACTCCACCGCGTGACATTTCAAAAAGCTGGAGAATCATCCACCCCGCCCGAGGAGAGGGTGAAGCTTCGCCCGCCTCTTTTCGTTTTCTGCGTTCTTCTGTCGCTCAAGCCTCGGGTGGAGTCAGCAGAGCAGGCGGCTGTGCTGGCATCGGACTTCTCTTCGACATCTGATTTGCCATTTCTGAAGACATTCTCCACGATGCGCGACGACAAGCCCCATCAAGCAAGATAGGCAACACGGAAAGAAGAATGTTCATGAACACGACAACATTTATCCTAACAGGACTGATGGCTCTTTGCCTGCCAGACATTGGTAACGCTGCCAAACCAGGCACTTTTGGCGATGATGTGGAGTTTCTACGCAAGCATTGCCAGCCCATCGTGCTTACGGACAAGTCAGGTGGCGCAAAGGTGGCAGTCGTTCCGGCGTGGCAGGGTCGCATCGTCACCAGCACGGCGCGCGGGGACAAAGGAACGAGCTTCGGCTGGGTCAACCGCGATTTGATTGCCTCCGGTAAATTCGTGCAACACATCAATGTGTTCGGTGGTGAGGACCGCTTCTGGCTCGGACCTGAAGGCGGACAGTTCTCCATTTTCTTTGCCAAGGACGCGGCGTTTGATCTCGATCATTGGTTCACTCCTGCATCCATTGACACCGAGCCGTTTGAAGTCGTCAGGCGTGGCAGTGACCGCGTGTTGTGTCGCCGACAGATTCAGCTCACGAACTATTCCGGCACGCGTTTCGATCTGAGTGTGGATCGGGAAATTCATCTCGTGAATGCGGCAGATGCACTCTCGAAGCTCGGAGCGAAGTTGCCGCCCGGCATAAAGTCCGTTGGCGTGGAATCCGTGAACACCATAAAGAACACCGGCCAGCAGGCGTGGCAGAAGGAAACCGGTCTGCTGTCCATCTGGATTCTTGGCATGTTCAACGCCTCGCCACGAACAACTGTCGTTGTCCCTTTCGTGCCCGGGCCCGTGTCTGAACGTGGAACAATCGTAAACGATTCCTATTTCGGCAAAGTGCCCGGCGAACGGTTGTTGGTGAAGGACGACGTGCTTTTCTTCCGCGCGGATGCAAACTTCAGGAGCAAGATCGGCATCCCGCCGCGCCGCGCAAAGTCCGTGCTGGGCAGCTATGACGCCGCAAAGAAGACGTTGACGATTGTGCAATTCACGCTGCCCCAGGGCGTGACTGATTACGTGAACTCGATGTGGGAGATTCAAAAAGAGCCGTTCGGCGGCGACGCCGTCAACAGTTACAATGACAACGGCAAGATGGGCAAGTTTTACGAATTGGAAAGCTCCTCCCCTGCCCTTGCCTTGAAGCCAGGCGCAACCGCCACGCACATTCACCAGACGTTGCACTTACAAGGAGACGAGAAGCAATTGGATCAAGTGTCCCGCGCAGTGCTTAACGTAGGGTTGAAGGAAATCAGTTCGGCGTTTGAGAAATGACCGTTTGAGTCCTGACCAGCAACGCTGGCGCACACTCACGAAGGGGAGGTTGCGCCTTGTTGTTTCAAACCCGCACCCGAAAATAATTGTTTGAAACGCGACGCAAAGAGAATACTTATCTCTCCTGTCTGAAGAACTTAGATTGAACCGAACGTGAAACCAACCGACCTGCGGGGCATCCTGCAATACATTCCGCGATTCCGGGAGAAGACATTCATTCTCGCGATTGATGGCGCCATCGTCACCGACGAAAACTTTGCCAACATCCTCCTCGACATTGCCGTGCTGCGATCGTTGAACATCCGCGTCGTGCTCGTTCACGGCGCAGCGGCCCAGATCAAGTCGCTCGCGGAGGAGCAAAAGATCGCGGTGTCGAATCTCGACGGCGCCGGCGTGACGGACGCCGGCACTCTCAAGCTTTCACTCACGGCAGCGAATCGTCTCACGCATGAAATCCTCGAAGGGCTCTCGGCCAATGACATTCGCGCAGCGAGCACCAACGCCATCATTGCTCACCCGATGGGCATCATTCAGGGTGTGGATCACCTTTTCACGGGCAAGGTCGAGCGCGTGGACGTGGAGTTGTTGCAGACGCTTCTCGCACAGGGCGTCATCCCGGTCATACCACCGCTCGGCTTCGATGGAGATGGCAAAACCTATCGGGTGAACTCAGACGGCGTTGCTCTGGCAGTTGCCGACGCACTCAAGGCAGTAAAGTTGATTTTCATCACCACGGCAGATGGATTGTATTGTCAGGGCAAGCTGATCCGGCAGATGATCGTTGGCGAACTCACCGCGCTGCTCGAAAAAAACAAATGCGAGTTCACATCGCCCTCGCTTTCCAAAGCCCAGCACGCCGCCGCTGCGTGCGTTGCAGGGGTGCAACGCGTTCACGTCATCAACGGCTGCGTGGATGAGGGATTGCTCGCCGAGGTGTTTTCAAACGAAGGAATCGGCACGCTCATTTACGCCAACGAATATCAGCAGATTCGCGCCGCCAAGAAAAAGGACATCCGCGCCATCCAGTTGCTTACCGACAAGGGCGTTCAATCCGATGAACTCGTAAAGCGCACGCGCGCCATGATTGAAAAACAACTCGGTGATTATTTCATCTTTGAAATTGATAAGAATCCCGTCGCCTGCGTGGCCCTTCATGTTTACTCCGAACAGAAGAAGGGTGAACTCGCCTGCCTCTATGTAAACGCCTCGCACGAGAACCAGGGCATCGGGCGGAAGTTGATTCAATTCGTCGAGAGCAAGGCACGCGAACTCGGCCTCGCCGAGTTGCTCACGCTTTCGACGCAAGCATTCACTTATTTCCAGTCCAAAGGCGGTTTCAGCGAAGGCACGCCGGACGATCTCCCGCCCGCGCGCCGGGAAAAGTACGAACAGAGCGGACGCAAATCCAAAGTGCTCGTGAAGAAATTGAAGTAGCGAACGGATGCGGCCACGAACGAAACTGCTGTTCGTATGCAGCCGCAACCGGTGGCGCAGCCCGACTGCTGAGAAAGTTTCCCACGGAGTCAACGGAATCCAGGCGCGCTCCGCCGGAACTGAAACCGGCGCCCGAATCAAAGTCACCGCCGGTCACATCGGCTGGGCTGACATCGTGTTCGCTATGGAAAAGAAACATGTGCGTCGTCTTCGGGAAAAGTTCACCGATGAATTGGCGGACAAACGCCTGATCTGCCTGAACATTCCAGACGAATACGAATTTATGCAGCCGGAGTTGATTGAATTGCTGGAGTCGTCCGTGATTCCGCATCTTGAAGCATGACCAGCCTGCCCGCTCACTCGTTCCGATATTTCTTGTGACACGCGGCGCAGGTCTGTCCAGTTTTTTTGAACGCGCCATCAACCACGGTAACGCTCGTTGGTTCGCGGAGCAGTTTGTGTAGGGAGGCTGTCGTTTGCTCGGCATCTGCGAGCTTGGTGCGATAATCGTCGGTTTGTTTTGCGATGCCACCGGCACGGGCGATTTCCTTGAACTGTTCCCAAAGCATGGTGGCCTCGTGCGATGGTGAAATGTCCGCGTGGCCCGGTGGCGTTTTCCAACCGGCCTTCTGCACGAGCTTCAGGTTCGAGAAATGTTCGTCAATCTTCACCATCGCGTCCACGAGCGTGGAGGGTTGGGTGACTTCGGGAAAGGTTTTGACGGCGGCCAACTCTTCCTTGCCCGGCGTTTTGTATGCACTGGCGGCGCGGTAAAGACCCGGATAATCCGGTGACGTTCC
>CAYSDO010000037.1:0-6120 GCA_964429665.1 uncultured Bifidobacterium sp.
ATGTGCGTCCGCCATCGGTGGTGCGCGCGCAGAAAGGCCGTCCCTCCTCGCCATCGGGCTTCGACGCGGTCAGAACCAACAAACAATCGCGCGGGCCGTTGACGAGGTAGTCGGTCCGCGCCGCAACACCGCGCTGGTTGAACAGTGGCAGTCGAAACGGTCCAGCCCATTGATGCCCACGGTCCGTCGAATAATAGAACCGTGACGGTCCAAACTCCACGTCTGTCATGCGCAAGGTCATCGCGAAATCCGGGTGCGTGAAATCAATGCCGCCCGGACAATCCTGCCACGGTTTTTCCTTCAGCCACGCTGGAGCGACGCCGTGCAGCATTTTGCCTCTGGGGATTAACGCGCCTTGAGAGGACGGGTCTTCGATCTTCCATGTCTCGCCGCCGTCGAGACTGCGCGCGAGCAGATGTTCCTCCGGTTTCTCACGATCAATGTTGTGACGATCCGGGCCGTGATCCTTGTAGTAGCCGCGACTGAAGCCGACGAGGATTTCATTGCCCCAGGACCAGAGACCATGGTTGGCCGGCCAGCCACCAAAGCGGCCAGGCTCGGCATAGACATTCACGTGCCGCACGTTGGAGAGGCTGACCTGACCGAGGGATTCACCAGCCGCGAACAAGATCATGGACGTCACCAGAACCAAACCGAACAGTTTGAAAACACTCCACAAGAGTTCGCGAGTTGTTGAATGTGCCATGACCTCAGTGTGTCGCAACTGCGGCCAGACTGGCAAGTCCGCCTCCCCAGGCAAAACGATTTATGAAACGGGATGAACCACCAATGAAGATCACTTCGGAAGTGCGACCTGCTGCGGGTGCATGAGGTAACCAATAAGATCGCGGCGATCCTCGGGCTTGAGCGATTCTAGCAGGCCCTCAGGCATGACGGACAAAGCGGAATCCTGTAACGATTGAATCTCTGTCCGTTCAAGGGTCGCAAGCCCGGTCTGGTTTTGAATACTCACGGTGCGTGCAGTCTGATCACGCAGGACGCCGTTGAGCACGCGTTCGTCCTTCAACGTGGCAATGGTCATCCGGTAGTCGGCAGACACCACGGCACTGGGGTCAACGATGTTTTCCAGCAGGTAGTCGAGATTTGCGCGACCCGAGCCGGTGAGATCGGGACCAACATTCCCGCCCTCACCGTAAAGCTTATGGCATACGGCGCAGGCCTGCGTGAACAACTGACGGCCATGAACAAGATCGGCGGACTTGAGAAACTCCGGGGAAAGTTCCTGCCTCAAACGCGCGCTGCTCGCTCGTTTCTCCGCATCCGTGGTCCTAACAAAACCCCAGACATCACCGAGCCTTTTTGTGAGCGCGGCGTCATTGAGGCTGGCAATCTGGCGGGCGTGAAATGGCGTAAGGTCAGCACGCGGAATCCGCTTGTCAGCGATGGCTTCAAGAAGAGCTTTCGCGGCTGAAGCACGAGTCACCATGGCGCCAAGCAATGGATCATGATCGCGGACGGGGGCTGTTTGATATCTGCTTACTGCCAGGCCGGGCGCATCCGGATCGCCAATTTCAAGCAAACCAATCGTGACGTCCGTGCGCATGGATTCCTCATTGAGCAACTGTTTGAGCAATGGCGCGAGGTCGGCCTTGTTGTCGAGCATCGTGCGCAGTGCATTGCGTCGCACTGCAGGATCGGCAGCAGTATCACTCAGGATATGGCGGACATCGCCGAGCGCGCGACCATCCCCGAAGAGCACACCCAGATCACGCACCCGGGTTGTGATTTCCAGATCGTTCACGGTTGACGAACGCGTTGCGAACGCAGCCCAGCTCGCAGGCGGCTTGGTTTTTCGCCAGCCGCGCAATGCCTCGCTCATGCCACGGAGGACGTCCTGGGCTTGGGGAATGAACGCATCGCTTGAACTCTGCACAGTCGAGAGCAGCCGCCCCAAACTGTCCGGTTTCGTTTCGATGTCTTCTGCGAATCGCCGGGCAATGAACTGGCGGACCACGCGGTGTTGACTGGCAATTGCAAGTTCGACACCAGCGGCTGGCTCGGCACCTACCAGAGGTTCGATGCCGAACCAGAGCATCAAACCAAGATTGTGATCACTGACGTCTTCCGCATGATGGACCAAGGCAAGCGCAAGTTCGCGTCGCGAATCAAGCGGGAGTTTTTGAAGAGCCGAGGCAAGGTAAAGACGAACAAGGCTGGATGAATCCGAGCGGGCAAGTTCAGCAAACCTATCAGCAACCGCCGAGGTAGGATGCGTCACTCCGTGTGCGCCATCGGCTGCTGCGCGATCGGCGAGCAGGCGCACCGCCCAACTCCGAATGTATTCATCTGTGTCATGGGTCTGTTTGAGCAACCATTCATTCGAGACTCCGCCGACGGATTCCAGCGCCCAGAGCGCACGCAGTTTTTGCGGAACTTCCTTCTCCTTTTCAAAAGCCCGGCTGAGTTTCCTGGCAATGGCCGGCGTCTTGCCGGTTTCCACGAAGCGATCTGCCAGAACTTGTCGTGCGTGCCGCGCCAGCCATTCGTTCTTTTCAAACAGCAGCGGAACCAACTTTTTGTCCGTGAGACTTGCCAGATCGCCGAACGCAGGCGGTTTCGGATTCCCGTAGGTCACCTTGTAAATCCGGCCGGAACTGCGATGGACGCCGTCGCTGTCATGACATTCGCCCGTGTCCGACCAGTCAGAGATGAACACGCCGCCGTCCGGGCCTTGGATCAAATCCATGCCGCGGAACCACGGATCACCCACGGTCAGAAGATCCGGCTCGTGCTTGCCCACATAACCGGAGCCTTGCCGTTCCAAGCGTTCCATGTTGATTCGACGCCCGTGAAAATTCAGCGTGAAAAGTTTGCCGCGATATTCCTCGGGCCAGTTGTTGCCCTGGTAAATCATCAGACCGGTGTGCGCATGGCCGCCGCCCAGTGAATCACTGCCTGCCGCGAAGGAACTGCCATCCATTGCCGCGCGCGATTTCGTCCAGCCCGCTCCGGTGTCAAAATGATAATGATCCGCATGCTGATCAATGAGGCCGTAGCTGTGCGGGTTGGTGTCGTCGCCGTACATCAGCTTGAAGTGTGCACCGAGGATCGCGTGCCAGAGATGGCCAATCACGGTGTTGATGAAGAAAGGTTCGCCCACTTCGTTCCAGTCGTTGCCCCAGGGATTTGTGGTGCCGTGACAGACTGCTTCGACGACGTGACGCGTTGGATGATAGCGCCAGATGCCGCCGTTTATGTGAATGCGTTCTGTCTCCGGAGTGCCGGGCCTGCCGATGCGCGGGGTGTTGGAGATGCCGACGCGCCCCCAAAGCCAGCCGTCCGGCCCCCATCTCAGACCGTTGGCAAAGGTGTGATAGTTACCGCCGGTGACGTCGAAACCATCAAGCAACACCTCTGGTTCTCCATCGGGAATGTCGTCGTGATTTCGATCGGGAATGAACAGCAGGCGCGGCGGGCACATGAGATACACGCCGCCATGACCAACCTCGACGCTGGTGAGCACCTTTGCGCGATCAAAGAACACCGTGCGCTTGTCGAAATGCCCATCATTGTTGGCATCCTCAAAAATCAACACCCGGTCGGAGAGGTTCGTGTCGTATCTCACCTTGGCTTCGCCGTAGGTGTAGTTCTCGGCGACCCAGAGCCGCCCGCGTGAATCAAACGTCATCGCGATGGGCTGACGCACGTCCGGTTCGCTGGCAAAGACGCTGACCTTGAAACCGGGCGGCATCTTGAAGCTGCGCGCAGCGTCCTCGGCGGACATGGGCTGGCCACGCGTTTCGGAGTCGTATGGCTTGGGAAAGTCTTCAGCGGAAAGTGCTGCCGACGCTCCGAACGCCAGCAGCGCGCGAAGGGTGCGTAGCATAAACTGAAATTTTTGAATAAATTTCACCGACCACTGCTGTTGACGCCCCGTTCGACAGCTCCAGCGAGGAAGCGATGGAGCGCTCAGACTAGGTCGCAGCATATTTGCGAGCAAATAACAAAATGCCGGCAGAAGCGAGCGCAAATATATCAAACGCGATGCCGACGAAGGAAAAAGGCGGCGAGTTGAAAAATGCAAAAAAACCCATCATACTCGCAGTAACTGTGAGCAGCGCGACTATGCTCAGAACAATGCGAGCCCACCTCTCACCGATGAGCAGATAGAAACTTGTAAACACACCCGACAGATATAAAAACACAAAAAACAAATTGATAGCGAGAGTGTCGAGTCGTTCTGGACGCACTTCGTAAATACCTTGGACGAGTGTAGCGAAAGAATATCCGCATATTGCCATCCATAGTATGCCGACAATCTTGTATATGGTTTTCATGGCAGAGTTGTAGCAGGCTAACAAATGCTCAAGAGCAATTTGCTGCCTATCAAGTTTTGAATGGCACGGTTGTATGGTCGGCTCTTCTGCGTGTCAATAATGTTTGGAGGTTCTTCAACCTAGGTTGACAGCAAATAGAAACTGCTATGTCTCGTTCACCTCGGCTTGGTTTCGTTTTCCCCGCGCTTGAGAATTTCCTTCATGTCATCATCATCATCCATTGGTGTTGACGGCAGCAACCGCGCCTTGCCGTAGTCCGGGTCGTTGGGATCAACGGCCTTCTCAGGATCGAAGATGCGCTTGTCCACCGGCACACACTTGTAGGGACGGTAATCTGGTTGCGTGGTGAAGCAGTCCGAGAAGTCGTTCACCAGAGCATCGAACATGTTCAAGGGTGGCAGCCCGAAAATCTGGTAGAGCGTGCGGTGCATGCTCACGATGGTGGTGTGACGGTGGGAAACATTGGCGCGCTTCGCCCAAGGGCTGATGACCATCAACACGCTCCGCTGTGCATCCACGTGATCCGGCTCACCGCCCGAGTCGTCCTGCGTCACGAAGATCGCCATGTTTTTCCAATATGGCGTATGCGACAGGAATTCCACGATGCGTCCCAGGGCCAGATCGTTGTCTGCCATCCATGAGGCAAGATAGGGATAGCCCTTGCCCGGTTTGGTGCCGCTGCCATGGTCATTGCAGATGGCAATGTTGACGAAGGAAGGAAAGGGTTTCTTCCCCTTGAGGAACAGCTTCTCGACATCCTTCATGAACCAATGCGCCCGGTACTGGTCTGGAATGTTCATGTTGAAAATGGGGAACTCGCGGCAGGTATTGTCATAAACAACCTTCTGCATCGGAATGTTGACCACCTCGCGCGCTCCGGTGGGATGCTCGTCCTCGTCTTCCAACACGCCGGGAAGCTCGAAGCCTTCGCCATAATTCCGAAAACGCACATCGCTCCGTGCCAGATGTTCCCACATGGATCCGGCTTCCGGATAATCCTCCGGAATGAGCGAGCCGTTCGATCCCATCGAGTAGCGACGTCCAGGTGCGGTGCTGTTTTTCTTGAAGGACCAACCGACGGAGTAGGTCATCTGCATGAGATTATTCGGCTGCACGCCGACCAACCAGCGATGGCCGACGCCTGATGCTTCCGGCTCCATGTAGAAATTGTCGCTGACCGTGAATTGCCGCGCCAGGGCGTTGTGGTTCATCATGACACCGACGTCTTCGAGTTTGGGTTGACCTTTGCCTTCAATGGTCTGGTGCAAACCCCATCGCAACAGACTTGGGTCGTGCTTTGCTCCGGGAATCCGGTCGAAGATCGTGTCGTATGTGTGATTCTCCTTGGTAATAAAAACCACGTACTTGATCTGCTTCGATAGTTTTCCAGGCACAGTAGGAATGACCGGGGAGGACATAACATCGCGATCGGCACTGCTGTCCACGATTCCATTGTAGGCAAGCACATCGGCGGTCATCGTCTTGAGTTCAGCGTCGGACGGCACATCCAGCACGCTGACAACGCCACGCATGCCGAGAAAATCACTCTTTGGAATTTCCTTGCCCGCGTTGGGACCATTTCCGAATCCACGGAAGCAAATGCAAACAAGCTGGCGTCCGTCCGGCGAGAGAGCGACGCGATAGGGATACCACGCTGTGGGAATGTGTCCGAGGACTGCAAGCGTTTTGGCGTCCAGCACGGCGATGGCGTTGATGCCCAGTTCCGCCACGAAAACGCGCTTGCCGTCCGGCGAGACAACCATCCCGGACGGACTCACACCGCGCACCCGTTCCACCAACGGCGAAGGAACAATGCGTTGCT
>CAYSDO010000037.1:6130-19254 GCA_964429665.1 uncultured Bifidobacterium sp.
ATCTCCTTCTTCACCAGATCAATCCGCTCGATGATGTCGTTGTTCCCGTTTGAAACAAAGAGCTGGTCGCCGTGCGCGGCCAGGAAGTTGGGCGCACTGCCGCCAACCGTTTTGCCGTTATCCGAAGGTGCGCCGACGAGCAGTCCCGTCTTCATGCGGCTGATGACCTTGGGCATTTCCGGATTTGAAACATCCACACCCCATACTGAGAAAGATTCGGGCACATTCGGCTCGCCCAAACCGGGAATCTTCCGCCCCTCAAATTCGACGCCATCACGCGCTTCCTTGCTGGGATAACCAAAAGGCGGAAACGTAAGGCCGCGTTTGTCATAACGCGGATCGTCCGTGGTCGGTATCGGGCTGTACTCGAAGAGGCCGATGTTGGCGGCGTACACCTTGTCGCCCACCACCGCCAGCGCGTAGGGATAACGTCCCACCGGCACTGAGCTGACCACCTTCCGCTTCTCAGCGTCAATCACCACAAGACGGAAGTTTGTGACGTCGGCGCAGTAGAGATGTTTGCCATCGGCGCTGACCTTCACGTCCACGGCATAACTGTCTTCGAACTTGCGATCACCAAGTTCGGTGTTCAATGACACCTCGGCAATCTTCTCACGCGTTGCCACATCGTAGAAATACACCGCACCCGTATCACCACTGCTCCAGTAAAGGGTCTTCCCATCAGACGAGAAATCGGTGCCGCCTGCATTGGATGCCTTCTCCTTCTTGCCGTTCTTCAGGTAGGTGGGGGGATTGACGACCGTCACCACGGGCTTCGCTTCACGCCAATCTGTGATGAGCTGGCCGACACCGTCGCTCGCAACGAACAGCGTTTTGCCATCGCGACTCATCGTCAACCCATACGGCTCGCTGCCTACCGGCACATGGCGACCAACAGGCTTTAGATATCGGCCCGAAGAAAGAATCGTCAGCCCGCTTGGATCGTGTTTGGCGTAGGTGTCAACGGATGGCGCGTGGAGGTACGGCTTCTCAAGCGCCGAGACGGTCAGGGCCAACCCCGACAGGCCGATAATCAATGGCAGAGGATTTTTCATGGGTGCAGTTTCGTTGGGTCGTTTTGAATTCGATAAAGACTGGATGTGGTGCGGATGACAAGGCTGTCGCGGGCAATTGCCGGAGTAGCCATGCACATCTCCCCAAGGCTGTTTTTGCCGATCAATTTGTATTCCGGCCCAGCCTGGAAAACATAGGTATCCCCGTCTTCGCTGAGACAAAATATTTTGTTGTCGTACGCCCACGGTGAAGACGTGAAAGCCGTCACACCTTGGGGATTGACGCGTTGTTTCTCGTAAATCTCTCTGCCCGTTTTTGCGTCGCGACAGCCCAGAAACCCAAAGTCAAACAGCACGTAAAAATAATCGCCGTAAACCAGCGGTGAGGGATTGTAGGGCGCGGCTGTCTTTTCGTACCATGCAATGTATTGGTTGTTGGTCTCGCCGGCCTTCAGGCTGATGTCGCCCGATGCCCCGGGGCGAATTGCAAACACGGGACGCGTCGCGTCTCCCACATAGCCGGAGGAAACATAAAGCAGTCCAAACTGACTGAAGGGTGTGGCGATGACGATGGAGGACATGCCACCAAATTCCCAGAGCAGTTTGCCATCGAGATCGTACGAGCGAACCCGCTTGGTGCCAGGCACGATCAACTCCGTGCGCTCCTTGTTTTCCCAGACAAAAGGCGTGGCCCAGTTGCTCTTTTCATCGCGTTCCACACGCCAGAGTTGTTCGCCGGTCTTCTTGTGGAACGCGACGAGGAAGGATTTCTCATCGTTGTCATTGACCACAAATATGCGGTCCTTGTGAAGCACCGGTGACGCAGCCGTGCCCCAACCTGCGCGCGTCTTGAACTGCCCCAGTTTCTGCGACCACAATTCCTTGCCGTTCATGTCGAGACAGAACAGCCCGAGGTTGCCGAAGTAGGCATAAACGCGTTCGCCATCGGTCACAGGCGTTTCCGAGGCGTAGGTATTCTTCAAATGGACTGACGTGGCGGGCGCTCCCTCATGAACCTGTTTCTCCCAAACTTTTTTGCCCGACTGCCAGTCAAAGGCATAAACCACCCAATGTTGGGTGTTTGTGGAAGGTGTCCGTCGTTCACCACCGAAGTAGAGTCCTTTCTTGGGCGTCTCCACTTCGCCATCCCGGACAACCGAGGTCACAAAAATCTTGTCGCCCCAAACCACCGGCGAAGACCAGCCCATGCCGGGCACGCTGGTTTTCCAAGCGACATTTTGGTTCGTGCCCCAGACTACCGGCAGATTCTTATTGGACGCCACACCGAGCGATTGTTCGCCTCGAAACTGCGGCCAGTTGGTCTGCGCCTGAGATACAAGAGCACAGGTCGTGAGGAAGAGGCTTAGGAACTGGCTGAAGGACTTCATCGTAACAGACGCAGTTGATTGCATTAGGCCCGAAATGATGCTTGGGCCCGCAACTGACAAACAAGTTTTTTCAGGGAATTGCTGTATGAAACCGCAAGGCACTTCTCAATGAACGACGCTTTAATCAGAAATGGGTGAATCCCTATTTGACCAGGTCCTTGAACTGAACCTTCAACTTGACTCCTTCGTAAGGTTTTCCGTCCACCTCCACATAAGGATCGATAAAGCAATTGAGCGGCGGACCGGCTTGTGGAGGGACGAGGGTGACATCGCGGCCATGGGTGAACTTCATAAGGTCGGCTGTAAGCGAACCGAAATTGTAATCGCGCAATTCCGGATGTTTGTCCGCTTCCGACGCGTCAATGGGAATCCAGCCTGCACCCTCGACATAAAATCTTGCCCAGCAATGCCAGCTTGAGATCTTGCCCTCACGATTCTTGTCACGAATCGGAAAGCCAAACTCATGATCTGCCTGAATACCCTGGCCCCGGCAGAGCGCTATGAACATCGAATGATAATCACTGCAATCTCCCGTTTTTGCATTGCAGGCCCAGCGCACATCACCGCGTCCCGCGCCAGGTGCCTTGTAATTGTAGGTGAACTCCGTGATGAGCCAGTCGTAAATCTTGCGGGCCGCGCGAATCGGCGGATCGGCTTCCAGACGTAAGTCGCGGGCTATGGCCTCAAGGGGTTCGGTGCCAACAGGAATGAGTTGGTTTTCGTCGAGATACGTTTTCTTATCAGGCCTTACTTTGGGCAATGGGACGAGAGTCTTTGCCTTTGGAACAATGATCTCAGTCCGTTGTATCTCAAATATCATCTCTGCGCCCAGCGATCCCCCGTGAAGGTCGTTGGTAAAAGGAGACTCGAATCGTTTGTGCCAGACCTTGTTGCCATACTTTGGCTCAACCGCAACGCGCCCGCCTTCAGGATAACTGATCGCAACACGGGACACCTTTTGGCCATCGCAATCTTGGGCGATAGGCAGCCAGAGATCTACCACGCGCGCACCTGGAGGTATTTCGTCCAGAACTGCGGTGTACAAGAGTTCTATATTTCGGCTCAAGCGCCGATCTTCAGCAGTAACTTTCAAAACCCAGAGGGCTGTAAAAATGATGATGATGCTTATTATTCGATTACATTGGCGTATCATGGATTAAGACTCTTCCTGCCGCGCACATTCACAAAAGGTCATGTTGTCGGAGGCAAGGATTTCATGGCTCATCTTAACATGGCCTCATTTCGCAGGCGAGTTAATCCATGCAAGACCCTTGCTTGGGAAAGTTGGTTCGTGAGACATTCCTGTGCCACAAGTAATATGAACGCACCCAAGCAACGTATTGCCCCCTTCCTTGTTTACCTTGTCTTGTTTCACACGTTTTGGATGTGGGGATATGTGTTCTGGGTTTATCCCTGGATGAAAACGCTGGGAGACACCACCTTTCGATGCGCCCTTGTAAACATCGCGATCCGGTTTTGTGTCTGGGTGCTTCCTGTCATTCTCTACCTGCGCCACATCGACCACCGCAGCCCGGTTGAATACCTGAAACTGCGTCAGAATTGGAAGACGGGCATCATCGTCGGACTCGCTCTTGCGATGGTTATTTTCCTCGGCACCGCTTTGCGGTATGGAATGCCCCATCCGAGCATGCGCTCTGTGACCTGGAACAGCATTCTAAGCACATCGCTGTTGATCGGGTTCTTTGAGGAAATCCCTTATCGGGGATTTATCCTGCAGAAATTCGAGGAACGTTTTGGCTTCTGGATCGCAAATCTGCTGTCATCACTTCTTTTCCTGAGCGTTCATCTACCAGGCTGGATTTCACTTCACCTTCTAACGGCAGAGAACGTGATTTCTGTTTTCATCTTCGGCAGCGTGCTGGCTGTCGTATTCCGGTATTGCAAGTCGCTGTGGGGGCCAATTGTTGTACACAGCTTGAACGACTTCATTTCGTTCGTCATTTTCCACCAATGAATCGCTTCAAAAATTGTGACATCATCACAATTGAGGATCGCGAGTCCTGCTCGCCCACTGTCACCTCCGCTTTAGCTTGTTGGGTTTGGCCCAGAGAATTCGGGCCACAAAGGTGGCACCTTCAGCACCACGTTCACGCGAGTCCTTCATGAACATTCCCTCTGACACCGTGATCCATGATTCCGATTCGCTGATGGCGCAGGCGCCAAAGTTTCCAAGTTCCGCACCACGCTCCGGCACCACCACTCTTTCCGTGCCACGGACCACCTTCAATGTTTCTGTGTCCACCTGCGCCATGAACAGCGGCGCCCGGTGGCGGACAATGTGGTCGTTGTTCGCCCCGCGTCGCGTGTAGATCAGAAATAATCCGTCGCTGTGGGCCAGCCAATGCTGCTGCGTATTGTAGCTGCCAAGTTCTTCGCCGTCGTCGAAGTGCCACGGCTTTGGTTCGCCAAACCGCAAGCCGTCATCGCTCGCACTCACATAGCCACGCTCGTCATTCCGCAGCGTGAGAAAATATCGACCGTGATAGGCAATCAATGATGGCTCATAGATTCCACGGGCAATGTTGAGTTTCAACACCGAGCCGTGTCGCACATAGGTGAGTTTCTTCCCTTCGAAGCGGCATTCGGCAACCGTGGTGCTGAACGGCTCGCGGGAATTGCGCCCGATGTAGAGTGGCACAAGCAACCGGCCGTCCGGGCGGACAAGCCATTGCGAGCAGGCGTTGCGCGCGAAATTGAAAATCTCATCCGACGGCAGCTCGATCACCTGCCAGGGTGACCACCGCTCTGTCCTTGGATCGAAGACCGCATAAACTGTCTGATGCGCGCGCGTCACATCGTCGAGCTGCTCGCCCTTGGGGCTGTAGCGCACCTGGCAGCCAATGGCGATCAACCTCCCCGATGCCGCATGCCAGCCCGGCGTGACATCGGCCACGCTGATAGTCACGCCATTGGTTTGTTTCTGCCAATCCAGTTCTGCCGGCTGTACGGGACCGGTCCACGGCGCGCCTGGTCGCTTTTGCGTCATCACATGCAGGCCGGAATAGTAATCCGAAATCTTCAGATGTTTTTGAATTGTCATCACGACCGCAGGCCCGCCACCACGACGCGACGGAATGGCAGCCGCACGCGGATGAAACCAGAGGAACTGTCCATCGTCATGTTTCATCACCGTCTCAAGCTTCACGGTGTATCCGGGCGATGCAGTTTCCGCCCCGACAACATTGCCGGGAGAGATTGCGAACAAATTGACTGATAAAATCATCAGCCCTTTCAAAACGATTCCCAATTGGAAGTTCATGATTGCTTGATTGCCGGGCATCGCATTGCTGGATGCCATGTTATTTGGCTGATGTCGCAGCAAACTTCAGGGCATAGAGGTCGGCGTCCTTCATGACAAATCTCAGACGCACGGTCTTGCCGGCAAGACTCGAAACATCCGCACCGCTTTTCCATCGAACGACCCGTTCGATTTCATTTCCGATGATCTCAACGCAATCGCCCGCCGCGAATCCACCGATGGGTTTGCCCGCCTCATCCTGGATCTCCGCGCGAATCGAGCCTGCGGCAGAGGTGGCGAAGTTGAATTCCAACCGAGCGCCACTGAACTTCAGCGGTTTGGTGACCCATTCACCGCCGGCATACGGCGCTTGAACGGAGGCGAAACCATCCAGCCGCATCGAGTAACGCTTCAAGTGAGCAGTCGGCTGGGCATAATCCTGATTCACATACAGCGACATTTCAGTCGGGCTGGTCTGCACAATCCCAAGCGCAGGATAGTTGTTCCGTGAAACCCAGTTTCGCGGGCCGATCCCAGGCCGGATGAATGAACTCAGGAATGTCCGGTCATAGAGGTTTCCCCCGCGCGTCGTCATCAACACGGCGTCGGAAACATCCTTCTCGTAACCTTTCGCCACCTTCAGCGCCCTGGCGTCCTCGTCACTGATGGCCTGCCGGCCAGGGATAAACCGAGCCGCCACTGCGACGTACAGATGCGGCGCACGGAAATAGGGATCGGTCTGGTTCGTGTACAGATCTTCCGCCGGCGAAGGTTTTCCATCGGTCATCTGCTTCATCAGCACCGGATCGGTCCAGTTCACAAAGTCACTGCTCTCTGTGCGCCCAATACGGCGCACGCCCTCCCAAACGCGGAAATAGCAGACATACTTTTTCTCCGCCTCCGACCAGAACGCGACGTTCTGAGAATCGAACATCCACTCGAACTTGAACGGCGCCTTTTCTGGAATCACCGCCGTCTCGCGCACCTTGCGCCAGTGCAATCCATCCGCCGAAACAAACGCCACCAGCCCGCTCTTGGAAATTCCCGCCAGCGCCTTGTAACGCTGATCAGCCGGACAGTCAGGCCGCGAGTCAATGAAGGGGCTAAAGTTGTGCGAGAACGGCGGATCGCCCGCATACACCACATTATTCTCTCTCGTCCCGCGCACTTCAAACAGGCCGAGCTTTGGCTTCGTCCAGCGCAGCCCATCATCAGATTCAGCCACGCATGTGACTTCGCCTGAGGTACCATCCTTCACATCAGCAGGCATGCCGCGATAATAAACCCGGAAACGCCCGCCATCCTTGATCATGGTGCTGTAGCCGCAGTGAATTCCCTCCCAAGGCTCGTCGAATCGCAACACCGTGCCTTCTTCACGCGGCTCATGCAGGCGCAATTCAGTTCCGCGCATGGAATCAATCAACAACCGATCCACGAACAACTCACGCCGCGAACCGATATCCACGACTTCGCCATTGGCGAAGAGCGCCAGCATCCAGATTGCACCCAGAAGCAAGCGTTTCAGAAAAGCGTTTCGGAATGGTAAGTGACTGATTTGCATGGCCCGGTAATTACCGAAAAAAAACCGGCCTCGCCATCAAATTGAGTTGATCATGATTTACTCGACCTCACTTGTGCGTTCTTTTGCGGCTGTTTGAGCCGGCAATCAACCATCGCTATTTTCGTGGCCTGGCAAGTTCAATGACTCTGCCCTCTCTCGCGGCTTCCACCACGAGCGCAGATTTCGCAGCGGCAACCAGCTTGTGCGCGTGTGTGAGCATGGCTTCCACCTTGGCGTCGTCATGGTCGGGGTCGTGATGGAAAAGCACGAGCCGTTTCACGCCCGCCTTCATGGCCACCGCCACCGCGTAATCCACGCAGCCGTGCCCCCAGCCGATGTGCTGCTCGTATTCCTGAGCGTCGAACTGCGAATCCAAAATCAGCACGTCCACGCCGCCAAGGAACTCGACGAATTTCTTTTCCTGCGCCTCCGCGAAATCAAACGCCGCGCGCCCAGCGCCCGCAGGCTGCGGACTGGTGTTGTGAACGCGCGTATGCGGTTCGTTGTCGGGGAAGAACGCCACCGATCCGTCATCCGTGAAGATGCGGTAGCCGACGCAGATGCCCGGATGATTTGCAAAGTGTGCCTGGACTCGGATGTTGCCCACGCGAAATTCCATGTCCTTGAGTTCGTCAATCTGCACGTTGCCGGGCAGTTCAGCGAAAGGCACAGGAAAGTAGGGGCTTTCCATCTGGCTCGTGAGTACGTGAACCAGCCCGTTGCGTGCGCCCTCAAATCCCAAAATGCGCAGACGGCAATCGGGTCTGTAGATGGGCTGAAAAAATGGAAGACCCTGGATGTGGTCCCAGTGGGTGTGCGACAACAACATTGTCAGGTGCAGCGGTTGCCCGCCAAACTCGGCAAGCAGGTCGCGACCAAGTGTCCGCAATCCCGTGCCGCCATCGAGGATGATGATTTCTCCACCGGCGCGGACTTCAACACAGGTGGTGTTGCCGCCAAAACCCACCGTTGCGGGACCGGGCGTGGGGATCGACCCGCGTACGCCCCAGAATTTCACGCAGGTGGGCCCGCCTGAGGGCAGTTGCGTGCCGGGGCCGGAAAGCGCCGGGGATTTCACATCCGCAGTCAATCGGGAGATCGCTTCAAAAAGATTTTTCGGCTCGACGGGTTTGACCAGGTATTCGTCCGCGCCTGCTTCACGCGCCGCAAGCCGGTCGGATTCGTAATCGCGACCCGAGGTGACGATGATGCGGGTGTGACGCAGGGCAAGGTCTTCGCGCACCTTGCGGCAGACGAGGAATCCGTTGCCGCGCGGCATGAGCAGGTCGCACAACACCACGTCGGGCCTCTGCGCGCGGATGATGTCCAGACCCGCGTTGCCGTCGTCGGCTTCGATCACCTGCCAGTTTTCGAGCCGCAACAATTCGCCCAGCAACGCCCGCTGGTCAGCGTCATCATCAATGATCAATGCTTTTCGTGTCGTGCTCATGTCCAACTGAATGCCGCGCGCACACTACGTCAGAAGCGCGGGAAATAAAGCTGAAAAACAGTTTGAGCGGGCGGAGCCAGGGGAATCAGAACTCAATTGCCTCATTGAGTTTTCCGCACTGGGCGCAGCGCGAGCGTTCAACATCCGGATCGTCCGTGTAAACCAAACCACATCTTTCGCAGCGGAAAATCCGATCCTCGCTCGCCGCAGGCCGGAAACGGCGGCGGCGCATCTCGGTGTAGATGCTGAGTCCGCAGATCGCGCCAAGCAGCACCGTGACATAAGCAAGCAAGAGCGCTGAAATCGTCATCTGGAATTCTTCGGTGACGCATTGGTGACGCCATTCTCCAACTGAACCGCAGTCTGCCACTCGAAGATCAATGTGCCAACCGTCCAGACGGAAGTCTGGTTGGCTGGCATCTCAAAGCGAAGTGTCCATGCCATTTCGAGGGCCTTGTTGTCCACCACGGCGGAACCGCTTCCGGGCGGCAACAAGGTTGGCGAAAACACGAAACCCTTCGGGTCCACCAGCACCTGAACAACAGTGTTGGTGAGGAGGTCCGCAGAATTGATCGTCCCGGCCTGTGGAGCGTTGATCGGTTTTCGTCCAGTCAGCGAACCGCCGGTGCGGAGCGAAAACGGGCGGCTTTGCGCCAGTTGCCCGATGCGGAGATCGGGTTCCGCAATTTCAGGAGCGGGCAGCGCAGCGAATTGAAAGGATGATGTGCCGTTGTTGCGAATCGAATCACCAAAACTTTCACCAAGTCGCGATGCATCCAGCGCGAGTGTGCGTGGCGGTTCCGTCCAGTGAAATGACGGCGGGGACATCACCGGGATCTTCATCCACATGGCTCCGGCGAAACCGCGCGCGTGCGGTCGCGCAAAAAGCGTCGGATCGTTCAGCTCCTGCCAGTCGCCGAAGGTCGTTGTAAGCCGGATGGTAAAAGGACGCACCGCCTCTTTGGGCGCGGGTTGAACGCGGCTGCCGAATGCATAGATGAAGGCGATGTGCGCCGCGAACACGAGCACGAGTGCCAGAATCCATTTCGGACGCGACCAGGAGCGCGGTGTTGTCGCCGCCGTATTCATGGACGTGGTTTGAGTTTGCCTTCACCGGGAACGTCCCCGATGCGCGGTTGCGTGGCATCCCATGCCTCCTTGAAGCCGAGCTCTTTCGCAAGCGATGCGAGCATTACAATCTGCTCATGCGCCACCGCCTTGTCCGCGTACAACACCAGCGTGAGCGGTTCACGGGATTTTTTCACGGCATCAGCGAGCCTGGCTTTGAGCTGGGCCAGATCAAGCAACTGGTTGTGAAAGTAATAACGGCCATGTTCGCTGATCGCCACAGTGACACTGTCCTGATCCGTGCCTGGAAAAACTTCCGCCACGGGCAGCTCGATGCGCACGCCGGGTGTGTAGGTGATCGAACCAAGCATGAGGAACATGACGAGCAGGAAAAACACGCAGGCAAACGGCGCCATGTCGAACTGGCTGCGCAACGGACGGACGGTGCGATGAAATTTCATGCGGACTTGGCCCGGCCGTTTTCAGTGACGATGTTTACGATCTCGCCCGCGGCCCGTTCCATGTCGAGGACGATGGCGTTGACACGGCTGACAAGATAATTATGCCCTGCGTGAATCGGAATGGCCACGGCCAGTCCCGCCGCGGCGCACACCAGCGCCTGCCAGACGCCGTGGGTGATCATTCCGGCGTTGGCGCTTGTATTGGCGGCCTGCACCCCTGAGTAAACATCAATGAATCCAAGCACCGTGCCGAGCAGCCCAAGCATCGGCGCGAGTTGCGCAATGGTTGCCAGCAGATCGAGTCGCTCCTCCAATCGCGGCACTTCAGACAAGCCGGCCTCCTCAAGTGATTCACGCACGCGCTCGCGACCGTTCTCGCGGTTGAGCACCGCAGTCTTCACCAGGCGCGCGACCGGCCCCGGAGTGGCATCGCAGATTGAAATGGCTTCGACGACGTTGTCGCGTTTGATCACGGTGCGAACGCCGTTGAGGAACTCGGTGGAATTGATCTGCGCACGATGGCAATGCAGGAATCGCTCGATGAAGATCACGATACCCGCCGCACCCACGAACAGAATCACCCAAAGCATCGGCCCGCCGTTGGCGAGCAAAACTGGCAGCGTCATGCCGGAGTTATAGGAGGACGGGAATCAAGTTCCAAGTTCCAACTTTTGAACAACCGTTCCAGGAACTCACTTGTTAAACCATCCGGGAGAAAAAATCGCGCTGCGCAGTTGCGCGGCGCGATGAACATCCACGGTCGGAATTCCGACCGGATCAATGCTCAAGAATCTTCAACGTAAAATTGGCGGACGACGCGCTTTCGGTGCTCGGCGGTTTGCCAAAGTCGTTGTATTGATAATCAAACTTGTAGAAGTAGCTGACCTGGGCTGCGTTCGCCGGTACGGGGATGAGTCCTTCCCAGCGGTTGCGCATCAGCTTGGTGGGCTTGAGCGGATATTGATCCCGCCCGACAATGACCGTTGGCTTGATGCTTTCCCAGCGAAGTGATTGCTGCTTGGAATCGAACTTCACTTCCACGGGGTAAAGATTATTGGGGTTTCGAACCTGGCGCTGGGCGGACAGGTTCGTGAACGTGCTCGCGCATCCGGTGAGCAGCGCGGCAGCAAACAGAATCGGCAGAAATTTCTTCGTCATATCAGCACTGAGACTTGCAAACCAACGCGCCGTTGTAAAGGTGGAATTCCTCACTCCAAGAATCAAGGGCGACACTTGCGCTGCTTCGTTTCACGCCCCGCTTCGCAAGATACGCGGTTGCTTTTCCTGACCTCTCACCATTCCGCCCGGACCGCTTCAACCAGACCAAAATGCGTGACTGACTTGCCAGGAAGAAACAAGAGTTTTCCCGGGCTGGCGCGTTCCAGTTCTCAATCAGCTCTTTGATCTCTCCCTCGAAATCCACGCCAGTTTCACCCGCACAATTCAGGAAAATCCTACGGGGAACAAAGACTGTTGAGATAGTCTTCAAGGTTGGTGTAACCGCTGTCTCCTCGGACAAATTTAGCATCGGCCGGATTCTTCGGATTCAACTCATGTGCGTTCTCCCAATTGTCTGGCATTCCGTCCTGATCGCCATCCGCTGGAGACTGTGTGCTCCGCAACTCCGGCCAGCCGCCGACCTGATCTTGCGAATCAATCAACCTGCCGTGGCGATGGTGAACATCCTCGACAACTCGCCGATCCACCGCATCACGGCGAAGCGATGCGCCTGCACGAGCGAGAACGAGTTCTGCGGCGTTGGTAGCTGACTGTGTCCGGGGCAGATTGTCGCCCAGATCCGGAGTTGAGTCCGCCCGCCAGTCCGCGAGGTTGCCTCGATACAAATACTTGGACGGCGGTTTGAGCCAGCGATTGAAGTCGAGCGCAGCGTAGTTATCACGGGTCAAATCCTCGCGCTTCTCGAAGACATTTCCGCTCATGTATCCTTTGGCTAGATCAGGCAGGCCGCCCTTAATGGCGATCGGCAGCTTCAACGTATCCGTCATCGGACCGGGACAAAAAAAGTTATTGACGCAGTTGATGAAATGATCTGCAAAGTTGGCGGTGCCACCGGCGCTCCAGTTGTAGATGACGTTATTGCGAAAATCTAGGATGTAGCGCGGTGGTTTTTGGGCGCTTCCGAGCGTCGGATGCCGGTCGCGGCACGTGGCAAAGAGATTATGGTGCAGGGTGATATTTCCAGACAAGTCGCGATAGGAGGCGCACATCGCGTGCTCGCCCTTGTTGTGCAAACTTTGGTTCAACGCTTCACTGAGGATGCACCATTGCAGGGTAAAGTTTCCGCCGCGGCGAAGATCGTGAGTCCCATCAATTGCCCAACTCAGCGAGCAATGGTCGAATATGACATGGTCAACATCCTCGGTGTTAAGCGTGTCATCGCCGCCTTTTACACCTTTCGGCTTATTCTGATCGCCAAGGCGGCAGCGGAGATATCGGACGATCACGTTCGTGGCGTTTTTAATCTGGAATGAGTAATCCTTGAGGGTAATGCCATCTCCGGGTGCCGTCTGACACGCAATCGTGATTGAGGATTTCTCCAGCAACAACCTGCTTTTCAATTCGATCGTTCCTGATACTTCAAACACAATCGTTCTCGGTCCTGTGGCAGTCCGGAATCCTTCCCGGAGCGAGCCGGGGCCGGAGTCATTCACATTCGTCACGTGATAAACGTCTCCACCTCGGCCACCCGTCGCAAGTCGTCCGAAGCCTTCTGCACCCGGAAAGGCGGTGATTTCCCTGGCGAATCCGGCTGCGGCATGAAAATCGTGCGCCATCAGGCCAACAGCGACACCCCAAACGAGAAGGCGGACGGCAGCCGCTTGCGAGCGGGAAGAAATCCTGGAGAAGACATGTGAATTCATAAACACACGAATGCCATGATGCCGGCCAGCAACGATGAAACA
>CAYSDO010000038.1:0-18817 GCA_964429665.1 uncultured Bifidobacterium sp.
AACACGTCCCACTTGCGGAAGCCCGCGTTGCGAACTTTTTCCGCGGCATGCAACACCGACGAGGTGTTCACAAACTCCGCCAACAGGCCGTATTGTTTCTGCGCGCTCATCAGTGATTCCCTCCGTTTCCGCCAGCCTCAGGATGGTGCGGGTCAGCGGCAGGGATGACGCCTTTGACTTCCGACACCGCAATCATCGGCAGGAATCGGATGAACAACAAAAACATCGTGAAGAACAATCCGAACGTGCCGAGATACGTGCAGATGTCCACCCATGTGGGCTTGAAGTAACCCCAGTTCGACGGGAGAAATTCACGGTGCAGCGAGATCACAACGATTACGAAACGCTCGAACCACATTCCGATGTTCACAAAGATCGAGAGGATGAAAACAATCGTCAGGTGATGGCGGATTTTTTTGAACCAGAACAACTGCGGCACTATGACGTTGCAACCCACCATCAACCAGTAACCCCACCAGTACGGACCCATGGCCCGGTTGATGAACGCAAACCTCTCAAACAAACTGCCGCTGTACCAGGCAATGAAAAACTCCATGCCGTAGGCGTAGCCAACAATTGAGCCGGTCGCGAGAGTGACTTTGCACATCACGTCTATGTGCCGCATCGTGATGATGTCTTCCAACCGGCACATCGTGCGCAACGGAATCAACAGCGTCAGCACCATGCCGAATCCGGAGAACACCGCGCCCGCCACGAAGTAGGGCGGGAAGATCGTCGTATGCCAGCCCGGCAACTGCGACACAGCGAAGTCCAAGGAGACGATTGAGTGAACGGACAACACCAGTGGCGTCGAGAGACCGGCCAGAATCAGGTAAGCCTTCTCGTAGTTGCTCCAATGGCGGTTCGATCCGGTCCAGCCGAGAGAAAACAATCCGTAGAGGAACTGGCGAATCTTCGTCTTGGCGCGGTCTCGCATAATAGCAAGATCAGGCACAAGGCCGACATACCAGAACAGGAGCGACACCGTGAAGTAGGTCGAGACAGCGAACACGTCCCACATCAGGGGCGACTTGAATTGCGGCCAAAGACCGTTCGAGTTCGGAATCGGGAACAAGAACCAATCATACCAGATACGACCGACATGCATTGCCGGAAAAATTCCGGCGCACATCACCGCGAAGATGGTCATGGCTTCCGCGGCACGGTTGACGCCCGTACGCCAGCGTTGACGCAGCAAAAACAGAATAGCCGAGATCAGGGTTCCCGCATGACCGATACCGATCCACCAGACGAAGTTGATGATGTCCCAACCCCACATCGTTGGATGATGATTTCCCCAGACACCGACGCCGGTTGAAACCTGATAGATCAACATGGCCCCGAGGATGGCCATCCAGGTGAAGCTGATGGCGAACGAAACCTTCCACCACAACGGCGCAGGGCCTTCGGTGATGGCCGCGACACGGTCCGAAATCCAACCGAAGCTGCGATTGTTGGTTACGAGCGGCAGACGCGCGAGTTCCGCAGGCGGCGGGGAGACTTTGATCTGTGAAGCGCCGTTAGACATCAGTGCGCTCCTTTCTTTTCTTCAACCGCGTGTTCATGATCGTGACCCTCGGCGCCATGTTCGGCGTGGTGACCGTTCTTGTGCTCATACTCCTTGAAGCTCCAGGGAGCATCGGTGTAGTCCGGCATGTTCTTGTTCGGATTGCGAATGCGCGCCTGATAGGTCGTTCGAGGTTTCGTCTTGAGAAACTCGAGCACGCTGTAATCGCGCTCGTTTTTCTTCATCTTCGACACGCGGCTCTCCGGGTCGGAAACATCACCGAACACAATCGCGCCCGCAGGGCACGCCTGCGCACATGCGCTCGTGAACGTGCCGTCCGGAACCTTGACGTCCCCGGATGCGCCGGCCTTGACCTTCTGCGAAATCTTCGCCTGCTCGATACGCTGCGTGCAGTAGGTGCATTTCTCCATGACACCGCGCATACGCACGGTCACGTCCGGGTTCTTGAGCATCTTGATCAAGTCCCATTCGTCGGACTGGCGCATTCCACTCGTCGGATCTTTCCACCACCGCAGCAAATCCCATTCGCCTTCCGTGCTGTGCAGCAACGGAGTCGGATACCGCGGTCCGTTGAGCTCCTTGAGCGAGCGCTTGTTGTAATCGAGATAATTGAAGCGGCGAACCTTGTATGGGCAGTTGTTGGAGCAATACCTCGTGCCCACACAACGGTTGTAGGCCATCACGTTCAAACCTTCCTGATCGTGCGCAGTCGCGTTGACCGGGCAAACGCTCTCACAAGGCGCGGCTTCGCAATGCTGGCAGAGCATCGGCTGATTGACGGCCTGCACATCGTCAATCCATTCCGCGAACTGCTGCTGCTCTTCCGTGATTTTGAACGTGTCAAACTTGTCTGGACGCTTTGCAGTAGGCGCAGTGAAATAACGGTCAATGCGCATCCAGTGCATCTCACGACCGCGTTTGACCAAATCTTTTCCAACGATCGGAATGTTGTTCTCGCTCTGGCAGGCAATGACGCATGTGCCGCAACCGACGCAGCCGTTCAGATCAATCGCCATTCCCCATTGGTGATGGGCCGACTTCTTGGCTTCATCCAAGGGGTTTGGATAAATCGGCGTCTCAACGGGCGCTTCCGGCGCATTCATCTCCTCGACGACTTTTTGGTTCTGCTCGAACGCTGCGAGGTTTGCTTCGCGCACGATCGCGCGGCCTTCCATGCTCCAGTGATCCTGCGTACAGGCGATGACATGCGTCTTGCCCGTGGCCTTGACTGTCGCGCCTGTCGCAATGAAACCTGCCGTAGTCAGCAACGGATATGCGTTGAAGCCAACGCCTGAACCAACGCGACCAACCTTCGCCCGGCCATAACCCAGCGCAATGCCGAGCGAATAATCCGCCATGCCCGGCTGCGTCCAGACTGCTCCTTGAACGGTGCGTCCGCCAACGGTGACGTCGACGAGATCACCATTCTTAACATCGAGTGCGCGCGCCGTTTTGCGGCTGACGAGAACGACATTGTCCCAGACAATTTTGGTGATGGGATCAGGAAATTCCTGCAGCCAGCCGTTGTTTGCGTAGCGCCCGTCATCCAGGCTGTAGTCGCGGTGGAGAACGACTTCGAGATTGTCCTTTGAAGCGACCGCAGGAGCTTTGACTTCCGCGAGCGCTTTGGACAACGCGCCGGAACTCAAGCTGGCGCTGACCGTTTTCCCCTTCGTGCTGGCAAGAAATCCGTCGTGCAAGAACTTTTTCCACCCTTCCTCGCCACCATCGCTCAAAGTAGCAAACGTTTCGCGGACAATCTTGTGCGGATCGGTTTCCGCAAGACCGGTGAGCCGTGCGAGAAACTCCAAATCGGTCAAGCCACCGAACAACGGCGCGATGAGCGGCTGAATCGGCACCACTGTTCCGTCCGTGGTCATCGCATCGCCCCAGGATTCGAGGAAGTGCGTCATCGGGAAATGCCAATGCGCAGTCGAACCTGTTTCATCCTCGTAGTAGCCGAGACGGACGACCGCCTTCGCCTTCGCCTGAGCCACAGCCCAGTTCAAATCCGCAGGAGCGTCATAAACAGGATTGCTGCCAATGATGGCGAGGGTGTCCACCAGACCGTCAGTAAGCGCCTTTGCCAAATCCGCAATTTTGCCGATTCCAGGGGCCGGGTTGTAGTCAATGAGTTCAACCGTCTTGCCGACTGCGCCGAGCGTCGCATTGATGGCGTGCGCGATCAAATGCACGGCAAGCGGCTGGCGAACTCCGGCAACAACGAGCGCCTTGCCAGCGTTCGCCTTCAAATCTTTTGCGCACTCGGTAATCCACTTCGCATCCACCCCGGCAGGAGCGCCGAGATTGCCAATGTCCAAACCAAGTTCCTTGGCAATGGCCGCTGCGACTTGAATCACAGAACTGGCCGGCGTGCGGAGGCGATGATCCGCGTTCAAGCCAGTGAGCGTGAACAACGATTCCACCGCGTACAGACGGCTCATTCCGTCTTCCACTTTGCGGCCTGCGCTGAAACGGCGGATGTTGTTGTGCGCGTCGTCCTCGCCGCCGATAAAATCACAATCGAGTGACAAAATCGCCTTGGCTTCATCGTAACGGAAGGTCGGGCGCACGGACTTCCCGAAAGCCTGTGTTGCCGCCTGCGAATGAATGGCGGAATCAATCGGCTCGTAAAGAAACCATCTGGCCTTGGGAAGTTTTTCCGCAATGGCCTTGTGCAACCGGCGGCGCGAAGGTGATGCCTTGCGCTCACCGAGCAGATAGAGACCTTCACCCTGAGTGGCGGTAAATTTTTTCGCGATCTCGCCGAGAACTTCGATGGCTTCGTCGCGCTTCGCCGCGTCAAGCTTGCCCGGACCGCCAGATTTCGCAAAACGCATGGCGCGGTCGGGATCGTAAAGGTTCAACATCGCCGCCTGCGCGAAACGATCGGTGGAGCCGTTGCCGCCGGGGAAAAGCGGATTGCCTTCGAGCTTTGTCGGACGACCATCGCTCGACTTGGCAACGAGAGGAATGGCTCCCGTGCGCGTGGGCATGGCCGTGGCAAAATACCGTGGGACGCCGTGGATGTAATTCTCCGCGGCCTTGCCGAACGGCATGACGTTTTCTTCAGGCTTACGGCACCCAGTTGCACCCACGCCGATACCAGCCAGCGCAAAGGACGCGGACATGATCTTCACGAAATGCCGGCGGGTGACAGGATCGGTCAGTTCACTAGCGCCTTCGGGGAATTCACGGTGCAGGTAGTCACGAAACTCGGGCGTCTCGGCAAGCTGATCCAGACTGCGCCAATAAAGGCGGCCCGTGGCGTTTTCTGCTGAGGCTGGGGAGATATTTTTCATCGATGACAGGCCGAGCAATTCTGGAGCGATTCAACTTTCCAATCCTTGAGCATCTGTTCGCCGTGGGCGCGCTGCTGTTTCGCAGCTTCAAGCGGATCGGGACTCCATTGGAAACCAAGATCGGTGATTTTATCTGCTGGTCGCAGCTTCGCCGCAGGATCCCGGTGGCAATCCAAACAGAAAACCATGCTGAACGGTTTGGAGTGCATTACCTCGTCCATTTGGTCGACGCGCCCGTGACATTCAACACAACTGACACCACGGTTAACGTGAACCGAGTGGTTGAAGTAGACGTAATCCGGCGTTTTATGTATCTGAACCCATGGAATCGGCTTGCCGGTGGCAGCGCTTTCACGAACCAAAGCCAGACGTGGGTCATCCTTTAGCACCTGATTGTGACAGTTCATGCAGGTGGACGACGAAGGTATATTGGAGAACCAGGATTTCTCAACCGCGCTGTGACAGTAACGGCAATCCACGCCAAGCTGGCCGGCGTGCGTGTTATGAGAAAACGCCACCGGCTGCACCGGCGAATAGCCGACGCGAGTATATTTGGGCGTGGCATAATACCAGATGCCGCCCACGGCCACGCTTGCCACGAGTCCGCCGCCGATGATAATCATCAACGGCAGCCGATTGGTCCATTTCGGGAAAATCGCTGACATTTAGGTAAAAACTGAGTTCACAAAACGCGCGGAGAACACCGCGCAACCTTCGAGTGTCACGAACAAATGACGCTGATTCTTGAAATTCAAGCCGAAACGTCAAACCATTTTTGGAACGCGACAGGAAATACTTGCGGGCTGGATAAGCCCCCAATTGCTCGAACGCGAATGGAATTTAGTCAAAGCGATTTTGAGCGCAAGAAACTTTATTGGGAGAGTCCTGCTTTTCGCGTCAGGTAATGATGGTGATTAGGCAATACCACGACTGGAATTCTCACAATCATGTCGAGAAGTGCTTACTGGTTGATCAGAAAGCAAATCACTCACTGGATGCCAACACATAACTTTGTGCTTCAAGGAAATCCTGCGTCATCCAATGCGAATAAAAACCTCAAGCCATCAAGGCCACGAACATTCCAGCGTAGGTTCAACTGTCTCCGTCCAGCAAGTTCCCGAGGCCGCCGAGGATGGAGCCTTCCTCGCGCCTGCCGCCCACGCGTGAGGCGGACACGATGCGATCAGCCATGCGGCTGAAGGGAAGCGATTGCAGCCAGATTCTTCCCGGGCCGCGCAACGTGGCAAAGAACAAGCCCTCTCCGCCGAACAGCGCGGATTTGATCTTGCCGACGTATTGGATGTCGTAGGCCACGCTCGGTTGAAACGCCACGATGCAACCAGTATCCACCCGCAGCACCTCGCCAGGCGTAAGCACACGCTCGTAGATGTTGCCGCCCGCGTGGAGGAACGCCCAGCCGTCGCCCTGCAATCGCTGCATGATGAAACCCTCACCGCCAAACAGGCCCGCTCCTATCTTCTTGTTGAACGCAATGCCCACGCTCACGCCTTTGGCGGCACAGAGGAAGGAATCCTTTTGCGCGATGAGTTCTCCACCAATCTCCGAGAGATGCGTGGGAATGATTTTACCGGGATACGGCGCGCCAAAGGCGACGCGTTTCTTCCCCTGGCCGCGATTCTGAAACACGGTCATGAAGAGCGACTCGCCGGTGAGCAGGCGTTTGCCCGCTCCCATAAGTGCGCCCATGAAACCGGTGCTTTGTTGCGAGCCGTCGCCAAAAATGGTTTCCATCTCGATGCCATCGTCCATGTACATCATTCCGCCGGCTTCGGCCACGGCGGCTTCCATGGGATCAAGTTCGATTTCCACAAACTGCATGGCGTCGCCGCAAACCTTGTAATCAATTTCGTGCATCTTGTTCATAGGTGATCTTTCGTTGTTTTTCGCAGGCACATGATGCAAAAAGTCGTGGAGTGTGCCAGCTACAAAGTGCGTTTGAAATTACAGCCGGACATGAGTCGGAACGTGCAGGCTCTCCCGGCTGGCGCACGGTGCAGCATGCTGGTAACCTTTGCAGTCGCCGATCCTGAATGACATCCAACGAAGAACAACTTCGCAAAGCCTTGAGCCTGCTTCCACACGGAGCGGAATTCCGTTTCGTGGATCGCCTGCTTGAACTCGATCCCGGCAAACGCGGCATCGGGGAATATCGCGTGCGCGGCGATGAACCGTTTCTGCGCGGCCATTTTCCGGGGGACCCGCTGATGCCGGGAGTGTTGTTGGTGGAAGCGGTGGCGCAACTGGCGGGAGTTGTTGCGCAAAGTGATCCGGGGATCCCGCCGCTCTCCGGATTGAAGTTAACAGCTCTGCGCGCCGTGAAAATTCTCGGCAGCGCGAGGCCGGGTGAACTGGTGCGGGTGGAGACGAAAGTCACCGGGCGACTCGGAAATTTGATCCAGGCGCAAGGGCAGGCGTTAATCTTGGATAAAATGGTGTTAAGCGCCGAATTGACATTGAGTGGTGGGGCGGCGCTTTGATCTGACTGATGGATGGATTCGTTGCCGACGGGAACAACAACCCACCCCCCGCCTCTTATCCCTGCTGACGGCATTTTCCCACCATCGGTTTGACGTTTGGCCGTATTGAGGGATGATTGTCAGCAGTCCAATGATCAGCGTGCGTGCATCCCGTTTTTTTGCCTGCCTCAGTTTGTTCCGTGGTTGGTTGTTGCTGGCCGCGTTTAATGCAGTGGCTGCCGACTGGCCGCAGTATCGCGGGCCGACGCATGACGGTGTCGCGACCGGACGCATCATCAAAAACTGGACGGGTTCGGTCACGAATTCAATCTGGCTCGTGCCCCTGACAAACGGATTGACCGGGCTGACGGCGAGCGGCGGACGCGTTTTTACTCAAGTGGCGATGGATTCGGATGAGGACGGTTTCCCTGACAAGGAATTCTGCATCGCCTTGAGCGCGACGAATGGAAACATCCTCTGGAGCACGGAGGTGGAGGCGCAAAACTTCCCGCTCTATCCCGACGGTGGTGTAGGCAGCACTGATGATGGCCCGCGTACCACGCCTGCCGTGGACGGAGGATCGGTCTATGTTCTGACTTCGTACCTGAAACTCCTTCGTCTCAACGCCACCAACGGCGCGGTGATGTGGAGCACCAATCTGTTGGACGGTTTCGGCGCAAACGTCATTCCCTGGCAGAACGCCGCCTCGCCTCTGGTGGAGAATGGGTTGATTTTTCTCAACGCGAGTTGCGGCACGGCATCGCTCATGGCTTTCAACACCACCAACGGCGCGCTGGTGTGGCGCTCGCAGGATGAAGGTCTGACCCACTCAACTCCCGTGCTCGTCACAATGCATGGCGAGCGACAGTTGATCTTCGCCACGGCGAGCGGAGTGGTTTCACTGAATCCGCAAACGGGCGCACGCATCTGGAAACATCCATTCCCGTTCTTCTACAGCATCTCCATCGGCACGTCGCCGATCGTGTACAACGATTACGTTTTTCTTTCCGCCTTCTACGGCATGGGCGCGTTCGCAGTACAGATTGTGTCATCCAATTCAGTCCAGACACCCGTCCAGCGCTGGTCCAACTCCGGGATGCAAAACCACTGGGTCTCACCGGTGTGCTGGCAGGGAACGGTCATCGGCATGTTCACACCGGACAATGCAGATGCTCAACTGCGCTGCATTGACCTGGCCACCGGCGTCACACGATGGGCCACAAATGGATTTGGTCGCGGCAGCGTACTGCTCGTCGGCTCGAATCTAGTCGTGCTCACGGAGCGGGGCGATCTCGTTCAGGCCGCAGCCAGTACAAATTCGTACACTGAATTGGGAAGGTTCAAGGCGATTCCCGGTTTTCACACGGACCACAACAAGTGCTGGAACGCCATGGCCCTGAGCGACGGGCAGCTTTATGTCCGCAGCACTGCGTATGCAGCGCGGTTCGATTTCTCCATCCCTGACCTCACAATTGATCCACCGCAGTTGACGACCCAAAACGAGGTCAGCTTTGTGATCCGCACGGTTACAGGAGATCCCATCAGTTCAAACCGTCTCGCAGGGGTGGAACTGCGCGCTTCGACCAACGCCGGCTTGCCGCCTGCGTCCTGGTCAAAAGTAACCACCGAGTCTGTTCTTTCGAATGGAGTGGCACACGTCACCACACCTGACCTCCGGATGCCGCAACTCTTCTTCATGGCAAGTGAGCCATTGACCAATCTCCCCCTGCCCAGGCTCACACTTGACCTGCCACGGTTCACAACGCAAACCAAGGTGGGTCTGATCATCCGCACGGCTGCCGGAAATCCAATCAGTTCAAACCGACTCGGAGGCATGGAACTTCGCGCTTCGACGAACGCCGGTCTATCACCCGCATTGTGGCCCAGGCTGAACAACCTGCTCACACTTTCCAACGGGCTGGTGCACGTTACGAACATTAACGGTTCGGCGCCGCAACAATTCTTCATCGTGAGCGAACCTCAATGATTGCCATCATGAACCCAAAACAATCAACTCGCCTGCGGCTTTCGGCATGGTGCAAGGCTTTCACCTTGATCGAGCTGCTCGTTGTGATCGCCATCATCGCGATTCTCGCCGCATTGTTGTTGCCGGCGTTGACGAGCGCGAAGGAGAAGGCACGTCGCGCCAGTTGCTTGAACAGCCTGAGACAATTCAGTCTCGCGCTGCACATGTACGGCGACGACAACCAGCAGCGGCTCCCGAGTGGCGCCCCAAACAAACCCATGCAGCCTGATGATGACCATCTGCCTGTGATCTCCAATGCCTCCAGCAACGCCATCGTCCAATACACCAAGAGCGCGCAGATGCTGCACTGTCCGAGCTTTGGTGATTGGTTTGTGAAAGAATGGGCGGAGCGTCCATTCGAAGAACGTCAGTACGGTTTCGTGATAGGCTACAATTATCACGGCGGGCACACAAACACTCCGTGGCGTCCTATTATCGCGGGTGGCCCAACATGGATTTCGCCGCAGAAGCTCACCGAAGACCCAACCCTCCCGTTGCTTTCCGACATGAATGACTGGTCCCCGCTTTACGGTCAGACTTTTGTTCCGCATGCAAAAAACGGCACGATTCGCGAGGGCCTGGACGTGGCGAACAAAGGTGTGAGCGGCGCATCATCAGCAGCCGTCGGCGCTGTGGGCGGAAACGTTGGCTTGCTGGACGGCTCGGTGCAGTGGCGCAAAATTGGCCAGATGAAAACCTACCGTGGCTCGCAGCAATGGGACAATGACGGTTGCTGGGCGATGTGGTGAAAGACTACGCAGGCACGGCTTCGCCATTAAGAATCCAATCGTAGCCCTTTGCTTCGAGTTCGAGCGCGAGGTCCTTGCCGCCGGTTTTTACGATGTGGCCGTCCACGAGCACGTGGACAAAATCAGGAATGATGAAGTTCAACAGACGTTGATAATGCGTGATGACGAGTTGGGCGTTGTCGGGACGTTTGAGCATGTTGACGCCGTGCGAGACGACCTTGAGAGCATCAATGTCCAGGCCGGAATCTGTTTCGTCGAGAATCGCGAACGTGGGTTCGAGCACTGCCATCTGGAAAATTTCGGCGCGCTTTTTCTCGCCGCCTGAAAAACCTTCGTTCACCGAGCGCTTGAGCAGATCGTCCTTGAGTTCGAGCAGCTTCATCTTCTCCTTCACAAGCGTGAGGAATTCCATCGCATCAAGTTCGGGCTGGCCCTTGTGCTTGCGGATTTCATTAAACGCTGCTTTGAGGAAGTAGGTGCTGTTCACACCGGGAATCTCAACGGGATACTGGAAGGCTAAAAACACGCCTTCGCGCGCGCGCTCCTCTGGGTCAAGTTCAAGCAGGTCTTTGCCCTTGTAGATCACTTCGCCACCGGTGATGTCATAGCCATCGCGCCCGGCCAGCACCGCAGCGAGCGTGCTCTTGCCGCTGCCGTTCGGACCCATGACTGCGTGGACTTCGCCGGGGTTGATGGTAAGGCTGACGCCCTTGAGGATTTGTTTGCCCTCAACGCCTGCACAGAGGTTTTTGATTTCGAGAATAGGTTGCTTGCTCATTTTCTAAATTGTGCGACACGAATTTTCACCACTTGAATTCACGTCAATTCGTGAAACTAGTGTCTAACCGACGCTTCCTTCCAAGCTCACTCCGAGAAGTTTCTGCGCTTCCACCGCAAACTCCATCGGCAGTTCCTTGAACACTTCCTTGCAAAAGCCGTTTACGATCATGTTCACCGCGTCCTGCGTCGCGATGCCGCGGGCGTTACAGTAAAAAATCTGGTCTTCACCGATCTTCGAGGTCGAAGCCTCGTGCTCCACACTGGCCGTGGTGTTTTTCACTTCGATGTACGGAAACGTGTGTGCGCCGCACTTTGAACCAATCAACATCGAGTCGCATTGTGAGAAGTTGCGCGCATTCGTGGCGCTCTTCTGAATCTTCACCAGGCCGCGATAGCTGTTCTGGCCGTGGCCGGCTGAAATGCCTTTCGAGATGATTGTGCTGCTCGTGTTCTTGCCGATATGCACCATCTTCGTGCCCGTGTCGGCCTGCTGATAATTGTTCGTCACAGCGACGGAATAGAACTCACCTTTGGAATTGTCCCCAAGCAAAACGCAGCTCGGATATTTCCACGTGATCGCCGAGCCGGTTTCGACCTGCGTCCAAGTGATGCGCGAGTTCCGGCCTTTGCACAGGCCGCGCTTGGTGACGAAGTTGTAAATGCCGCCCCTGCCGTTCTCATCGCCGGGATACCAGTTTTGCACCGTGCTGTATTTGATCGAGGCGTTGTCGAGCGTGACGAGTTCGACCACGGCCGCGTGCAATTGGTTTTCATCCCGCATCGGCGCCGTGCAACCTTCGAGATAACTCACCGACGCGCCTTCGTCCGCCACGATCAGCGTGCGCTCGAACTGGCCGGACTTCGCGGCGTTGATGCGGAAGTAGGTGGACAACTCCATCGGACACCGCACTCCCTTGGGGATGTAAACGAACGAGCCGTCAGTGAAAACCGCTGAGTTCAATGTGGCGTAATAATTATCAGTGTATGGCACCACCGACCCGAGATATTTCTTCACGAGTTCGGGATGATCATGCACCGCTTCGCTCATTGAGCAAAAGATGATCCCCTTCTCCATCAGTTGCGTGCGATACGTCGTGCCGACAGAAACGGAATCAAACACCGCGTCCACCGCCACGCCCGCAAGCCGTCCGCGCTCGCGCAGCGGAATCCCAAGCTTCTCGTATGTTTCCAAAAGCTTCGGATCAACTTCGTCCAGGCTTTTAGGCCCATCAGTCTTCTGCTTGGGCGCGGAGTAATAGGTGATGTCCTGGAAATCAATCTTCGGATACTTCACGAACTGCCATGTCGGCTCGGGCATGGTCAGCCAGTGCCGGAACGCCTTGAGCCGCCAGTCGAGCAACCACGTCGGCTCTTTCTTTTTCAGCGAAATCAACCGGATCGTGTCTTCACTCAAACCAGGCGGCGCAGATTCGGCTTCGACGTCGGTGACGAAGCCGTATTTGTATTCCTGTTTGACCAGGTCCTCGATTGTCTCTGTGGCTGTACTCATGAGAAATTATTTCTTCTTTGCGCACGCCGCGCAAAGTCCGTGAACGGCTATGTCGTAATGATCCACCTTGAAGCCCCTGGGCTTCGGCATCATCGCCCCGTCGGCAGGCAGGGTCACGTCAAACACTTCACCGCACGCGTCGCAATAGTAATGGCAATGTTCCTCCATGTTGGGGCAGAAACGCGCCGCGCCACGCTGAAGGTGGACCTGTCTGGCGAGGCCGCATTCAACGAGTGCATCAAGACAGTTATAGACCGTGGCATGGGAAATCTCGGGCATTCCCTTTTTGGCGCGCATGAAAACTTCATCCGCCGTGGGATGATCTCGCTTGTTCAGCAATACGTCATAGACACAGCGGCGCTGGGACGTGAAACGAAAGCCGCCCGCATTCAGGCGTTCGCCCAATTGCTGTCTGTCATTGTTCTCGGCTGTTGGATTCATCCGCATCCATAGAATAGACGTTTAAGGGTCAGGGTCAAGATTTGGAATTATTCTAAATAAGGAATGAAGCACATCCAGGGATTTGAGACTTTTTTGTGCCGTCCGGTCATGTTTACATCCCCGCATGAAGATTGAATCGCTTCACATTGGAATGAGCGTGCTCCATCCGCAGTACGGAACGGGCACGGTCAAGAGCATCGCCGAAAACGCGGCAGAGATCCTGTTCACCGATGGCAAACGCACTGTGTCACCGGAATCCGCCGGAGTTGAGCCTGCCGAAGCAAGTGCCGCTCTGAGCGGACTCAACGTGCCCCTGAAGCAATTGGTCCGGGAAACCGTCGAGGACACTATTGCCTGCCTTGGTATTGAGAAGCCCGAGGCATCAACCAGCAAGATTGGGCAGCGCTGGCACAAGGGAAAAATCGTCATGCACCCGCATGATCCGGCTTTACAAACGAAGGAAGTCGAGATGGATGTATTCTTCCACAAGATCGTCATGGTGCGAAACAACCTTCGCGTGCTTGAACAGAAGATCAATGCGCACGAAAAACTCTCCGATGCGGAAAAGGTGGAGATGCAGCAATACATCACGAGGAGCTACGGTTCGTTGACGACGTTCAATGTCCTGTTCCGCGAGAAGGAGGATCAGTTTTGAGATGTTTCGTCACCGGAGCTTCGGGCTTCATCGGTGCCAATCTGGTGCATGAACTCGTCGCGCGCGGGCATCAAGTCAAGGCACTGTTACGCGAGAAAAGTGACCTGCGTGGCCTGACCGACGTGGAGTTCGAGCGCGTGAGCGGGGATGTGAGTAATCGTGCGGCGCTTCAGGCCGCGATGCGCGGTTGTGATTGGTGCTTCCATGTTGCTGCGAGTTACCACCTCTGGCTGCCAGATTACGCGCCGATGTATGCGGCAAATGTCGAAGGCACACGCAATGTCATCGAAGCGGCGGCGCAGGCGGGTTGTTCGCGAATCGTCTATACGAGCACGGTCGGCTGCATTGGCCTGCCGCGCGAAATTGATGGAAGCGTCAAGCCGACGGATGAAACCACGCCCGTCTCCGAGGCCCAGATGAGCAACCACTACAAACGCTCCAAGTGGCAGGCGGAACAGGTGGCGCTGGAACTTGCGGCAAAAGGCCTGCCGGTCGTGATCGTGAATCCTACTGCGCCCGTCGGTCCGCGCGACGTGAAGCCAACACCCACGGGACAGGTCATCGTGGACTTTCTGAATCGCGCCATGCCGGCGTATCTCGACACCGGACTAAACTGGGTTCATGTGCGCGACGTTGCGGTCGGTCACATTCTTGCGGCGGAGAAGGGCCGCGTTGGTGAACGTTACATCCTTGGTCACGCTGAGGGAAACTGGACGATGAAGGAAGCCTTTGCCGTGCTGGAAAAAATCACCTGCACTCGAGCGCCGCGAACGCGAATTCCATATTGGGTCGCACTGATGGCGGCGCATGTGAACGAGACTATTGCCGGCATAACAGGCAAACCGCCGAAAGCTCCGCTGGCGGGAGTGCGTATGGCGAAATACAAAATGTTTTTCAACCCGGCCAAGGCTGTTCGTGAGCTTGGCATTCCGCAAACGCCTCCCAAGAAGGCGTTGGCAGACGCGGCGGATTGGTTTCGCGCAAATGGATTTGTGCAGCGTTGAGCTGGTAGGCAAATCATCCCTCCACGTGGATCGGTAGTTTCAGGCCGGAGAGCGAGGCAAAGTTCCGCAGTCGCTCCAGGATGAGCGGCGTGATCTTCGTGCCGGCCCCAACAATCAAGATGTCCTGCTTGGTCACGATGTTGGCGGAAAGAACGTGCCCGGCGCGCAAATCCGGAAAATCCAACGCCACCGGACTCTTGACCGCCGTCTCGGGCTGATTTCCGGTTGTCAGTTCAAAGCAGGTCGCCACTGCGTCGAGCACTCGTGAATCATAATTGCCGTGTCGCTGCCGGAGTTGCTCCAGCGCCTTGAACCTGGGAATTTTTCTGGCTTCGAGTTTTGCGAGATCGGTGAGCGCACGAAGGATGCGGGCTTCCTGCGGAATTTCCTCGCCCTTCACCGCGTCGGACGGAAAGCCCGTACCGTCAAAGTTTTTGTTCTGGTAAAGGACAATGCGCGCCACGGCTTCGAGGCGGGGAATCTTGCTCAACAGATCATGGCCCACCTGCGGCACCCTGGCGACCGCGTCTTTTTCCGCCCCGGTCAAATCGAGTTCCGCGTGGACTTTCTGATTTAATTCGGCGGGCAGACTCACGCAACCGATCGGGCAAAGCATCGCCGCCAGATCGAGTTCCCACGTGGACTTGATTTGTAACGTCTGCGCCACGTGCCGTGCCTGGTCGCGCACAGTCTGGCCGCGCCCGAACGAGGCGGGATCGGAGAGCGAGAGGATTTCCATCAACACCTTGACGCTGCCATTCAAGGTGTTTTCCAACAACTCGCGCTCGGCTGTTATCAACCGGTAATGTTTGATGCCACCGGTCAGAACTTCCGCCAGCCGTTCCGGCGGACAAGGTTTGTTGAGGAACTGAAAAATCTGTCCCTTGTTCACGGCGTCGGTGGCGGTCTTCTGATCCGCGTTGCCCGTCAGCATGACACGGACGGTGTCGGGATATTTCTGCCGGACGATGTTGAGAAACTCGACCCCGTTCATGCTGGGCATCTGCATGTCTGCAACAATGACCGCGTAAGGGCACTCGTTTTCGATCATCTTCAGCGCGGCGAGCGCTCCGACGGCTGTATCAAGATCAAATTGTTTGCGAAGGTTGCGTTGGATGCCCGTGAGAATGTTGGCGTCGTCGTCAATACAAAGGACTTTGTTGTTCATAGTTCAATTTGTTGTAGTGGTGCCGGCGCAAAGTTCTTTTTGCCAGACGGCCGCGTGGTCGCCGAGCGACAAGCGACACAAATAATCTGAATCCCATGCAGGTAGCGTGCCGCCGCCCGCCTTGACGAGGGCATTTGCAGCATGAACGGCGGTCAAGGGCGTGAACGCCGCGTCGGCACTGTGTTTGGGCTGATGATGCAATGCGATGGCGTCCACCACCGGGACAGGCAATCCCCACAGACCGAGCAAATAGCCGCCCACGTCCGCGTGGTTCGCGCCGAACGCGTCCTGTTCGGCGACGAGCGTATCCGCGCCTTGCTCCTGCGCGGCGCGGATGGTTTTGCCGTATTGATCGGGGAAGTTGAACGCGAGCACGGTTTTGCCAGCGTCGTGCAGCAGTCCGGCCGCGAACGCCTGATCCATGGTTCGCAAATCAGCCTTTTCCAGTTGCGCAATGCGTTTGGCGACGGCAGCGGTTGTGAGACTATGATTCCACAACGCAGAAAGAGAGAAGCTCTCGTTCTTAATAGATTCGTACTGCGAAAACGCATGGAGCGAAAGCACGAGGGATTTGATGGTGTCCAGGCCCAAAAAGCCCGCCGCATCTGTGGGACTGGAAACCTCGCGTCGCAAGCCGAAGAAGGCGGAGTTGACAAGTTTGAGAATCTTCGCCGTCATGCCGGGGTCTTTCGCGATGATGGCACCAGCGTCGTCCAGTGCCGCCTCCGGGTCGTTCATCTTCTCGACTATCTCGGTATAAAGTGAAGGCACACTCGGCAAGTTATCCATGCAGGCGACGAGTTGCTGCAAGCGGGCGTTCTTGACGGCACTTTCCAAATCCATGGCACGGTGAATCGTAGCGCGCAACACGTCAGGATCACAGGGCTTGGAAAGGAACTGGTGCGTCGAGCCGACGCATTGCAGGATCAAGTCTTGATCCGCGTGACCGGATAGAATGAGTCGCACGGTTTTTGGAAAACGCTTCACGACTTCGCTGAACAATTGCGCGCCGTTCATGCCAGGCATCCGCATGTCAGACACCACCACATCCACAGGTGACTTTTCCAGGAACGCCAGAGCCTTGACTCCGCTGTCCACAAAGGTCATGTCCCAATCGTTGCGCATCACGCGCATGGAGCGCTGCAAGCCTTGCAACACCATTTCCTCGTCGTCCACGAACAGAACGGTTTTTTTCATGCAGCCACCTCTTGCTCCTTCGGCGCGGTTTTCTCCACGGGAACAATCGGAATGCGGATGATGAACACCGTGCCCTTGCCCATCTCGGTCTCGAACGAAATCGTCCCGCCGTGCTTGTCCACGATCACCGAGCGCGCGATGGCCAGTCCCTGGCCCGTGCCCTTGCCGACGCCCTTGGTGGTGAAGAACGGATCAAAAATTTTCCCGCGCGCGTGTTCGGGGATGCCCGTGCCCGAATCGCGCAACCGCACCTCCGCCCAGTCGCCGTCGTGTTTCGTGGTCACGATGATCGTGCCTTTGGCGGTGTCGCCCTCCTTGATGGTGTCGGCGATGGCGTGCGCGGCGTTGACGGTGAGATTGAGGATCACCTGGTTGAATTCCCCCGGCAAACAGGTCACCGGCGGAAGCGTTGGATCAAACTCCGTCACCAGTTCGGCGACGTATTTCCATTCGTTGCGGGCGACGGTGAGCGTGCTGTCAATGCAATGGTTCAAATCCACCTGAGTTTTCTCCGCCGTGCCCGGATGCGAAAACTCCTTCATCGCCCGGACAATCTTGGCAACACGCTCGACACCTTGCAGTGATTGCTCGACGGCTTTTGGAATTTCCTCGATGAGATAGTCCACGTCCGCCTTCTTGAGGACTTCCTCGGTGGATTGAAGCAACTCCGGAGTGACGCGATTTTCACGAAGCGCATCCAGCAGGTGTCGCGGCGCGCTCAAGACGGGTACAAGTTCCATGAACGAATCGCGCACAAACTGGGTATTGTCGCAAATGTATTGCGTGGGAGTGTTGATCTCGTGCGCAACGCCGGCAGCGAGCCGCCCGATGGATTCGAGTTTCTGTGCCGAGTGCAACTGCGTCTCCATCAGCTTTCGTTCTTCGTCGGCCTGACGGCGTTCGGTGATGTCACGCGCGACAATCAACACGCCTTCAATCTCGCCTTTCGTGTTGCGGAAGGGAGCGCCATGCGATTCAAGCAGGCACCAGGAGCCGTCCTTGTGCTGCATCCGATATTCGAGCACTTCGCCGACACCGGTCCCGGTCGTCTTGCGGGCGGCGGCAATCACCTTGTCGCAATCTTCGGGGTGAATCTGAGCGAAGGCGAGCGTGGCCTGGAGTTCGTCCCGGCTGTAACCCAGCAACCGCTCATAGGATGGGCTGTTGTAAAGTCGTTTGCCTTGCGGATCCACGATGGCGATGAGGTCGGCGGCGTTCTCGGTGATGAGGCGGAAGCGTTCCTCGCTCTTGGTCAACTGTTCGGTGCGCTTCTGGATGGTTGCTTCCAATTCCGCCAAGTGTTTGCGGGTTTGCTGGAGCAGCCGCCATTTCTCTGTGAGCGAGCCGGCCAGTTGCAGCACCTCCACATTGTCGAACGGCTTCTTCAAAATCACCAGCCGGTCGGAGTGGCCGAGTTTCTGGGTCATGTCGTCCCACGAATAATCGGAATACGCCGTGCAGATGACGACTTGCAAATCCGGATACACCTCCCAGATGCGCGCGACGGTTTCGATGCCGTCCCAGCCCGGCGGCATCCTCACGTCCACGAACGCCATCGCGTACGGCTTTCCTTCTGCCTGCGCTGATTGAACGATCGCCAATCCTTCCCGGCCCTGGTACGCGGAATCAATCGTGTATCGTGGTCGTGATGGCTGCGTCGAGGTGTTGGTATCGCCGAACAAGCTCTCCTCTGCCGCGTCGAGCGATTCAGTATCACCGCCACCGAAAATTTTCCTGAAATCCTCATGGATCGCCCGGTTGTCATCAATCACGAGGATGCGTTGTTCGGGGAAGAAATTGGTTTCGCTCATAAGTTGCCTTGGTCAGGAAAAGCATTTCGTTTGATTTTTGTCATCGAGACAGCCTCGCACCATGTTCGCCAGTTTTTCCGGCGTGTAAGGTTTGGGTAGATAGTGGTCTCCCTCCTGCAACACGGCGTCGCGATCCGCCAATTCCAGGCTGTAACCGCTGCAATAAATC
>CAYSDO010000039.1:0-18760 GCA_964429665.1 uncultured Bifidobacterium sp.
GGTAAGCTGGATCGTCATGGTTTCGCGCCGAAATGCCGTGTTGCAGGTGTTGATCCAGGAAAAAGAACAGGCTCAAGTTGGATTGCAACACGCCAACGATCATTTGGAAGAACGAGTCAGGGAACGCAGCGAGCAATTGAAACTGCAGATCACCGCAAGGCAGGAGGCGGAATTGCAGTTCAAGGCCGTTCTGAACGAACGAACCCGCCTCGCGCAGGAACTTCACGACACGTTGGAGCAGACCCTCACGGGCATTGCGCTTCAGATGGACACGGCTTCAAAGTTTGCCGGGGCTGATGCCGGGCGTGCAAACCACCACATCGAGCTGGCGCGCAATCTTGTCACCCAGAGCCAGACCGAAGTGCGCTCCTCTGTCTGGGATTTGCGCTCACGCTCGCAGGAACAAATTGACCTGGCGGGGCTGTTGCTCAAAATCAGCAAACAACTCACGGAGGACACGAGCATTGAAGTCAATGTCACTGCCGTGGGCCGGGTACGACCGCTTTCCGAACTCATCGAGGATAACCTTTTACGTGTCGCCCAGGAAGGGCTGACGAATATCATCAAACACTCGAAAGCAACCCAGGCAACCATCACGCTGGATTACGGACCGCAAAATATTGTCCTCACCATCGGTGACAATGGCGTCGGGTTTGTGACCAACAAGCAGGCGGGCCCACGCGAGGGTCACTTCGGGCTGCTGGGCATAAGCGAGCGGGTTGCCCGGCTGCGGGGCAAGGTTTCCATTTCGAGCGAACCCGGAAAAGGAACGACCGTTGAAGTAATGATCCCGATTGCGCCTCCGGCAGATTTGGGATTACTTGAAAGCCAGTTGGGAGCGCAGCTATGAGCGAGAGTCCAATCCGAATTTTGATCGCTGACGACCATTACGTTGTACGCATGGGGTTGGTTGCCCTGGTAGAAACGGAGGCGGACCTGCAAGTTGTGGGTGAAGCTGCCGATGGAACACAAGCAGTTGACCTGTATAAAAAACTCCAACCCGATCTCGTGTTGATGGATTTGCGAATGCCCCGGGGCGATGGCGTCACCGCAACCCTGAAAATCCGCGAACACTTTCCCACTGCACGCATCCTGATGCTGACGACGTATGACGGAGACGACGACATCCACAGGGCATTGACGGCTGGTGCCAGCGGCTACTTGTTAAAGAATTCCACACGAGATGGTCTGATTCCCGCCATCCGCGCGGTGGCAGCCGGACAGCGATGGATTCCACAGGAGGTGGCAAACAGATTGGCCGTACGGAAGATGTTCGAGGAATTGACGCCGCGCGAACTGGAGGTCTTGAAGCAACTTGCCAAAGGACTCGCAAACAAGGAAATCGCAAGCGTGCTGAACATCAGCGAACACACCGTCAAGGACCACCTGAAGAACATTCTTGGCAAACTTCACGTGGCAGATCGCACGGAAGCCGTTACAGCGGCGTTGCAGCGTGGAATCATTCAGTTGTAGGTTGGTTGAGAGTTGAAAGTTGACAGCCCTATCAACGAAGCGCTGTTTGTCCTATCAAAAATCAACTATTCACCATCCACTTTTTCATAGCACCCAGATGTCAGACGGCTCAGAGATTTGTCTGAACATTGGGCAGCTTGTAAAAGCAGACCCAGTTACCCGCCATTGAACCAACGTCTATGGTGTCTCTCGCATTGCCCAACTTGAAACCACGCCATTCCACGTGGCCATCTTCGAACAGGAACTCTCCACCAGTAGGGGCGCCGCCGTTGTCACGGTGGGCGGCTGTCATTATGGATTTCCCATTCCAGTCTGTGGCCCATGTTAAATTTCCTTTGTTAGCACTGATGCTCCAGTTGCCAACCGCCTGCAATCGGTCACTCATGATGGGTGCAGCGCGGAAAGCGCCGCCGAGTTTTTTGCGGAAGTGCCAGCCCTCAATTTGAGCAGAATTGTAAGGCCAGCCGCTGGCGGTGCGGCCAGGCAAATAAAAGTAGCCGATCAGTTGAGGATCATTGTCAGTGCCTATGCCCGTCTCGGCTGCTCGATGCCATTGGTCTGTCGGACAGTAAAGAACATCGTTGAGGGTGCGTTGATTCGCTACCGTGCCGCGGCGATTTGGAAACAAATATGCCTTGTAAAAATCATTCATCTTCGGGGACATCCAACTCAGATCGAAGCCGAGAGAATTGTCAGGGAAAAAGTCCCGGTTATCGCCTGCGTACATGTTGATTGCCAGTCCCCACTGTTTGAGGTTATTGGCGCATTGTGTGCGGATCGCCTGGGCTTTTGCCTTACCAAGGGCAGGCAGAAGCATCGCGGCAAGGATCGCAATGATCGCAATGACTACGAGAAGTTCGATGAGCGTGAAAGCCTTGCACAGCGTATTTGGCACGTGTTTCATGGTGTGCAAGAACTTTGAGCGATAGTTCCCTAAAAGTCAACTTTGCTTGAGGTTTCGTGTCGAGGTTTCGGGCGTTGCTCGCGGGATTCATTGGTCTGCAACTTGATGTCGCTTGCAACACGAAGGGTTCTTCCACAGTCTTTCTGCCGAACAAACAACAGCCTGAGGCAGCCAGGCGACATCCAACCGGCTCTGGCTCGTAGTCAAGCAATCGTAGAACAACATGACAAGGATTCTGCAATCGGCATTTATCAGGAAGCATATCGGTCTGCTGTTTGTTGGGGCGCTCTTTTTCTCTGGATGTGTGTCCTCGAAACCTGCCGGTCGGGTTGCGGGTCCGTGGGACCTGGCATCGCTGAAACAAACTCCCGTTGCGGAGTGGGGAAGCCGCACCGGATTGGTCCAGGAGGTGTATTTCAAGAGCGAACCATTTCAAGGCAAAGCAACGCGCGTATTCGCGTACGTCGCCCGTCCTTCCGAAGGCAAAGGGCCGTTCCCCGCAATGGTCCTGGTTCACGGCGGTGGCGGGAAGGCGTTTCGAGAATGGGCGGAACATTGGGCGAAGCGCGGGTACGTGGCGATCTCCATGGACACGGCTGGATGCGGTCCGGAAGGCCGCTTAACAGACGGTGGTCCGGGGCAGGGTGACGAAGCCAAGTTTCACAATTTTACCCAGGCTGAAACGCACGAGATGTGGACTTACCACGCTGTGGCTGCTGTTGTGCGCGCGCATTCCTTGTTGCGGTCAATGCCGGAAGTGGATCCAAATCGAATCGGGCTTACGGGCATCAGTTGGGGCGGCTATCTGACGTGCATCGTCGCAGGAATTGATGATCGGTTCAAAGTGGCTGTGCCGGTTTACGGCTGCGGCTTCCTAGGTGACAATAGCGTCTGGACGGACAAATCCCTTGCCGCGATGAATCCAGAGGCACGCAAACTTTGGCTGAAAACCTTTGATCCTTCGCAGTACGTGGGTGGCGTTCGTTATCCGATACTTTTTCTGGATGGCTCAAACGACTTTGCCTACCCCTTGGATAGTTTTACAAGAACCAGTCAACTCGTGCCGCAACGATTTCGTCACACGAGCATTATTTTGAACATGCCGCACGGACACATTTGGACTTTCGCCGAGGTGGATGCGTTCGTGGACAGCGCCCTGCGCGGCGGAAAGCTGTTGCCGAAATTGGGCGCAATAAAGGTCCGGGATGGTTTGGCGTCGGCCAGTGTACGAACTCCCGCACCGGTGAAAAGGGCCGAACTCATCTACACGCTGGATCGCGGCGCATGGCAGAAACGTCAATGGAAGAGCGTTCCAGCCGAACAGTCGGGCAAATCCATCGTTGCCAGATTGCCAGACCAGCGGCCGCTGGCGTTTTATATGTGCGTCACGGATGAGCAGGGACTTCGGACCAGCACGACGACGGAGGAACTGGCGGATCGTTAGATCAACAACCTGATCTGACGAGAAAGGCTCGCAGGTTGACGGGACGGCTTGATATAATCCGATCATGTTGCTGAGATTCAATCGCGCCCTCCTGCTGGGTTTGTTGACGACGTCTGTATTGGTCGCTTCGGTGGATGGTCAGGAGACAGAGAAGAAAACGTTCTTCCTGCCAAAAAGTCCCGTCGCCGCGGCTTATGTGCTGGGTCGTTTGTCGAACAAGGAACTCGCTGAAGCCCCGCGCAGCGAATTCGTGTTCGTCGCACTCTTGCAACGCAAAGGACTCGAACGCAGATATCGTGTGGAAGCCGTCGAAGGTCTGGCAAAAATCCACAGCACCGATCCGCTCACCGAACTGCTCAACGGCCTTGGCGAACTCGACAAGAAAGGCGAGGCTTCGGAGTCTGTGCTGCGCGATCTTTCGACCATCCTGTTGCAATACAAACCCGAGAGCCTGGCGGCGAAACGTGACTTGTTGCTAAAGCTGGCCGCGGAATCTCAATTGGGCATTACCCGGCAGATCGCTTGCGCGGCTGTTGTCACCGCTGATGGTTCAGGTGAACGACGTTGGAAGGAGGTGGATTCCAATCCGGGCCAGCTCGCCGATTTATTGCTTTCTCTTTTGTTTATACGCGATTTGAGTATTCGCGCAGCATTTCATTCAAAAGTCGAACCGCTGATTCATAAGGTCGAACCTGCGGAAGTCCGACGTGCAGCGATTCTGGCATTGGCCGCTGTCGCGGGGCGCGAGTCTGAATCCTTTACAGCACTGGCTGCTTTTGTCCGATCCGGGGAGGAGCGGGAAACCGCCATTGTGAGCCTGCAGAAAATCCCCCGCAAATCATGGCCCGCAGGAGAGGTGGAGTCACTGATGGACAGCCTCGTCGCCTGGCTGCAAGGCGTCCCTGTGGACAAACGCACCGAGACGGATGCTGTGAATGCGTTTCAATTTGCCAATGACCTTGCGGCATTGCTTCCTCCGGACAAGGCTGCCGCAGCCGGCAAAACACTCCGCGCGTTGGGGGTCAGAGTATTCGTCATTCGCACCATTCCCGAGCGGATGCTCTACGATAAAAACCTGATCGTCGTCGAGGCTGGCAAGCCGGTGTCGCTCATCCTCATCAACGATGACGCCATGCCACACAATCTTGTTGTCACTTTACCCGGAGCGGTTGCTGAAATCGGCCCAATCACTGAGACAATGCCGCCGGATCCGGATTCAAGCGGCCGACTTTACATCCCTTCCTCGCCAAAAATATTGCATGGTACGAAACTGGTCGAGCCGGGGCAGCAGGCCAGCCTAAGTTTTGTTGCGCCGAAGGAGCCGGGTGACTACCAATATGTCTGCACGTTTCCTGGTCACTGGCGGTTGATGGTCGGCAAGCTGGCCGTGGTGGAAGATGTGGAAGCTTACCTCGCCACTCACGCTGCAGCAGCACAGCCAAAAATCACCGAATGGAAAACCGACGATCTTGTCCCGCAGCTTTCGAAGTTGGATTCGGGTCGAAACCTTCAGCAGGGCAGGGAGAGTTTCACCAGGCTGGCCTGCGCTTCATGTCACAAGCTTGGTTCTGAGGGGGCGAGTTATGGTCCGGAACTCACGGATGTATTTTCACGGTATCAGAACAACCCAACTGAAGTCCTCCGTCAAATCATCGAGCCGTCATTGATCGTCAGCAATCGCTATCGCGGATTTGATTTTGAGCTTCAGAATGGGGACGAGTTGTCGGGCATGGTTGTAAAGGAGGAGGGAGATCTTTTGACTGTGCAGACTGGTCCGGCTGCTTCCCTCGTCCAGACTTTGAAAAAGTCTGCGATTACGACCCAAAAGCCGCAGAAATCCTCCCTGATGCCGGTTGGATTGATCAACACGCTCTCGGCGGAGGACTTATTGGATCTGCTTGCGTTTATAAGATCGGGTGGCGGCAATGCTTCGCATGAACATCATCACTGACTTCAAGGTAGATTCCGCAAGGGAGGTTGGGCTGTTGTGCGCGTAGAATCGCTTTTGATTTCTTGCCCTCAAACTGAAATTCTGCAACCCTACAGCCAATCCAGATGAAGAAATTAGCTGCTACTGTTCCCAGGCGTTGGTCATTCATGCCTGCTTTCACGCTCATCGAACTATTGGTTGTGATTGCCATCATCGCCATTCTGGCGGCGATGCTCCTGCCGGCACTGGCCAAAGCGAAGGAGAAGGCAGTACGCGCCCAATGTCAGAACAATGTCAAACAGATCACCCTCTCCATGCATTTATACTGCGGAGACAATCAGGACTTCCTGCCTGATCCCAATTGGAATTCGCCTTGGATCAGGCGGGGCTGGCTCTATGACGCATCAAAAGGTTCCGTTCCTGACCTTGCAGCTGCGCAATATCGATCAAATTATGTCCTCGCCTACCAAGGGGGATTGCTTTGGGATTACATCAAGAGTATCGCGGTTTATCGTTGCCCTGCGGAAAAAACGAACTCAACCGCATGGACATCACGGAGTCAAAAACTGAGCAGCTACCTGATGAACGGGTTGGCGGGTAACACTGGGAATGCCCCGTTCAAAACATCCCAATTCAAGCAGGATTCGATTGTTTTCTGGCAGGCTAAGGAAACCAACCCGGGCGATTTCAACGACGGCTCCAGTTGGCCCGACGAAGGTATTACGACCCTTCATTCTGTTGGTACCACCATCGGGATTGTGGACGGGCATATCGAGTACATGAAAACGAAGGACTTCTATGCTGAAGCAGCCAAGCCGGGAAAGAACCGCCTCTTCTGCAGGCCAACCACGCCCGACGGGCACTGAATGCTTATCCGTCGCCACGAGGTAAGTGATGGAACCCAACGAGAGTTTTCATTCAAGATGCAAACAAAGATTCGAATCATCGCGCTTGCGCTCACGGTTTCAATTGCGATTCTGAGCGGTTGCGGCAAGAAGACCGACGCCGCCACTGAACTGTCGAACACAGTCAAAGTCTTGGAGAAACCCGATCCCGGCCAGCAGGCATCCGCCCCTCAGGTAGCAGCGCCGCAAACGCCGAATTCTCCCCCGACTCAACTGCCCCCGGCGCAGCAGGTAAGTCAGGCTTTGACCTCGCTCAAAGCGGGGAAATATGCAGACACAATCATTTACATGGAATCGGCGCGGTCCAATCCAAACAAATCCCCCGCGCAGATGATGGCGATTCAGGACGCAATGGCTTCCGTGATGAACGATCTCTACACCCGGGCTGCGAACGGGGATGCGGCTGCGCGTGCGGCCATCAACAAATACAACGAAGAGCGGAACAGGCGGTGAATTGTCATTCCGCTCGGAGCTTGCCGTTGAATCCAATCGAGGCATCATTTGCCCGTGAAATTTCTTTCGGCTGCAACCATTTCGCTCGTGACAGAGGCTCGCAGCGGGCCTTTTATATTTCACGGTGATTTGCGTCGAGGTTGTGCCCTGGCTTCCAAGCTGGGATTTGACGCAGTTGAAATCTTTCCTCCCTCAGTAGGCGCTGTGAATGCCATTGAGCTAAGGGCATTGCTCCAACGTCACGACCTTGAGGTTGCTGCTGTGGGTACTGGCGCTGGCTGGCTCAAACATCGTTGGACGCTTACCAGTCCTGATCCGGGAATCCGTAATAACGCTCGCGAATTCATTGCGCCGATCATCGATTTCGCCGCTGCTTTCAATGCACCCGCAATCATCGGCTCGATGCAGGGCAGGGTGGAGGCTGGCGTGAATCGAAAGCAGGCTGAAAAGTGGCTTGCGGAAGGTTTAAGAGATTTGGGCCAGCGGGCCGGCAAGCTTGGCGTGTCGCTGCTCTATGAGCCGCTGAATCGTTATGAGACCAATTTGTTCAATCGCGCTGAAGATGCCGCCGCATTTCTCTCGCGTCGAAAAATCCGCCACGTCAAACTGCTCTGCGATCTGTTTCACATGAACATCGAGGAAACGTCGTTACCCGATACGCTGCGCGCCGTTGCCCGGCAACTCGGGCACGTTCATTTTGCCGATACGAATCGTCGTGCAATCGGCTTCGGCCATTTGGATGTGAAGCCCATCATCGAAACGCTGCGGGAGATTGGCTACGCGGGATATCTCAGTGCTGAAGTCTTGCCGTTGCCGACGTCCGAAGCCGCCGCGCGCCAGACCATGCGTGCATTCCGAAAGTTTGTTACCACTGACTAAACCACATCATGCTCAAAACCACGTTGCTGCATCCTGAAATCTTGCGCGTCTGTGCCCGTGCTGGGCATCATTCGAAGATCCTGATCGCTGACGGCAATTATCCCGCCTCAACCAAGCGCGGGCCGAATGCGGAACTTGTCTGCCTCCAACTGATGCCCGGCGTGCCCACTGTTGCACAGGTGTTGCGAGCGATCCTTGGCGCATTGCCGATTGATGCCGCGAACACCATGGGCATCCCTGCAGATGATCCTTATGCGAAATTCGGCGAGCCACCGGCGTGGCAGGAGTTTCGATCACTCGCCAAAGAAGCCGGAATTGCCGCGCCGATTACTCCCATTGCCAAATGGGATTTTTATAAAGCTGTGGAATCTCCCGATCACGTGCTCACGATCCAGACCGCCGATCAGGCGTTATGGGCGAACGTGCTGCTCACGATGGGTTGTCGTACGAACTAAGTTCATCCACATCACATGCAAACCCGTCGTCTTGGAAAAACGGAACTTCACCTCCCCATTCTCAGCTTTGGCGCGTCGTCGCTCGGCGCGGAGTTTCGCAGCGTTACGCTCGATGAAGCCGTCCAAAGCGTCCGCGTGGCGCTGGACTGCGGGCTGAACTTCATTGATACCTCGCCGTTCTATGGGCGGGGCATGAGCGAGGTTTTGCTCGGTGTGGCGCTGAAAGGCGTTCCGCGTGCGAGCTATACCATCTGCACGAAGCTTGGGCGCTATGATCTGGCGCACTTCGATTTCTCCGCGCGACGGGTTGCGGAGAGTGTGGATGTCTCGCTGCATCGCCTCGGCTGCGGACATCTGGACATCGTGCTCTGCCACGACATTGAGTTTGTGCCGATGCAACAAATCGTGGACGAAACAATTCCCGCGCTTCGGAAGGCTCAACAAAGTGGCAAGGTCCGATACATCGGCTTCAGCGGTTATCCGCAAAAGATCTTCAAGTTCATCTGCGATCAAACAGGCGTGGATTGTGTCCTCAGCTACAACCAATACACATTGCAAAACACGCGCTTTGCCGACGAGACTGTGCTATGGCTGAAGGCCCGTGGCATTGGTGCAATGAACGCCGGGCCGTTCAGTGCTCGGCTGTTGACCAATGCGCCACTTCCTGCCTGGCTCAAGGAGCCGGAGGAAGTGAAAGCCGCCGCGCGTGCCGCCGCTGCCCATTGTGCTGGCAAGGGTGTGGACATTGCGAAGCTGGCGTTGCAATTCAGCATCGCGCATCCCGACATCGCCACGACCATTGCCGGTAGCGCGAATCCTGCGAACATCCGGCAGTGGGCGAAGTGGGCTGCTGAGCCGCTCAACGATTCGCTGTTGCACGAGGTCCAAACGATTTTTGCACCTGTCAAGAATCGAGGTCACCTCGAAGGTCTCGCGGAGAACAACTGATCTCGTATGAGAGCGATTCAGTTCACCAAACCGGGCGACCTTCGCATTGTCGAGACGCCCGAGCCCTTGCAGCCCGGTGATGGCGAGGCTTTGGTGCGCGTTCACGCCGTGGGCATCTGTGGCACGGATTACAGCGGCTACCTCGGCAAGATGGCGTTCTTCTCTTATCCCCGGATTCCCGGTCACGAGCTGGGTGTGGAGGTCGTTTCAGTTGGCGCAGGTGTCACGAATGTCAAACCCGGCGACCGCTGTTCTGTTGAGCCGTACATTAATTGCCAGCGCTGTTACTCGTGCCGCCGCGGTCACACGAACTGCTGCGAGAATCATCAGACGCTTGGGGTGCATTGCGATGGCGGTCTGCGTCCGTTCTTCAATGTCCCTGCCCGCAAGCTCCATGTCTCCCGCAAGCTGACGGCCGAGCAACTGGCGCTTGTTGAAACACTCGCGATTGGTTGTCATGCGGTGAACCGTGCCGATCCCAAGACGGGTGAAAACGTGCTCGTCCTGGGCGCAGGCCCGATCGGTTTGTCCGTGATTGAATTCGCGCGCATCTCCGGCGCGCGGGTGATCGTGCTGGATTTGAATGAGCAACGGCTCGCCTTTGTGCGCGAGAAATTGAAAGTGCCGGACACAATTGTCGCCAGCCCCGATGCGTTGAAGAAACTTGGCGAATTGACGAACGGCCAGCTTGCGGACGCGGTCATTGATGCCACCGGCCACAATGAATCCATGAGCCGTTGCTTCGAGTTCGCCACGTTTGCGGCGCGCGTCGTTTACGTGGGCATTACCTCCAAGGACCTCGTCTTTCCCCACGCGCCGATCATGCACCGGCGCGAGCTGACGCTCATGGCGAGTCGCAATGCGCTCAGTGCGGACTTCCCGCGCATCATCGGTTTGATCGAGGAAGGCCGTATTGACACGCGACCGTGGCTGACGCATCGCGCGGATTTTGCCGACATGCCGGGGATATTTACGACGTGGTTGAAGCCGGAAACGGGCGTGATCAAGGCCGTGGTGAATGTTCCCGCCGCATGAAGCTCGACGCGCACCAGCACTTCTGGCGCTACTCCGCTGCGGAGTATCCGTGGATTCCTCCCGGGTCAGCCTTGCAGCGTGACTGGTTGCCGCAGGACCTTGCTTCGTTGCAAACGCCCCTTGGCTTTGATGGCAGCATCGCGGTGCAGGCACGGCAAACACTGGAGGAAACCCGCTGGCTGCTTTCGCTCGCCGACCAGCACCCACGCATCAAGGGCGTGGTTGGCTGGGTGGATTTGCGCTCTCCTGAACTGCCCGCCCAACTTGCGGAGTTTGCTGCACACCCGAAATTCGTGGGCGTGCGCCATGTGGTGCAGGATGAACCTGATGACCGCTTCATGCTTGGCGCGGATTTCCTGCGAGGTTTGGGGCAGCTCAGTTCCTTTGGCCTCACCTACGATCTGTTGGTCTTTCCGAAGCAGCTTCCTGCTGCGTGCGAAGTGGTGGTGCGTTTTCCTGGGCAACAATTCGTGCTGGACCACATTGCCAAGCCTGCGATCAAAGAGCGCAGGCTTGAACCTTGGGCCAGGCAGATTCGCGAACTGGCGAGGCATCCGAATGTGTTCTGTAAACTGAGCGGCCTCGTGAGCGAAGCGGATCACCGGCACTGGCGCGAAGAGGATTTGCTGCCGTATCTGGACGTGGTTGCGGAGGCGTTTGGCCCGGCGCGATTGATGATTGGCTCTGATTGGCCGGTGTGCCTGCTTGCCGCCAGCTACGAACGAACGATGAACGTTGTGGTGACTTGGGCGAAACGGTTTTCACCCGCAGAGCAGGCCGGAATTTTTGGCGGCAACTGCGCGCGTTTTTATTTGGCCAACGGCAGACATGGCTGACGATATTCGGAGTGAGTTGCGCGGAAGTGGCCTGAAATAATGCCGATGATGTAACGCCCGGGCTTGTAGAAAAAGTCGCACGTGATCCTACTGTTGTGCAAATACTCAAGACTGGCCTATTTCTACTGTTTCAATGTTTAGCGCAGTCACCTTGACTTCAATCGTGAGGGGAATTCCACAAGTAATAATCACGCGACCGCCTTTAGCATCGAAGTCGATTTCGTTGAGGTCGTAGTCGCGTACTCTCTCGGTGTCATTGATAGTCAGAGCTTGGGCATTCCTGATGAGCAATCGAAGTCCATCCTTTGAATCTTCATCAAGGTTCTTGCGATTTTCTTCGAGATGTATCGCGACGGTCTCGCGTTCCTTGTCGAGTGCGATGCGTTCGACATTGAACCAACGGTCATGAACCAAACCCAGCAAATCCCGAATCTGGTTCATACTTGTGATTGTCATGACGTGAAAGTGAGCCAGCGTAATTACACAAATGTAAACTGGTTTTAGTTCGCTATCGGTTGCCGCTTTTGGCTCGTCAAAGTCGGTTGGTTACGCATGTCGACGGCCTGCCTGCAAATGCTCTCGTAATGTTGCTTGGACATCCAATTTGCAACGCGCTGGGCGGGGAGTTTTTCTACTCCCGTGCTGGATTTGTGTCAATGCTCGGGTTTGATCAGAAAACATCATCCGCACGTCTCAGCGGGATTGTTTCACGGCGTAGAGCTGTGTCATGGTGGCGACGTAGAGGACTCCATTCGCGGCGGTGGTCGTGGCGCTGATTGGCGTGGTCAAGGCCAGCGAAGCCAGAACGTTCTTTTCCCTGCTAGCGGCGAAAACGTAGAAGTTTCCGCTGCGCGTGCCGATGTAAACCTTGCCGTCGGCCACATACGGAGATGCCCATGCCTCGCCATCAATATCGTGAGTCCAATACGGCTTGCCGGTCTGCGCGTTCACGCAGTGAAACTTCCGCCCGCAGTCCGCAATGAAAACAAGGTCGTCCTTTACCGCCGCCGTGGACATGACGTGTTTCTCGATCGGATACGACCAGACCAAACCCCTTACCCCGTCCTTCTCCCCATCGGATGGGGCGAGGGTGGCTGGAGGTTGGGTGAGGACATTTACGTCAATGCACTTGAGCCAGGCTTCGTTTTTTCCCCACCAGATGTCTCCGCCGCCCGCCACGTATATGCGGTTGCGGTTGAAAACGGGCATGCCGTAGATGTTGCTCGGGCTTTCACGGCGATTGGTGCTGTATTTGTGGATGTCGGTCTTTGGTGCAAGGGGATCAAAGTCAAACTGGAACACCTTTTTCAAAATGCGAATCTCGCCCGATGGCGGTGACCGGTGCAAGGGTTCAAAGGCATAGATCACTCCGTTTCCGCCGCAGAAAAAGATCAGTTCACGTCCGTTCACCTTGGCGAGCGAGGGCGAAGCCCAGGTGTTGTGGAAAACATCCGGCGCGATGTGTTCGTCGTCGCGAGCGAGAAGTCGGCCCGTGCGTTTGTCCAGCACGACGAGGCTCGGAGCATCCGGCTTGCGAATGCGCTTGTGCGTGTTGTCCACGCCGTTGGCCGTGTTCAGATAGAGATGATTGCCGTGGACGAGGATTGAACTGTGTGCTGCGTCGTGCGGCCAGATTCCGGCTTCTGCTACCAGATCGTATTTCCAGATGATGTCTGCGTCGAGCGGGCCGGGCTGAAGCAGTTTTCCATCGGCCGGCGGCTGCAAAGTCAGCGGATGCGTTTCCGCGCCGATCTGCTGGAGTGGTGTGTTTGTTGAAGCGGGCGGTGTCATGTAGGCCGCCTCATCACGGAACGGGCCATCGTTGCCGTTCGCCATTCCTTTGACGTCCAGGCAGACCACGGCGCCGCGATTGTCCACGAGGTAAACGCGGTCGCCATCAACCGTGGCGGTGGATGACATGCCCATGCGCGGCCAGTCCATGTAGGCATCTTCATCGCGCTTCGGAACGACAAGTTGCCAGATCAGCGCGCCGGTCTTCTCGTCCAGGCACATGAACACGCCGCGGTCGCCCTGATGTTTCGGGTCGCGCGGTTCGTTGTTGTTCGAGCCGATGTAAATCCTGCCGCCGGCGATGATGGGTGTGGAATGAGTTTGCGAGCCAAGCTGCGCCACCCACTTGATGTTCCGTCCGGTCTTGGGATCGAATGAATCGGGCAAGTCGCGCTCCCTGGAGACCATGTTGCGCGACCAGGCCTCGCCCCATTGAGGCTGATCCGATGCAAGGGCCGCGCGATCAACTGACGCGAGCATCAGGCATGACCCAAGCAAAAAGGAGTACCTGTGGTGTCGCATGATTTTCAAGGTTGATGGGATTTTAGTTTTACCCTTTTCAGCACCGGCTCAATGGCGTCGGCCATTCGCATGAAACCCAGATCAGTTGGATGAACGCCATCAACGGTGCCTTGGCCGTCAGTGCCGAGCAGTTTTTCGCCACGGACGTAAAACAGTTTGTGATCTCCAGCTTTGACGCGCTTCTCAAAAATGTCGCGCAGTGCCGCATTGGATTTGGAATAACCGGCGCGGCGTGAAGGGAGCACCAGAGCGGAGCCGACGTCAATGTGTTCAACCAGAACGATGGGTGTCTTGGGATGTTTTTCGCGAAGCGTGGCGATCATGGCCGACATCCGCTCGGCCACGGATTCTGGTTTCATGTTCGGAAGGGGGTCGAGCACGTAAGCGGATGGATCAAGTTCAGCGAGCAGGTTCGCCACTTCCGGTTCGCAGAGAGCGCTGCCTGAAAAGCCCAGATTGATTGTGGGGCAATCAAAGCGCCGGCCAAGGATTGCGGCACATGCCATCCCGGGTCGGGATGCGCAGCCGCCTTGAACGATGGATGTGCCGTAGAAGACCACGGGCTTCTTGATTCCAGGCCGGGCGGGAGGTGGTTCACATTTTGATTCCTGGGGAAGTCCGATTTCGAGTTTCTCTGTTCCGTTGTAGAGCGGGAGATAGAGAAGGTACTCGTGGGGTTTTGGTGACAGGCCCGAAGCCAACTTTTGTTCGGTGGTGATTTTTTCGGGGCGACCAGCACCGAGCCATCGCCATTCGCCTTTATGGCGCACATACAAATCCAAACCGCTCACGCCGGTTGCAGGCATGTGAGGCATGCCGAGGGTGCTGTTCCGAACGGTCCATCGTGCCGAAATGTCCGTCGCGTCCGTTGTGAAGTGCATGCACATGCCTGCGGAATGTGTACCCAAACTCCAAACGGCATCTCTGACCACGCCTTCGGCTTTTGCGGGAAGACGATCGTAGAAGTGCTTGGTGTCCGTCCAGCCCTTGCCTTCGATGCAGAGTTCCTGAGCGTCGATCCAGCGCACGTTTGATTCGGCGTTGGCGGAGATTGTGCCTGAGGCGATTGCAAGACTCAACAGGCTCGCAGCGACGGCAAGGTTCAATAGTTTTTTCATGGTTATCAGGTTTGCCAAAATGGAATCCGTCTCGTGCAATGCCATCAGCGACTTGAAAGGAAACGGTTGATCATTCCTTCCAAAGCATTGATCCATTGCGGGTGTTCGTTCATGCAAGGAATCCGGGTGAATTCCTTTCCGCTTGCGGCCATGAACTGCTCGCAGCCGCGCATTCCGATTTCTTCAATCGTCTCAAGGCAGTCCGAAACAAATGCCGGACAAATCACCAACATCTTCTTCTTGCCCTCCTGTGCGAGCCGGGGCAGTTCGTAATCCGTGTAGGGCTTGAGCCACGGATCTCTGCCGAGGCGGGATTGGAATGACACCGAATATTTTGTGTCCGGCACGCCGGCGAGTTTTACGAAGGCGCGCGTGGTTGCGAAACACTGAGCGCGATAGCACAACGCATGTGCGGGGCTGGCCACCTCGCAACAGTTTTCAACCTGGAGACAGTGGCAGCCGGTAGGGTCGGACTTGCGCAAATGTCGTTCGGGAATGCCGTGGTAGCTGAAGAGCAGGTGATCGTAATCCTGTTTGAAAAAGTCCGCCGCGCTCGCCACCAGGGCCGCGATGTAATCTGGATGGTCGTAATACGGTGGCTGCACAGTCACCTTCATACCGTGGGAGAGCTGCGCGGCGACTTCTTGAACCCGCACGACGGCGGTTTCATAGCTTGACATGGCGTAATGAGGAAATAGTGGAATCAGCAGGACGTCAGTCGCACCCTTGGCGGCCAGGTTTTTTACCGCGGACTCGATTGAGGGATTTTGATAACGCATTGCGAGCTCGATGGGCACGCTGACACGTTTTTGCAGTGCGGTCCGGACGTGTTTGCTGGTGACAACCAGCGGGGAGCCGTCCTTGGTCCAAATCTGTTCGTACGCATGGCCGGAGGCCTTGGGGCGATTGACGAGGATCAAACCCACGACAAGTCGCCGCAGCAACCATGGAGTGTCGATGACTCGGCCGTCCATCAGGAATTCGTTCAAATAGCGCCGGACGTCCGGAACGGACGGAGAATCCGGTGAGCCAAGATTGACCAGCAGGATGGCTTTGCTCATGCGGCGTCGAATTCCTTCTTAAGGTTGGTCATGATATCATCTTGGTCTGTTGCCACGGTTCAATGGGAACAGATCGGAAGAAAGCTTATGATTAAGCAGCCACGGTCGTCACGAAACTTTCAGACGCAATTTATTTGTATGACCACGCTCTGTTTCCGTCTCGGATGTTCTGAGTGGTTGTGTGCGCTCGATTCTCAATTTCGTGTGGGAAGTCCAATTGAGATAGGCGAATCAACTTGCCCTTGATCACCAAACCTGAAACATATGGTTCTGTAGAAACGAAGGGCACCGATGTTTCAGGAGGGTTGTTGAATTCAAACGGAAGGAAGGGTGGCTGAGTGGTTAAAGGCATCTGACTCGAAATCAGAAGTAGTCGCAAGGCTACCGTGGGTTCGAATCCCACCCCTTCCGCCATTCCTAAATAATTTGTTTCCAATAGGATGGCAGGACCAGAGGAGGCAAGTGCCAGTGAAAGTGCCAGTGAAATCAATACCGGGCTGTAACTCAACCACTGCTCCAGTATTAACCGGCAATCACTCGCGATGACGGGATTCGCCGCCCGCTTGGTGTAGCGGATACACCGCAAGCCACGCGCAGCTTCATAACTTTCGGACAAAAAATCCGAAAATTATGAAACGTCGTTTCATCCTCTACCGCCGCAAACTCGGTGGCACGTTCTACATCGAGGACACGCAAACCAAAAAGCAGGAAAGTCTCGGCACGAAAGACCGAGCCGAAGCCACGGCGTTGCTTAATGCCCGCAACGAAGCCGCCCGTCAGCCGCAGTTGAATCTCCTAATTGCCAAGGCGTATCTGGCGGGAACGGATTCAGGAGTTTCAACACGTACGTGGCAAGAGGCGTTCAATGCCATCATTGAAAACAAACACGGAGCCACCAAGGAGCGCTGGCAGCGCGCGGTCAAGCAAGAGGCCTTTGAGCTGATTCTTCCCTTGGTCATTATTGAGACCCAGGCGGAACAATTGTTCGCGTGTCTCAAAGCCGGTACGGTCAGCACCAATGTTCATCTCCGCGAGTTGCACAATTTTTGTATCGGAATGAACTGGCTCGCGTGGCCGATCATTGCCAAACGGCTCTGGCCCAAAATTGAATACAAACCGAAGCGAGCAATTACCGCAGACGAGCATCAAAGAATTGTTGAACACGAACCGAATCCAGAAAACCGGAGTTTTTATGAACTGTGCTGGCATCTGGGCGGGTCGCAAACAGACATTGCCAACCTGGTGGCCGAAGACATTGATTGGAATGACCGTGTCATTTCTTATGCGCGCCGTAAAACTGGCAGCCGGGCGTTAATTCACTTTGGTTCGTGCGTTGAAACCATTCTTAGTTCACTGCCAGCTCAAGGGTTTTTATTTCCCAGGCTTGCCCCGATGAAGGAAAAGTTTCGCGGACAAGAATTCAAGCGCCGCTGTGTCAAATTGGGCATCCTGGATGTCACCTTGCATTGTTACCGTTATGCTTGGGCAGAACGAGCTAGGCAATGCGGCTATCCTGAACGCTTCGCACAAGAAGCGCTGGGCCATAATAGCAAAGCAGTGCATCGCGCCTACGCACGGAAAGCCAAGGTGAGATTGCCATCGCTGGAAAGTTACGAACAACAGGCTGCGGAAGGCCGAATCATTCAGTTGCCGCCCCTTTCATCAGGGATGCACACGGGTCACAAGGTTGGCTGACTCGCATTTGGCTTTGATCTATGCCCGCTAGATTTCTTGCGGGCGTTGCGCGCTCGCCAGTAGCTGGCGATTGCGTCGCTGGCGCGGGCGAGCCATTTCTCGTCGCGACGGAATATCTCCAGCGTTTCCGTTGCAAAAAACTTTGTGCTGTTGCGGGCGGGATGACCCAGCGGCTTCAACAAGCCCGCTGCGATAAGCATGGGAATCTCGTGCGGCTCGAAACCGAGAAACCAAGCTGCCTGCATCGCATCGAGCCGCGCAGGAACGATCTTCCAACTCAAGAATTCGGTTTGTTGCGCGGTTACATTCATACGCGGACAGCCGCTCGGCGCTTGGGCCGGGGCGAAGGGGTTTCGGTTTGTTTCTCGGAGGTCTTCTGTTCGTTTGTGTCAGGCGCATTCGCATCAACCTGGCTCGGCGCTTGGTTCTTGGTCAGATCGAGTTGTTCCTCGATCTCGTTTTGGCGACGGCACAGGTGTTGGTAGTGCTCCTCCTTCTCGAACGGTGAGCCGACTTTTGTTTCAAGTTCCTTCGTCCGCTTCTGGGCGTCGGTAATATCCGTCTCCAGCTTGGTGGCACGTTCCTCGAAACCTTGGACGGTGGCTTCGAGCGAACGAATCGTGCCGAGCGCAGTGTCGGTGACGCGGGCCGCGTAGCTGTTCTTGCCTCGCACGACCACCTCGACGGTGTTGTTGAAGCTGGGACGGAGAAACAGATCGAACCCTGCAAAGCGACCGATTCGCACATCATCGCCGAAGCGGTTCTTGAGCTTTTCGGCACGTCGGAGAATCAACTCACCCGCAATGCCCCGGTTGTTGGTTTCCTGGCCGTCGAGTTCGATGGTGAACTTGTCGCCGGACGTGTCCTGACGAATGGCAATGTCCTGCCGCAAATTTGTCAGTCGCCCGGTGAACATCTCGGCGTCCTCATGTGAGCGGCGTAGATTCGAGCGGATGCGGTATTGTTCCTCGGCATGGGCGGAACGCAGCCGCGTGAGTCGGATCAGCTCCGCGTCCACCTGGGCTTTCTCAATCACAAGCGGATTACCTGACGCGATGGCTTTCACTTCAGCGTAGGTCAGTGCGGCCGAGTCCAAATCTTCAAGGCGGCGAATTGTCATGTCGCCACTCATCACCTGGGCAATGAACTTCGCCTTCGTTTCCAAGGTCTGCCACATATAGGCGTCGAACGATCCTTCGGTGACATAGCGGTAAACTTGCACGGTCGAGTTCTTGTTGCCTTGCCGCAGAATCCGTCCCTCGCGTTGCTCCACGTCCGCCGGTCGCCAAGGCGCGTCCAAGTGGTGCAAGG
>CAYSDO010000040.1:0-18673 GCA_964429665.1 uncultured Bifidobacterium sp.
GGTCCACCACCAAAGCCTCGCGCGGCTCGGCCTGATCGGCGCTGCGACTCCGAAAGCCGCGTTGCTCGAAAACCTGCCAGCGGTCTGCCGGGACGAGTTTGTGATTTGCATCGAAGATTACGAGGTCGAGATGGTTCTTGGCTGTCTCCATGAAGACGACATCTTTGCGGCCATCGCTGTCGAGGTCGCCTGTGATCATGTCGTTCAGGTAACCGTCCTTGATTGGAGTTTCGTAACCATCCAGCACGGTGAAATCCCATACGTCGCCTGCAAGCGGCATCCAACCTATCGCGTTTACACCGAGCAACGCCACTGTGTTTGGTGCGGTTGCGCCGAAAGCGACCGGTTGCAACGTTGCGAAATCCGACACGGGCAGAGGCATGTTCTTGATGACCTGCCAGACACCAGCGGCGTCGCGCTCGCAAAGTGTGAGCGATTTGCGCTCGGCATCAAGGATGAACAGCGATGGCACAGCGGATCCGGCATGAGGAATTGCCGTCGCACCGACGAGGCGCGAGTTGCTCGCCGCGCCATTGATCTGATCCTTCACCTGAAACACCCAGCCCGGTTTGTTGGTTGAACTTAGCAACCCGGCATCCTGTTTGAGTACCACAGCACGGAGGAAATTCTTCTGCGGCAGCAACAGTTCGCGCTTTCCATCGCCGTCCACATCGGCCGTCGTGGCCCACGGCTGTTCGATGGCGCCGCCGGGAGGGGCGATGTCCTGTTCGTCGAAATCCTTTCCTGCCACCTGCAACAGCACTTTGACCTTTTCGTCCGGGATCAACGCGACGAGGTCGGCCAAGCCATCCTGATTGACGTCGTGCATGACTAGCATGTTGGGATTGGACTTGAAATTCTCCCCAAGTTTCTGGGATTTGCTTTTGCCATCAGCGGTACGGGTGACAAGTGTGCGAACGCTTTTGCCGTCCTGTTCCTGATCCACAAGCATGGCGAGAGTGGGCTTTCCGCCTGCCGAAAGCGCGCCCACTGCAAATGCCAAGGGCTTGCCCTCTGTGGAGATCAAAGTCGGAAACGGGAGATGCTCCTTTTCATCAAAACGGGTGATGCCGATCTGCCTTTCGTCCTGACTGAGCAAAAATATCTCGGGTTTGCCGTCGCCGTCCCAATCCGCAACCGTGATGTCCCGGACCCCCGCGAGAGCAGGGAACGCCTTGGGCGACGTTAGGGATCCGTCCGCCTTTTGAAAATAGATTGAGATCTGTCCACGCTCCGGTTCCGCCACGAGCAGATCTGTTCGACCGTCCCCGTTCACATCGGCCCATTGCATACCACGCCGGGATTTGTCGGTCTTGTTCAGTGGCAGTATCTGAAACTGGCCTTGTCTGAAATCACCGGAGAGTGTCTCGGCCGTGTTTCGCGTGAATTTGGAAATCTGCGCGCGCCCTGAGTTTTGCGCAACGCTGATGAAATACGTGCCGGAGTTTTCTTCCATCACGTCGGCGCAATAGGAATGAATGGGTGGCAATGTAAAATAGTTTTCCGGCCCGAGCTGGCCGTCGGCATTTTGCAAACGGAAGCGAAATGGCGCGGCATTGTCCCAGTTCACCTCCAGCAGATCTTTCCGCTTGTCTCCATCAACATCCAGTATCTGGATGGATTTCACGGTGCTCGACAACGGAATCTTTTCCGGCTCGGCAAGTGTGTGATCAGATTTTTGCGCAAGGAAGTGGACGTGACTTTCTGCAAGGAGCACGATGTCCGGAAGGCTGTCCCCGTTCAGGTCCCCGATGGCGAGCGCATTTGGGGTCAGCTGCACATCTTCAATCTGCCAGCGTTTCGGCGTGCTCCACGTGTTTGAACCCTGGTTGTAGATCACCACGAATTCCTTCGGCTCGCCGTAGTATGCGATGTCTGGACGCCCGTCGCCGTTCAAATCTGTCACAGCCATCGCCGAGATGCGTTTCTCCGACGCAATTGAATCAATGCGGAATCGCGAGTCCGGCGGAAGTTCATTCAATTCGCGTTTGCCCCGCGGCTTGGTGGATTCCGTCCGGTTGGTTTTGCCGGTCTGGTTAAAGAGCAGCATGATCTTGGACCGTGCATTGTTGACCAGGACAAGATCGTTCAATCCATCGCCGTCAATGTCCGCTGCATTCAGCAGGCTGATCTGGTTCTCAATGGGGAAAATCTCCTTCGTAAAGGCGAAGCGGTTGGTGACGGATTGGGCGCGGGCGGCGGCAGTGAATAATGCCAGCGCGCAAAGGGAACAGAGCAAGATTTTGGTTTTCATCGAACAGCGCGCAAACTGCCAGTGCCAACGCCGGATGGCGAGATTTATTCGCTCGCGGCTTTGATTGTGTGTGCATTTTGAAGGTTTCCCACAAGATTGGTTCTAGGTGGTTGAGCAGGTGATCAAACCGCGCCTCGGCGTGATAGGCATTGGATCATCAAGCCGGAAACTGCGTCTAGGCGACGCAGCCGCGTTCTCCAGCTTGCTGCGCTGCGCGGCGAAGCGGACTTCGCCGAAGCGTAGAAAGATGAGGCCGATGACGGGTTCGGAATACTCAGATTGCCTGAGCCCGCGCCTGCCCAAAGCTGGGCAGCAGCGTCCTAAAGGCGTTTTTTTGAGAGCGACATCGCCGGTGTCTTTTTCGGATAGGGCATGGGCAAGGGGGAAAGCCACGGACTTCAAAGCATGGTCGGCGGTTCCAAATCTGTGGGCGGGAAGACGCCCCGTGTCTATTGGGGCTTGCCGTCTGGTGCTGGCATTTTCAGTCCATCCAAGTCTGCGATGCGGATCCGCAGCACCTCTATGGATTGCTTTCCACCGGAAAACGTCACGAACAGAAACCCATTATGTTCCATCACGTGCGGATAATCCACGGATCGCCCACCGACGAGGTAACCCATCTTGGTGAACACCATGCCGTCGTCACTGATCGAAATGGCCAACGGGTCGCGTTTGAGAGGATCCGGATTCGACACCAACATGTAACGCCCGTTGCTAAGGCGAAGGCCGTTAAACTTCGACCGGGCGTCGGGGAAATCGGTGCGCACGGGTTTGCCCCAGGTGCGGCCGTGGTCGGTCGAGAACGAACGGTAAAGGTATCCACTGCGACGGTTATCGCGGAACAGTGCGGTCAGGTTGCCATCAGGCAACACCCACCAGTCCGGCTCTTCTGCGGCAAGTTCCTCGCTGGAGCCGGGAACCTTAAATGACTCCCAATCATCGAGTGCCCGGCGACCACCGACAAGAAACTGAACGCCCGTCCGTTTGTAGTCATGCGTGCGCCGAGACATCATCCATTCCCCGGTGGCCAGTTGCTGCGGCGGAAAGTTGTTGATCGTGTTCGTGGCTATGACTCCGACATTTTCCCAGTTTTCGCCAGCCGCGTTCCACCGAAAGGCGTGCAATGCGAGACTCGGACCGAAGAAGCCGTCGGCTTCATCCATTGCTGCCAACGCGAGTAATTCGCCGGCGCGCGGCCAGAAGCCCCGGGCAATCCAGCGAAAGCCCTTGGGTGATCGCGTTCCGTACCAGGGTGAATCCGCGCCGGACCCCGGCAATTCGGGGGTGAGGAACTGCGGCTGGCTCCATTTCACTCCGTCCTGGCTCGTGGCAAATTTGACTCGCTGGCCGACACGATCCTCGATGCCGGGTCCGTCGCTCCACATCACCCAGAAGCGTCCGCCATGGTGCGCCAGATAATTGTGCTGGTTGACACCCTTCACAGCGCGGACATCGCTGACGATGACGTGGTCGCTCGGTACGCGTGGGAGGCTGGCGAAATCAATTCGATGCGGGTCGGCAACCCAATCTCCGGCCAGCATCCTGGGCGAGTCGGGATTGTTCACGGGGTGGGGCTCGGTGGTGGCGGCGGCGGCGGCGCGGAAAATGAAACTCAACGTCACCAGCGCCGAGAGCAAGCGAGTGATCCGTGAGATATTCATTCCAAATTGGCGACCCTACCGGGAATCGAACCCGGGCTACCATAACGCCCAAAACGCCAATGCCGTTGATGTTAGAAATCAACGGTTTGCAACATCGCCGTTTTCAAATTGTGTTGACGTTATTCCGAATTTCATTCTGACTGTTTCGCGTAGCTTAACCAAATCACAACCTATGGCAAGCATCTGGAAAGACACTCGCAGCCCTTACTGGCTCGCCTGCTTCACGGCCTTCGTTGGAGCAAATGCAACTCAACTGAAACGCACCACCGCGACGGAGGACAAAAAGCTGGCGCGGCGCATCGCTGACGAACTGGAGGAGGCCGGGCGCGGCGTCCGTTCGCCGGATCAAATCAAGTCATTCATCGAGGGCGTTGAAGACTTGAAAGCGAAACGCGCGGCGCGTCGTGCCTTCGATTTCACGCTCCGAAGGACGACTGGCCGCAGCCTCGAAAGCAACACGGTTCGCGGCTTTGTTGCGGCATGGCTCGAACGCACGAGGGGTGAAGTTTCAGACGCAACCTGGGCCAAGTACGAAGCCACGGCGAAGCTGCTGATCGCTTCGCTCGGCGGCAAGGCCGATCAAGACATTGCCGAAATCCGCAAGGAGGATATTTCCCGCTTTCGTGATGAACAGGGCAAGCGAGTGGCGCGCAGTACGGCAAACGTTTACCTCAAGATCGCGCGCATCATCTTTTCGGCTGCCGAATCGGACGGGTTGCTGCTTCGTAACGAGGCCCGTCACGTCAAGAAGCTCAAGGTTGCGAATGAAGCCAACAGTCGGCGTGCTTTCACCCTTCCGGAGTTGGAGAAGATTCTGGCAAAATGCGACGATGAGTGGCGCTCAATGGTGCTGTTTGGATTCTACACCGGGGCGCGATTGGGCGATGTGGCGCGCTTCACATGGCAGAACCTCGATCTTGCCAAGGAGGAACTGAGCTACGTCAGCGGCAAAACTGGCCGCCGGACGATCGCGCCCCTGTCTGGCGCATTGCTGAAACATATCCACACGCTTCCGGCTGGTGATGACCCTAAGCAACCACTCCATCCGAGCGCGCACGAGATTGTGACGAAGCACGGCAAGGCCCAGCGGCTTTCGAGTCAGTTCGCGGAGATTCTCGCCGACACGGGCTTGATTGCAGCGCGTCCGCACAACGTCGAGGATGAAAAAATGCGCAAGGGTCGCGATACGCGTCGCAACGTGAGCGAAATCAGCTTTCATTCATTAAGGCACACGGCGGTCAGCTTGCTCAAGACGGCGGGCGTATCCGATGCGGTGGCGCAGGACTTGGTCGGGCATGAGAGCGCCGAAATCTCACGGCACTACACGCACATCGAAGCCCCGGCAAAACGCGCAGCGGTGGACAAATTGCCCGTAATCGGACAACTCCCGGCGGCGTCCAGCGGCGATTCGGCGGTTGTCTAATCCGTTGACTTACGGTTGTCTCACCGCCACGATGCCGGGCGTGAATTACCAACCCCAATTCACCATCACGTCGGCTTTGCTGGCACGGGTGGAGCAGATCGCCGCCGTGCGCGAGCGGATACTTGCCGCTACCATCGAAGTGCCCTGGATTCCCGCGCTGCAAAAAGACACCCGCACGCGCAACACCCATTCCTCGACGGCCATCGAGGGCAATCCCCTGACGCTGGAACAGGTGCGCGCCGTGGAGGAAGGCCGGGAAATGCCCGCCGTGGCCGCCCGCGCCAGGCGCGAGGTTGTGAACTACTTCGCCGGTCTGCGGTTCGTGGAAAAGAACGCGGCCAAGGCCAAAATAACGCACGAGGAAATCCTGCGCCTGCACCAGATCATCGCGGGCGACGTGATGGATCAGGGCACTGCCGGGCGTTACCGCACCATCGCGGTGCGGGTGGGACGTTACGTGCCGCCGCCGCCCGGGGACGTTTCCGGCCTGATGTTCGAGTTGCTGGGCTGGTGGAACAAAGACTCCGCCAAACTGTCTCCCGTGTTGAGTTCGGCCATCGTGCATTACCGTTTCGAGGCCATTCACCCGTTTGCGGACGGCAACGGGCGCACGGGCCGCGTGCTGGCGTTGTGGGAACTCTACCGGCGCGGGTTCGACACGCATCACATCTTCTCCGTGGACGAATTCTATTGGGAGAACCGTCCGCGCTACTACGCCGCGTTGGACGCCGTGCGCGCCGAGGGTGAGGACCTGACCGGCTGGCTGGAATACTGCGCCGAAGGATTGCTCACCACCTTGGAGCGGGTCTGGACGCGTGTGCAGAAATTCTCAGCACAATCGGGACGGAAGAAACTCGTGTTGCGCCCCAAGCAGGAACAACTGCTGCAACTGCTTCGGGACCGCAAGAGTCTGACGCCGCAGGAAGTCTGGGACGCGTTGGCCGTGACGCGTCAGGGCGCGATGAAACTGATTCAACCCCTGCTGGATGCCGGATTGGTGCGGCGTGCGGGCACGAGGAAATCAGGATGCTATCATTTGAAGTGACCCGGTGGAAAGGCGTGATGAGCAATCTGCCGGGGTGCGCGCAGGCGTAGCAGACGAATGCCAGAAGAAGGAAAGAGATTCTCTCTCTCCCCTCGCCGCCGTGTGCTGGGGTTTCTCCCGGAGCGAGTTTCCCCGGACGGATGGCTTGCCGTTCGTCCATCCGTTCACCCGGCCTATGGGAAGGCAGCGGATGGACGGACCGAAGGTGGCGGGGGGGGTGCGATAGGACAGGGGGGTGGGTCCTGATCGAACAGGTCTGGTCAGAAAAATTATTATGTCAAAAGAGATTCACAGCACTCTTCCGCGTCAAGTTTCCTTCATTTCGGAACGCACCTTGCGCGACGCCAGCGCTTTCCATCCGGCTTGCTCGCGGACGCGCGGACATTGTTCCTTGACCTACCAGACCTTGAACGTAGCCTGACGCTGATAACGCCGACAGGTTTTGACGGGGAAACTGATTCGGGGTTGAAACATGAAAGCTGGGACAATACGGCTTCTGACTTCCAAGGCCACGGTGATCTTGGCTCTACTGGCCGCAGCGTGGACGCTCCGCGCGGGCGATGCGCCCGGCTTCGTTCAGCATCCGCAGAGCGTCATGGTTGCGGTCGGTAAAACGCTCCGCCTTTCGTGCCTCGCGACCGGCACGCCGCCGATTTCCTACACCTGGCTAAATGGGATCACGCCTCTTGGAGATCAGACCAACAGCACGCTCGTTATTACCAACGCGCAGCCGATGGACACAGGCTCTTACCTTCTTGTTGCTACCAACACCGACGGCACGGCACAAAGCGAACCCGTGGATGTACTCGTGACGACGAACCTACCATGCAATTTTCCGTGGCTGTGGGAGACGTGCTTGCGAGGGCAGAAAGCGCCTGGTTCTGGCACTTCGGTTTTGGGGATGGCCGTGGACTCGGATGGAAACATTTTCGTCATCGGCCCTGATTCCAACCAGGATTCCAGCACGGATTATCTCACGGCAAAGCTCGACGCGAGCGGACATGTGCTTTGGAAGGCGATCTACGATGAACCGGGCGGTCACTCACAATATGCCACAACTCTTGCGTTGGACGCACAGGGCAACTGTTACGTCACCGGCTATTCTTACAGCCTCAAACGGACGAACGATGGCGACAACGATTATCTCACTATTAAGTATGACGGCAACGGAAACGCCCTGTGGACCAACCGATGGAACAGCGACGACACCAAGACAAGTTGGGATCAGCCATACGCCATTGCAGTGGATAATGCGCACCAAAGTTATGTTCTCGGCACTTCCGGTCTCATCAAGGTTTCGTCCGATGGGGCGCTTGTCTGGTCGAACACGTTTTGCCACGGCGAGTGGTTGCAATTGCGGTCGGGTGACGGTGATCTCTACGCCGCCAGCGCAAAAACGGCGACGCAGCCGAGTCAGCTATTCAAAGTCAACACGACCAACGGCGAAATCACTTGGGCGCAATCTCCCGGCGCACCTGGCTGGGGCGCTCATACTTTCGTAGCCTTGGCGACCGACGCCACAGGTTGCGCCTACACTCTCGCCGCGAGCAACTTCAACTTCTACGCCGCAACTGGCGACATCGTTGTGACGAAGACCGCCCCTTACGGTAGCAATATTTGGACGGCATCGTATGGCGGGCCGCTGCACCGGATGAATTATCCTGGTGCGCTGGCCGTGGATGCGCTCGGATTTGCTTACGTGACAGGCTGGGCTTGGAATACGAACCGCTTGCCTGTGGACGCCTACGATGTTCGCCCCGAAGATTTGTTGACCTTGAAATTCGGCGCCGACGGCAAGCTCATTTGGGCCTCGACTTACCGTGTTCCCGAAGATTTGCGCGAGGGAGGGTCGGCCATCGCAGTAAATCAATCTGGCAATGTTTATGTGACCGGCTGGGCAGAAACACTGTCGCCACAAGGCTCGACGAACGCGGCGTTGTTGTTGAAATATGACCGTGATGGGAATCTTCTTTGGTCCAGCCGTTACGCAAATCATCCTCCGCAAACTGAAGGCAGCTTCTTCTCAAACTTGGCCTTCGGCAAACCGGGTCAGGTTGTTGTGGCGGGCGGCAGTTCCTACCGACTCACGGGCCAGCAGTTTCTCGAATTCCTGGTTGTGAACTACGACGAGTTGACGCCTCGTTTGAGCATGGGCGATATTTTTGATTCCGGTACGCGCCAAGTGTGTCTCGTCGGTCCACGCTGGACAAAGTTTGAGATGTTAGCCACGACCAATCTTGTCAGCACGAACTGGCAGAGCATTGGCACGGTGACGAACTTCAACGGCATCATGCCGTTCTTCGACACAGATGCGGCGCATTATCCGAAGCGCTTTTATCGTGGCCGGGAGCGAACGACTTGATTCATGCGCCACACCTTTCCGAAATGGAATCCCCCGAAGGGTATGAACCGGCAGCCGGAGACAGAGGCAGAATTCCGTCCATTACTCGACGGTCGTGAAATGTGGGCAGCGGGGCAACTTGTCGGGTGGGATCGGCCCGATTTGAACGAGGAGGACTATAACTTCAATTCTTGGACGACCTGCGACCCAGTGCCCGCTGACGCGGCGGATGGACACCTGGGGCTGCGATTGGGCGTGCTGTATGAATATGCCCGCGAGGGGCGCAAACTGCGCGGCCTGCTTTTACTCCTGAATCCGGCGCGCAAACGCAAGCGATGGGAGAGGTACAGTGGAGAAACCACTTTTGAAGGGCTTTCGGAAGCGCAAGCGAGAAGCGGACTCCTGGAAATGGTTGATGCGCTCGCGTTCTTGGCCAAACCGCTCGCGGCGAATCTTCCGTTTGCGGAAGTGTGGCGCACGCAGCGAGAGCTTGTGAAGCAGGCGATCAAAGCCGGAATAAACGCGCGGCAGTTGCGGATGCGAAACGGCATCACCAGCCATTGGAAATTTGAGCGGGGCGCGCCGGTGGAACTGGCGATGCCTGGTGAACTTGAAACCGCAACGACAGCGCATACGCTCTGGTGGGACGGCCAAGCCCCAAAAGCTGCGGACTCGATAGCGAAGGACGCACACCAGACGACGCGCCCGCGCCAAGTCGTGGGCGGCAAGGAGGTGATCGCTCTGCGAGTGGATTGGGCGAACTACCGTGACGAGCATTTGAAAGAATGCTTTCTGGAACTGGTGCAATGGCTGCGTAGTACGAAGAAAGGCGGCGGCAAGATTCCACCAGAGCCACAACCTGACAAGAAAGGCAAGAAGGCGGATGTTTTGCACAAGGCGTTGACTTGCTTGCGGGCTGCTCGTGTCTTGCACCTCAGTCCGACACCGGAGGCTGCTTGGGAGCTGTTGGGGCTGAATTCGCAACAGCGCAACAAAAGCGAAGCGAACTACTACGCCTACGCCAAGCTGGCACGCACGGAGTTTAAGCGAGTATTTCCATTCGGGGAGGAGCCGGCGCACAACCGCACGCCAAAGCGTAAGCCGCGTTAGGTGTAGGCAAAGCGTGGGACATTACAGCATAGGTTAATAGCGACGGGGATGCCGTTGAATGTCCCCGTGCTACATTCAAAACGAATTCGCAAAGTTGCCAGCCGACCGGACGGCGCTGGCAATGTTCTCCTTGGCCGTCCAGCCGTGCCGACGCACCCCGGAATCGCGCCGCAGCGAGATGCAGAAGCCGAGCGCATCACCGATGTCATCGTAGGCAGACCGACCGTTGCGGCAAACGCCGGGACTGATCTGAACCGAAAACTCCTGCGTGCGTTCGATGCCGCAGACGTGAGCAACGCAGAATTCCTGCGTCTTCCTTCGCCCCGTGCGCGCTGTCGGCTCACGGGACTTTCGCGCACCACTCTTTGCGAGCTGATCGAGCGCAAAGAAATCCGGGCCATTAAAGTCAGGCAGCCCGGCGCACAGCGTGGTGTGGTGCTCATCATTCGGCAGAGCCTCCTGGATTATCTGCACCGACTGGAAGCCGAACAATGCGGCGAAGTTAGCCAGAAAGGAGCGGGCGCGTGAAAGTTCTACTTCTTTGGGCTGTGTGGGGTTTGCTCAGTGGGCTTGTTTTCACCCTCGGTAGCACGCTCTGGCGAATCGAACACTGGCGCGCTCGTGTGAAAACCAAGCTGGAGAACGAACGGGCCGGACGCGCGGCACGGAACGGAGGCCGACCATGAGCGCAGAACGTTGTTGGTTGTGTTGGAGCTTCGATCAGGCTTGCCCTCACATCGAATCGGAAGCGGAAGGTCTGCGTACCAACTTACGGGCGTTTGTGGCCAATCGCCCGGTGAGTTATGTCCCCATCGCGGTATTTGCGGACCACGAAGCGGCGCGGGCGTTCGCCGACACGTTGCGTGGTGAATTCAGCAAGCGCTACGACGCAAAATGCCAGGAGAGGGGGAACTGATGGAGATTCGCGAATTGAAAGCCGCGTATCGTATCGGCGCGGCATGGCGTGATCTGGGTTTTCCGGGTGCGCCGGGTAAGTGTGTGCCTTCGCCCTTCCGGGAAGATCGTTCGCCAAGTTTCAGCATGTTTGCCGATGGGATGAAGGCGAAGGATTTCGCTACGGGCGAAAGTTTTGACGTGTTCGACTTCGTGGCGAAAGCACGTGGCTGCAACATGGCGGAAGCAATCCGCTGGGTGCAGGACCGCCTTGGCATCACGCCCGAACGGAACAGGAACACGCCAGCAAAGCCGGGAATGAAGCTGCCGTCGTTGCGTGAGGGCATGGCGGCTGAATTGCGCGAGTTGAGCGAGCGGCGCGGCTTTGCGGTGGAGGCGTTGAAGCTGGCGCAGCGGCGCGGCTTCCTTTTCTTCTGTTCCTTGTGGGGACAATCGGCGTGGTGCATCACGGACGCCCGGCGCGAGTTGTTCGAGTTCCGCCGGGTGAACTGCGAGAAGTGGCCGGAGTTTGGCAGGCTGCCGAAACGGAAGTGCCATTGCATCGGCACGGGCAAACGCTGGCCGATTGGAACGAAGGAGAGCGCACCGTTCGCCAAGCTCGCGGTGGTGGAGGGCGCACCGGATTTTCTGGCTGCGATTCATTTCCTGCTGATCGAGGGAAAGGAAAAGGCGGTTGCGCCAGTCGGCATCCTCGGCGCGTCGAATCACCAACTCTCGCCGGAAGCTTTGGCACAATTCAAAGGCAAGGAGGTCTGTCTCTATCCGCATGTTGACGACGCAGGCAGCAAGGCCGTGCGGGAGTGGTCGAGGCAGTTGAAACAAGCGGGCGCGGCGCGTGTGACGGCTTTTGATCTTTCCAGTCTGGTGACGGTGGACGGCATTGCAGGCAAAGACCTGGCGGACGTTTGCCGCATCAGCGCGGACTGTTTGGAGCACGAGCGGAAATTCGGCGAGGTGATGCCATGAGCGCCGACGCCACCGAAATCATCACCCGGCCTGGAATGTTTGATCCACTGGCAGACGATGCAGTGGAGACGAACGTCGTTGAGTCACCCAATCTCAAGCCGGAGCGCCCGTCCTCCAACAAAGGCGCGTCACTGATCCAGTTCTACACACCGAGTCAGTTGAAGGCATACGAGCCGCCGCCGAATCAGAGCATGATCGGCGATTACCATTTGCAACGCGGCGCACCAAGCGTACTGGCAGGGCCGCCCGGTTGTGGCAAGAGCCGGGCGGCGCTCTGGCTGGGCATCTTGGGCGCGCGAGGCTCTGGCAACTGGTTTGGTCTGGATGTTCATTGCCAGTTCCGCACTTTGATTCTGCAAAACGAGAACGGGCTTTCCCGGTTGCATCGCGACATGGCGCAGATTCCCTCGTTTGATGGTCTGGACGATTGGTTGAAAATCAGTTCCCCGCCCGCTTACGGCCTGGCGTTGCAAAACCCGATGTTCCGCGCTGAACTCAAGGCGATGATGAAAGTCTTCGCGCCAAACCTGCTGATCGTTGACCCGTGGAACGCGTGCGTGCGTGATGCGATGGAAAAAGATTTTCAGGAGGGATTCTCCCGGCTGCGCGAAGTGCTCGCCGAATCACCCAACGAACCAGCCTGCTTGATTCTGCATCATTTACGGAAACCGAAGTCGGAAGATCGGCACAAGGGGCGCAACCTGGCGAATCTCCTGAGCGGTTCGTATGTGCTCGTGAGCGTGGCGCGTTCGGTGTTGGTGATGCAACCTGCCAGCGATGATGTGGAGGACGCGCGAGTGGTGATGACGTGCGCCAAGAACAATGATGGGGCACTTGGCGCAAGGTGCGCGTGGGAGCGGAAAGAAGGATCACTTTTTGAGCCGGTGGAGAATTTTAACTTTGAGGAATATGATTCGGGAACGGTGAAGCGCGAGCCGAAAGTAAATGAAGGACATCTGCGCGAGTTGTTCGAGAATGGACGGCGCAAGATGGCATTGAAGCAGGCGGCAGAAAGATTGCAGGAGATCGCTGAGGTTGGCCGGAGCGCAGCTTACGAGGCGTTGAAACTTACCGGGCGATTTGCTGCGTTGGTCGTGCGCGACCCGGACACGGGCTTGATCGGATTGAAGGCCGCCGAATCAGAACCGCAGCCGGAGGCCGACTGACCGCCGCAGCGTGGTCCATTCGTCCGGGCATCATAGGGAGAATGGACGGATGGACGGACGCGAGGAAGGACGCCGATAACGCCAAGAGTTGAAGCGGGCACAAGACACCGGTTTATCTTACGCTTTGTTCTTGGTCTTGGGAGTGGAGTGCTTGATTGGAAACTGCCGGTGCAGCACTTGGTCCGGCTCCCCTGCGATCATTGTGTTCCAGGACAGCCTGGCCCATTTGCCTTCACCTTTCGCCAACACCTTACGATCCACCATCCGGGCGCCGAACTGGAAGTCCTCCGTGATTTTGACCACGACCAACTTGCCGAAGTTGCCAGCGCGTTTTACCTGCACCGTATCGTTGGCCTTTTCCGGGGTGATGGTTTTCACCTCCACGAGATCAGTGCCGAGTTTCCCATCTGAACCTTGCGTCATCGGGTCGTGTCGTTTGATGCCGAACATGATCTCAGCGAATAGTTCGCCAAGCTCACCTAGGATTGGGAGGTGCCGACCTGTGAGTGCCTTGTACTTCATGGCCGCCCCGACGAGTTCCTCAAAAATGGCGAGCAGTTCAGGGTTCACTTTGCGATGAGTTTCCCGCGACATCACGCCTTTTGTGGGGGTCACATAATAGGCGTAGTTCAGCAAGACGCTATTCTTCCGAGCTTCGGCTTCCTTCTCGGCGATGGTCTGCGGTCTTTGAGGGCTCATAACTGTTTGCGGTGGGGCTCAGGAAGCCATTGCGTACACACCCGCATCGCGCTCGGGATAGCTCTCGTAAACGTGCTCGAAAAGGGCGGAGCACTTTTGCTCGTAGAGCGGTTTGTCGTAGGCGCGCGGTAGTCCAGTGTCCAAGGTGTCCTCGATGGTGAGTTTGAGTTGCGCTCTTGCGCCGGACTTCTGCCGCCAGTTTAGGACGAGCAGTTGTTTCAGTCGGTCCAATAGGACACGCGCGACCTTTTTGACCTCGGCGCGTTCGTCCGTGCTCAACTCCGGCGCGGGGCGCGTGAGGATGTCAAAGATGACCAATTCTTCCTCGCTCATGTTTTCACGGACATGGCGCTGTTGCTCCTCGCTCAAGTTGCGGCTCAATTTCACCAACTCCTCAAACAGTTCCTCGATGTTTCGGCTGCCGTTGTTGTAGCTCTCGATCAACTCCTCAAATTTCTCGGCGAAGTCGGCGCGGGTCTTGTTCAGGCGAATGAGCTTTTCCAACTGGGCACGGATGGCAGCCTTCAGCACTTCCAAGTCGGTGTTCTTGTGCTTGGATTCCTTGAACTTCGTGGCCAGTGCGTTGAAATCAATCTTCGACAAATCCATCACCGGCGCAGGTTTGGCGGGCATGTCCACACCGGTAATCGAGGCGTCCAGCAACTTGGCGATGTCGCCCATGACTTCAGTGATGTCCGCCGGGTTCGGATTCAATTTGGCGCGGATGGCATCGCCGATGGCACACAGGCAGGCAACGCGGCCGGAGAACTCCAAGGCGGCTGGGTCGGGCTTCACGGCGCGGTAAAGCGTGCTGACAATCCGCTCATGGCCGAGGAACTCGCGCCGTAATGGGTCAGGTGAAATCAACGCGTTGACGGCGTCGTCAATCCGTTGCAACCGCTCCATGCTGCCTACCGCATACTGGTCGATTGCGGGAAGGATGACTTGGCGCACAGCGCAGAATGCGGTCGCTTGCTCAATCGCCTTGCGCAGGTCCGCCACCAGCTTGGCCTTATCTTTAACCGGATTCGCACCGCCAGTTCCCTTGCCGTAGATGGCGAGTGCCTTTTCCAGCGACGCGAAGACATTCGCGTAATCCACGATCATGCCGCTGTGCTTGCCAGGAAAAACGCGGTTCGCGCGGGCGATGGTCTGCATCAGCGTGTGATTCCGCATCGGCTTGTCGAGATACACCGTGGAACAACTCGGCGCATCAAAACCGGTCAACCACATGGCGCAGACAAACACTAGGCGTAATGGGTCGGCAGTGTCCTTGAACTTCTCGTCGAGGGCCTCGTCGTTCATCCGCTGGCGGTGCGGCTCGATGTCGAGGCCGAGCTTCTTCATCTGCGCAATCTCGTTCTGGCCGGGAGAGACAATCAGCGCCATGTCCGTCGTCTGCAAAACCTTCAACCGGTCGAGCAATTCATTCTTCTTTTCTTCCGTGAGGTCGTAACGACTCATCTGCTTCTTGGCCAGTGCCGCCTCCATCTCCCAATACTTCCGCACCTTGTCGTGCATCTTGAGCGCCGTGGCCTTATCGATGGACACCACCATCGCCTTGCCGACGAAGCCGCGCCCGAGGAAATGCCGGACGATGTCCTGCGCCACCGTCTCCAGCCGGTCATCGCGCGTGAGGATGTGGTATTGCCGGCTCAACTCCCGTTCGAGCTTCGCTTCCTGTTCTGGATCGAGTTCCGCCGCCTCGATGAGGTTGTAGATGTCCTCGTTCAGGTCCGGGTTCACGAGCTGCAACTCCGGCGTGCGGTTTTCGTAGAACAACGGCACGGTCGCGCCGTCCTCAGCGGATTGCTGGAAGTCGTAGATGGACACGTAATCGCCGAAAACTTCCTTGGTGCGTTCCTCGCCAGCGATGAGCGGCGTGCCGGTGAAGGCGAGGAACAGCGCCTTGGGCAATGCCGCGCGCATGTTCAACGCCAGCGTGTCGTATTGGCTGCGGTGTGCCTCGTCCGTCAGCACGATCACGTCGGGCCGGTCGCAGAGCATCTCCGGCGTTTGGAATTTGTGGATCAGTGTGAACACGTAGCGATGATTCCCGCGCAGCAACTCCCGCAGATGCGCGCCACTGGCGGCATGGCACTGGTCGCCCTCGGCTTCACTCACCGCGCCCGTGGCCTTGAACGTCTTGGCAATCTGCTCGTCCAGCTCCACGCGGTCGGTCACGACCACGAAGGTCCAGTTGCCTGCCACCTTGCGCAGCACCTTCTGCGCGAGGAACACCATTGAATAGGATTTCCCCGAACCTTGGGTGTGCCAGAACACACCCACGCCGTTCGGATTTTCAGCGGAGCGTGGCGGCAGCGTTGTTCCTTTTCCAGCCGTAGCAGCCGAGGTGACGAGGCTCTGATTTCCTTTCCCCGGAGAAGTTTGAGCCTCCTCACGTCGGCTGCTACTACGAATTAGAAGCATCGAGGCGATGGCGTTGTTCACGCCGAGGAACTGATGATTTTGCCCGATGATCTTCTCCAGCCCGGCCTTGTGCTCCGAGAACAGCGTGAAGTTCTCCACCAGGTCGAGCAGGCGCGACCGGTCGCACGTTCCGCGCAGCATCACCTCCAACGACACCCGGCGCGGCTCGTCCTCGCGCTCGATGCGTTTCCACTCGAAGAACCGCTCCCAATCCGCCGTGAGCGAGCCGACGCAACTGTCCGTGCCATTCGAGGCGATGAGCAGGGCGTTGAACCAGAAGAGCTGCGGAATCTCCGCCTTGTAGTGCGTCACGTTCTCGTCGAACGCCGCGCGCGCGGGCACGCCGGGCTTCTTCAACTCGATGATCTACAAGCCGCCGACTCTCGCCAGTAGCTCGGGCATGGATTGGGGGCGACAAGAAGGATCATCGTCAACCATTTCAAGGACTAGCCCGCGCAGCTTTCCATTCATGGGGCAAAGGGCTCTTGACGGCACGCCTGCGGATACTTGTCCGGTTGCGAGAAACCAAAGTGTCTTGCCGAGTTGAAAGATGTCTGAGCGTTCGTCGACTAGCACCGTTTTGTCCTTTGCGTATGCGATAAGCTCGGGCGAGGAGAAGAAAGCAGGGCCAACAAATTCAAGTGTGCGAGTAATCGCGTCCATCGGTCGCCCTGAAACGTCCTCGTCCAACCGCTTCGCGATCCCCAAGTCAATCATGAGCACTTCAGCAAGAGAGTTCTCAGCCCAAACAAAATTGTCCGGTTTGATGTCGCGGTGAATAAAGCCCGCGGAATGGAGATGTTCTACGGCGGAGCACATCTGCACAGCCACTTGCTTAAGAAGGGCTGGCTTCATCGGCCCGTAACTGTCCACCTGCTCACGCATGTTCCGACCACCGAGCTCCTGCGCAACCCACGGAACATCATTGCCGCCGAGCCGTATGCTCCCTTGGCCGTAATAGGTGGCGATATTGTCGTGGGCAAGTTGGTTCACGATTCTGGCCTCATTGGTAAAACGATCGAGACGCGGTGCATCGAGGCGTCGCAGAAATTTGAGGGCGCAGTTTCTTTTGAGCGAATTGTTCTGATACTGCCTCGCCTCGAACACAACCCCGTTGCCTCCCCCTTTCCTGACCTTTCCCAAAGCGAAGTAACTGCTGGCGCTTGTCTCGATACGATCCGGCAAATCAAATTCGCCGAGACGTTTCTGGCCGTCGAAGAGTTCAATAAAACGAGGCATAGGAATTAAGATTTCAGCAATTCGCGCAATGCCGCCAGCGACTTGGTGACGATTGCGCCTTGGGCTTCGATGCTCGCGATGACTTCGGCGGGAGTGCGAGTGTCGAGCTTTACCACGGCGTTCGGGTTGACGGCTTTCAAGTCAAACACTGACGCACCGATGGCGTCGGCTTTGGCTTGGGATTCGCGGGCGAGCTTTTCCTGCTCGCGGATTTGGGTTTCGAGTGCTTCGATGGCGGTGGGTTTGCCGGCGGCTTTTTTCAGAGCTTTGAGCTTTTCCTTGAGCGTGACGACTTCGGCTTTGATGCGCTCGGCTTCGGCGACGTGCGGTTGCATGTCGGCCTGGGCTTGCTTGCGGCGGGCGGCGAAGTCCACCGTCCAGGAATAGCGGCTCTCGGCCTTCTTCGTGCCGCGATCCTTGAGCAGGCGGGCGTAGGTGGGAAATGGTTTGTCTTTGCAATCTTCATCTTCCAACCACGCTTTGGTGAGGTTGGCGGGAAGATCGGTGTCGTCGAGGAGGCTGCCGTCTTTGGCGAAGCCGAAGTGCGCCAGCGTGAGCGGCGATTTCTTGCCGACTTTGACGTGCGTGAGGTCGTAATACCAAATCTTTGATGTTTTCTTGCCCTTGGTAAAAAAGAATAAGTTGGTTGCGACGGCTGCCCCAGCACCCGAGAATACGCCAGCAGGCAAATAGATAACGGCCCACAGATCGCACTCGTCCACCAGTTTGCGCTTTGTGTTAACAAACGCGTCCTCGCCTTTGCGAAACATGAACCCATCATCCAGCACAACTGCGCATTGGCCGTCTGCGGCTAGCGATTCGACTATGTCTTGAATAAACAGAAACTGTGTTGATCTGGTGGCAAAAGGATAATTCTTCTGCGCGTCGCTGCCTTCCTTGCCGCCGAATGGGGGATTGGTGAGAATAACATCAAATGACTTGGGGGCATTCTCGAATAGAGCACCGTAAGTTGCGCGCTTTGCCAAAGTATTGCCATGCCAGATGTGTGGATGATCAACGCCGTGGAGCACGAGGTTGGCGAGCGCTATGGGGAAGATAATGTTGTCTTTTTCGCGGCCAAAGAAAGTGTCGTGTTTCAGCGTATCAATGTCGGTGCTGGCGGGCGCGTTGCCGAGTTCGCGGGCGATGTGCTCATAGGCGACAGCAAGGAAGCCGCCCGTGCCGCAACAAGGATCATAGACCTTGTCCCCCAGCTTCGGCTGGATGGTATGCACCATCGTGCGGATGACTTCGCGTGGGGTGAAGAACTGCCCGCCGTCAGATTTCTTCTCGCCCATCTTGAGCAGCAAATCTTCATAGACCTGAGAGAGCGTAAAAAAATGCGTGTCATCCACCTGGTCAATGCTGATCTCATCCACCTTGTCGAGGATGTCGCGCAAGTTGGTTTCGCTGTCCACACGGAC
>CAYSDO010000041.1:0-18237 GCA_964429665.1 uncultured Bifidobacterium sp.
TTGCACGCGCTTGACCAGATTCGCGGCGGCGCTTGTGATCGTCTCAACAATTCCCTTGGGCTGTTCCTTTACGTTCACCGGTGCGAACGGCTTTTCCTCCTCCACCACTTCAGGTTTCTGCAAATCCGGCTCGCGATACGTCCCCTTTTTGTCAGCCGCTTCCGGGGCTTGAGGCGCACCGTCGGGAGGCAGTCCTGCGGCGATGTTTTCAGCGCGCTCGATCTCATGCTGGTGACGCCGTTCAAACAGTCTGTCCTGTCCGCCGGTTTCGGCAACGACATCCTGCCGTGCCTGTGTGGCTTCCTTGTCTGTTTTCTGCGGATTATGGCCGAGGCCTCCGCTGGGTTTGAATCTCATGCCGCGTCGTCTGCGGCCAAATTTATTGTCGCTCATAATGTGTTAGTACCCTTTTCGATAAATGTGAACGTTCTGAAGCATGCCCATGGCGATCAACGAGCAAATCACTGAAGTCCCGCCGTAAGACAGCAGCGGCAGTGGAATGCCCGTCACGGGCATGAGACGAATGTTCATGCCGATGTTGATGAAGACATGGCTGAACAGGAGTGTGACAACTCCCACAGCCAGCAGTTTGCCCAGGCGGTCGCGCGCCTGGCCGGCGATTCTCAATCCAGTGAAGAGAACCACCCCGTAAAGCGTGATGACAATCACGCTGCCCACGAATCCTTCCTCCTCGGCAATGACCGAGAAGATGAAATCGTTATGTGCCGCGTCACGCGGCAGAAATCCCAATGCAGTCTGGTTGCCCTCGTTCCAGCCCTTGCCCCACATGCCACCAGACCCGACCGAAATCATTGCCTGCTTCACCTGATAGGACTTCGCCTCCTGTACCCGGTGTAATCGTTCTTTCTCCTGCGGGTTTGCATTGTCTGGCGCGAAATTCACACCGAAGAAGACCAGCAGTCGTTGCCGCTGATATTCCTCCAGCTTGATCTGCCAGGACGGCGGCGCGAACAAAACGTCCACCAGTATCAGTGCCGCGAGTGTCCCGACGATGCCAATCAACCGGAATAAATATCTTCGTGGCACACCTGCCACGAGCATCATCGCGAATCCGGTTGGTACGAGCACCAGGGCTGATCCAAGATCGGGCTCCTTGAAAATGAGCGCAAAGGGCAGGGCCATCATACCCATCGCTTTCCAGAAGTTCACAGGCATCCGCAGTTCCTCGGGTGGACGGCTTAGAAATCTGGCTAGAGCGACGATGAAGGTCAGTTTGGCCAGTTCCGACGGTTGGAATTGAAACGGTCCGAGATCAATCCAACGCGTTGCTCCCCAACCGTGCGCCGTTCCAATTCCAGGAATCAATACCGCCACGAGCGTTCCAATCGAGCCCCAGTAACCGATCATCGCCCAGCTCGCGAGTGTGTGATAACTCACGAAGCAAATCGCCGTCGCTGCACCAATGCCGATGCCATACCAGATGATTTGCTTCATCCAAGCCTGACTCATCAAAGGCGCAAGCCGCGCGGAATCATTGACCATCGTGGCGCTGTACACAAACGCTGCGCCAAGGAACATCAGCCCGAGCAAGCCGAGCAGTTGCAGCTTGTCGAGCCGGCCCTGACGTTCGTTTAGCGTTTCGTCAAACATCTTTAATTGGTCCTCAGTCCTGAGCCCACCGCCCCGCGTCCATTACCGGTGCGTGCGTTCGCAGTCTGACTCGGGACTGCGGACTGCGGACTCTGGACGATTGTTTTTGGAGACAGGAAATCTTTTTGAAGTGCGAGATACACGTCGTGCGCAACGGGCGCACATGTGCCGCCGCCGGATTGTCCGTCCTCAACCATCACCACCACCGCGTATCTGGGTTGCTCGTACGGCGCGTAGGAAATAAACCACGTCGTGTTGTGGGTCTCGCCGCGTTCCTTGCGCTCGGCAGTGCCCGTCTTGCCGCAGATTCTCAAACCAGGCACGCGCACCCGGAGTCCCGTGGCGCGATCCTCGTCGTCCTCGGTTTCCGCCAGCATGGCGTCGCGAACAATTCTGATGTTTCGATCACTCACGCCAAGGTGGTCGCGGACGCGCTTGTTCGGAAACTCAATGGATGGTTCCAGCGCGTTCATGTCCTGAGTTTGCGTCCGCGCCACGAGCCTTGGCCACAATACATTTCCTCCGTTTGCGAGCGCGCTGGTCAGCACCGCCATCTGCAACGGCGTCACATCCATTTTGCCTTGACCGATGCTGACGTGCGCCGTGTCGCCAGGCATCCATTGTGAACTCGCAGTCATCTTCTCCGTTGGGAAATGGCCTGGAGATTCCTGCATCAACGGCAACACGTCCGAACCGAATCGTTCGCCGAAATGCAGGTGACGCGCGATTTCCGAGACGCGATCAAACACCCCGGGCCTCAGTCCCATGGTGACAAAATAGGCATTGCTGGATTTGACGAGTGCGCGACGAAGGTTGTAAGGGCCGGGAGTCGCGGTGTCGTTAATCGCCTGGCGGTGTTTACCGACATAGATGACGCCCTAGGCCGAGTTCTTCGGATTCGGTTCGACGTGGATTGTTTCCGATGGGTCAAGTCCGTTCTCAAGTGCCGCCAATGCAACTATGGGTTTGAAGGTTGAACCAGGCTGGTAAATTTCATAGGTAGCTCGGTTCTTTTGAACACCGATGCTGTTGTCTCCCCAGCGTTGCCATTCTGCGGGTGGAAATTTGTTGATAAAGTAATTTGGATCGGACGTGGGGGAAGAGGACATCGCGAGAATGTCGCCGGTGTTCACATCCATCACCACTACGGCGCCGCGTGCTTCCGTGCCGGCATGAGTGCGGAGGGATTGTTCGCACGTGGCCTGCAATTTCCGGTCAATCGTCAGCGTAACGTTGCGGCCGTCTTCGGCGGCGGCCCAGACATTTTCGGACTGGCGGTAGCCGAGGTAGTTGACCGTCACGGTTTTCGTCCCTGCTTTTCCGCGCAGAGTCTTGTCAAGTCCGCCCTCAATTCCGACGACGCCACGAAAATCCGGCAGACGATAAGAGAAGAACGCCTCTTCGCCTTCCACCGAATCGTTGTTGCTGACCATATAGCCAAGGAGGTGTGCGGCTGTGGTGTTATGTGGATAATGTCGCACCGATTGCATCACGAGTTCAGTCGGAAGAATGTCACCGCAACTTTCCTCGAAGCGCGCGATTTGTTCGGGCGTGAGGTTATCCAAGACTGTCAACGGCATTGCGCGCATCTTGGTGTAATGATTGTGAAGGTTTGTTGGGTTGAGTGTCACGGCGAGGCCCATGCGCGAACCAAGTTGCGCCACGATGTTGCTGACCACGTGAAATCGCGATCTCTGTTCCAACGAGGCGATTTCTTCGGGTTTGAGTCGCACGCGTTGTGTCACGACGGAGTCAAATCCCAGCCAGTTTTTCCAGAACGGAAGATCATTGGTAACAACCTTGACCGGTTGCATCTTCCGGTAGGTTGTGCGGAATTGTTTGCTCAGGTCTTCAAGGTAAAGGCAAACGCTGTATCTCGGTCGGTTCTCAGCGAGCGATTCCCCATTGCGATCCAGGATTTTTCCACGCAGGGATGGAATACGAACGGTGCGATAGGACTGCGTTTCGAGCGTGGACTGATATTCGCGTCCGTTGACGACCTGCACCCACCAAAGCCCCGCTGCCAGCGTTACCAACCCGACGCAGACGGCCAGCGTCAGCAACTGGAGTTGCGGATCATTCTTTCGCAATTGGTCGAACACTAACATTTCAATTTCTTCCCCGCCTGATTTCGCGGTCGTCGCGGAAGCTTGTCTCGATGACGGGCCGGTAGCCGAACGTGCGGTTGAACCAGCCAAACAGAAAAAACAGCACCGGCGTAGCCACGGCGCCGCCGACAGCCATCACAATCCATTGCCAGATCGAGCCCCAGCCAATCAACGGCTCGTGTCTTCCGCTCAATAGCATCAACACACTCAGCACCGGTGCAATCGCGCTGGCGAGCAGGCCGATCAACACCTGGGCGAAAATCTGATCGCGCAAAATCAAGTCGCGCCGGAACTGGATCAACACTCCAATGATCAGGAGCGGCAGTACCGTAGTGCCGAGCGGATTTGCCGAGAGTGAATCAAATAACAATCCGGCGAACAGCGCAAAGGACATCACCATGACGAGTCCGGCATTCAGCGCCGCGTAAACCATCAAGGCGGGCAGCAGGTCAATCTGCGCGCCGAGCAGATGCCGTAACCCCCCGAACGCGGACTGACAAAACACAGCCAGAAACGCGGCAGCGAAGATCAAGGCGTGATGGAGCGCGCTCATTGTTTTATCAGCACCCACACTTCCTCCAGCGCATCGAGCCGCGCGTTTAGCTTTATCTGGGCGTCCGTTGTAAGACTGGATTCCGATGGATGCACGTCGGCAATCTTTCCGATTACGATGCCTTTGGGAAAAACTCCGCCGAGCCCGCTGGTCACAACATTCTGGCCTGGCTTCAAGTTCGCATTTCGAGAGAGATGCTTCATGGTGGCGAACGAACCGTCAAAGGGACCGCCAGGCCCAACCACTCCGCCATCCTGGACATCATTTTCAACGAGGGCGGCAACCTTGCAACTCGGGTCACCCACCAGCACAACTTGCGAGCGCGTCAGGCTTGCCGAGTAAATTTTGCCAACAAGCCCCTCGGGAGTGAGGACAGCACAGTCTTCGCGGATTCCGTCCTTTGAACCCCGATCAATCTGAACCGTGCGCCACCAGTTGGCGGGGTCGCGGGAAACGACTTTGGAGAGTTTGAGCCTGCCTTTCCACGGAGATTGGGCCTCCCACCCGAGCGCCTGGCGGAGGCGGTTGTTCTCGCGCAGCAGTTCGTCGGATTGGATGGCTTGGACGCGGAGCTGCTGATTTTCACGGCGGACCACTTCGTTTTGGCGGGCGAGTTCCCCTCGTGGAACGAGTGTGTCAGCGGCTTTGGTGGAGGCTTGTTGTGCTCCACTTGCCAGTCCGAACAGGGGGAGGAACAAACTGCCGATGGCAAGCTTGAGGCGCGCGGTGAGGGACGCCGGAAGGCTCAGGACCAGCAAGGTCAACAGAACCACCAGCGCCACCGCAAAGTAATGTGGCCGTCGTAACATTTGTTCGCTGCGGCTGCTTGCGGCAGCGCGCGGGGCGAACGCGGGCGTCTCCACTCCAATCGGAGCTTCAACGACTCATGGCGGGAATTAACTCAATACTTTGAGTTGGAAGTGACGCGTTTGAGAAACTGGAGTTCCTGCAATACCCGGCCTGTGCCCTCGGCCACGGCGCTTAACGGATCGTCGGCAATGTGAACCGGCAAACCGGTTTCCTCGGCTACAAGCCGGTCGATGCCGCGCAACAACGCGCCGCCGCCTGCCATCACGATGCCGCGATCCACAAGATCAGCGGCCAGTTCCGGCGGACAACGTTCCAAGGTCAGACGAATGCTCTCCAATATGCTCGAAAGCGGCTCCTGCAGGGCTTCACGAACTTCCTCCGAACGAATGGTCAGCGTCTTTGGCAGACCGGAGCTGAGGTCGCGTCCCTTCACTTCCTGTGTTAATTCCTGCTCCAGCGGAAATGCAGAGCCAATTCTCAATTTGATTTCTTCCGCCGTGCGTTCACCGATCATCAAGTTATAGGCACGCTTCATGTGAGCGACGATCGTTTCGTCAAATTCGTCTCCGCCCACCCGCAGGCTGCGGCTGAAGACGATACCGGCCAGGGAGATGATTGCGATTTCGCAAGTGCCGCCGCCGATGTCCACGATCATGTTCCCCGCCGGTTCATGGACCGGCAGACCGACGCCAATGGCCGAGGCCATCGGTTGCTCGATCAAATACACTTCGCGCGCACCCGCGTGAGTGGCAGAATCTTTCACCGCCCGCTTCTCCACCTCGGTAATTCCAGAAGGCACCGCCACCACTACACGTGGGGCAATGAGTTTTCGATGATGAACCTTTTGGATGAAGTGGCGCAACATGGCTTCGGTGATCTCGAAGTCGGCGATCACGCCGTCCTTCATGGGCCTGATGGCCACGATGTTGCCAGGCGTTCTGCCGAGCATTCGCTTTGCTTCCTCACCTACCGCCAGCACGTTGGTTGTGCCTGCCTGGATTGCCACGACAGAGGGCTCCCTGAGAACAATGCCCCGGTCTCGCACATAGACGAGTGAATTGGCAGTGCCCAAGTCTATCCCAATATCGTTGGAAAACAGGCTTTTGATTTGCGCTAACATGAATTGCCTAACGCGATTCAGTAAAGAGGCGGCACGGGGCGAGGTCAAGATTATTAACCGCCAGCGCATTGCTCTCGTACAGGGCTTTGGCATAATCCGCGCGATGAAATATCGTCGCTTTGGCCGTACGGAGTTGAAGATGCCTGTCATCTCGTGCGGAGGGATGCGTTACCAGCACAAATGGCAGGATGTTCCTCCCAATGAAATCCCACCAGACAACCAGGCCAATTTGGAGGCGTGCATCCATCGCGCGCTTGATCTCGGCATCAATCATATCGAAACCGCCCGCAGTTATGGCACGTCCGAGATGCAACTGGGCAACGTACTGCCCAAGATTCCTCGCAGCAAACTGATCGTCCAGACCAAGGTAAGCCCTTTTGCCACAGCCAGGGAGTTTCTCGAGAAGTTCGATGCTTCAATGAAATACCTGAAGCTCGATCATGTGGACTTGCTGTCGCTTCACGGCGTCAACAACCGCGAGTTGCTCGACTGGTCGCTCAAGAAAAACGGATGCCTTGCCGCCGCCCGCAAATTACAGAAGGAAGGCCGCTGTCGGTTCGTGGGCTTCTCCACGCACGCAACAACCGATTTGATCAATGAAGCGATAGAGCAGGGCGATTTTGATTATGTGAACATTCATTGGTATTTCGTCAACGACTTGAACTGGTCCTGTGTGAAGGCCGCTGCCGCCCAGGACATGGGAGTGTTCATCATCAGCCCGAACGACAAGGGCGGAAAACTTTACGAGCCGCCAAAGAAACTGGTGAAGCTGTGTGCGCCACTCTCCCCGATGATTTTCAATGATCTTTACTGCCTCGCCCGACCGGAGGTTCACACTCTGAGTTGCGGCGTCGCGAAGCCAACGGACTTCGACGAGCACATCGCCGCGTTAAACTTTTACGACAAGGCCGCGGAAACGATCGCGCCCATTGAAAAGAAATTGCGTGCTGAGATGGTTCGTGCCTTGGGCGCGGACTGGTGTGCGCGGTGGTTTGAGGGACTGCCGCATTATGTGGATGTGCCAGGGGAGATCAACATTTCGGAAATTCTCCGGTTGTGGACCTACGCGAAGTCGCTCGATCTCGTGGGCTGGGGCAAGATGCGTTACAACCTTCTTGGCCAGGCAGAGCACTGGTTCCCAGGTCAGAACGCAGCCAAGTCACGCAAGACGAAGCTCCTCTCAGTGTTGAAGCAAAGTCCTTTTGCAGATCGCATCCCTGAAATCCTTGCCGAGGCGCATGAGATGTTGTTTGAAAAGCCTGTGAAGCGGCTCAGTCAGAGTTAATCAATCGAGCACGGGGGAAAAGCAGTTTCGCTCCTGGGATTGTCATCTATCTTCATGCCGTGCAGTCGCTCGAATCACAATTTGCACAGTTGCCCGGCATCAACACGGTCACTGTGCCTGATATCTGGCAGCAGCAGGCCGTTGCCGCTTTGCGAGAGGGCAAGGACGTTGTTGTCCAAGCACCGACGGGTTCGGGCAAGACTCTGATCTTCGAGTTGTGGTCGAACTCCGGCAAGCCACGCGGTCAGGCGATCTACACCGTGCCAACTCGTGCGCTGGCCAATGACAAGCTCGCCGAGTGGCGTGCGCGCGGCTGGGATGCAGGCATTGCCACTGGCGATCTTGCAGAAAATCTCGGCGCGCCCGTTTTGGTTGCCACGTTGGAGACCCAGAAGAACCGCCTCATCGCAGGCGATGGGCCAGCGTTACTCGTCATGGATGAGTATCAGATGTTGAGTGATCCGGATCGCGGATTGAACTACGAACTCGCGCTCGCGCTTGCGCCACCGCACACGCAATTCCTTCTCCTCAGCGGCAGTGTCTCCAATCCACATCATGTCGTCCAATGGCTTACTCGATTGGGTCGCAAAGCTGTCCTGGTGCGGCATGAGCTTCGTCCCGTGCCGCAGGAGGAAGTTCATGCAAACAATCTCAACTACCATGTGCCGTCAGAAATCAAGGGCTATTGGCCGCGTCTCGTCGCCAAGTCGCTTGCGGAAGACCTCGGGCCAATCCTGATTTTTGCCCCTCGTCGTCAGGGTGCTGAACAACTCGCTGCTGATCTTGCGCGACAATTGCCAACGCCAAATCCACTCCAACTCAGCACCGAACAAAAGCAGATTGTCGGCGAACATCTTGCCAAGCTTCTCAAGAGCCGGATCGCGTATCATCACAGTGGGCTCAGTTACGCGGCACGCGCGGGTGTCATCGAACCGCTCGCCAAAGCCGGACAGCTCCGCGTTGTCGTCGCCACGATGGGTCTCGCGGCTGGAATCAATTTCTCTCTCCGCAGCGTCGCGCTCGCGGGCGAATCGTATCGGCGCGATGCGGTGGAACAACCGCTCCGCTCGGATGAAATTCTCCAGATGTTCGGTCGTGCGGGTCGTCGCGGATTGGACGAGTGCGGCTATGTGCTCATCACGGCAAATGAGATCCGATTGCTCGATGCGCGGTCGTGTCATCTTTCCCGCAATGGCGCAGTGGATTGGAGCGCATTGCTTGGACTGATGCAAACAGCGGCGGAAAACGGACTTGATCCATTCACCGAAGCGGTTCGTGCGCAGGAACGATTGTTCACGACGAAACCGATTCTGCTTGGGGTGGAGGAATCCATGAAACATCTGCAAACACCCTGCGGGTTGAAGACGGACGCCGAACGCGCACGCCATGTTCGCAGGCGACAGCGTGAGATGCTCAACAGTCGTGGGGAGTGGGAGACATTTCCAGCACAGGTCGAGAAACCGGTGAAAGAGATATTTGTCGCAGTCCGCCCTCACCCCGGCCCTCTCCCCCAGGAGAGGGAGAATCATTTGCCGCCCCACCCGATAACGGAAGCCGGAGATGGCAGCAAGATTTCTGTACAATTCAAAACGGTCCAATCGCTGTCCCCTCTCCCCGGGGGAGAGGGTAAGGGTGAGGGCGAGCGTAAAACCAATTTTATTCCCGCACTTCATCCCGCCTTGTCCAGCCAAGCTGCGCTCGAAAGAGTCGGCACAGGAATGTTGGTGGTGTTGGAGGAACGCGACGGTCAAAAGATTTACGGCCGTGCTTCGACCGTAGCGGATAAACTTGGCGGTGACCGCGTCATCATCGCCAAGTGGGTGCGCCGCATGACGAATTGGAACGGCCGACAGGCCGAAATGTCCGTATGGAACGAGAAGATCGCGCCATTACTCGAACACAAACTTGCCGGATTGAAAACTCCCGTGGTGAAGTTCGTGAATCAAGCCGAACGCATCCTCGCCTACACAAGCATCGCCGAACTGACGATGCGTGTGCCGGTGGATAAATATGGTGTGGCACTCTGGAAACCCATCGAGCGTGAGGTGCTGCCGTACGACTGCGCACAATGTTCGCTCGTTGAAACCTGCAAAGTCTTGCCGACTGCGACCGGCACGGCGCTGACATGGCGACGATTGAATCTGGTGGACGCGCAGGGCAAGCCCACGTTGCGCGGGCGCGTCGTCAGTTTTTTCTCGCAGGGCGATGGACTGGCCATTGCAGCGGCCTTGGAGGACGAGCGGTACCCGTTGGACGAGTTGATCTACGACATCGCGAATCTGGACGCGGGCTTTCGCTTTTGCGGAGACGAGAATCGCTACGGCGGACGACTTGCCATCGTCTGTCACGAGAGGTTTCAGCTTCAGAGCTTCCCAGGATATCTGGAAAACGGTTTGCCGCCGAAATATGGCTACGGTGCGGAAGCCGTGGTGCAAAGTGTCCACAAGGATCCAACCCACAAGCATCGTTGGGTAACGGAGCTGCTGGGGGCGGGAGACATTGACCGCGCGATCATTGAGTGGCGCAGTCTGCTCCGGCAAATAGCTCACGCGCCGGAGTTGGACTGGCCGCGCTGGCGTGCATTTCAAGCCATGGCCAGAACCATTGTGAACGAAGTGGATTCGCCAACGTTGACCGAATTACCCAAACTCGAATTCCACCAGACACGGCGGGTGGATCATCGGCTGATTTTGCGGCGGCACTAAGTCCCGGGAGCGCCAGAGCTCTTGGGAACAACTACTTGATTATCGCCAGCACCCGCTCTACCGCTTCGTCAGTCTTCGCTACGATCATCGCTCCATTACGCGGTTTGATTTCCACCTCGCCCCTTACCAGCGATTTTTCGCCGATGCTGATGCGGATGGGAAAGCCCACTAGGTCGGCGTCCTTGAACTTCACGCCGGGCCGTTCGTCGCGGTCGTCCAGGATGACTTCAACCCCTCGCGTCGTGAGTTCAGAGTAAATCTTTTCGGCGAGCATCATGCAGGGATGATCCGCTGCGACTGCGAGTGGGGTGATGCACACCTGATAGGGTGCGACATTCATCGGCCAGACGATTCCGTCCTTGTCATTGCATTGTTCGATGACGGCTTGAAGTGTGCGCGTCACGCCGATGCCGTAGCAGCCCATCACACAAGGCTTGCGTTGACCATCCACGTCCAGAAAGGGTGCGTTCAATTTCTCGCTGTATTTTGTGCCGAGTTTGAATACGTGGCCGACTTCGATGGCGCGGCGTATTTTCAATGACTTGCCACACTTGGCGCAAGGTTCGCCCGCGGTGACAGTGCGCAAATCGAACCAGTCGGTGACCTTGATGTCGCGCTCGATGGAAACATTCTTCAGGTGGAAGCCGTCCTCATTCGCCCCGGTGGTCATGTCGTTTGCACCCCGCAAGCGTTCGTCGGCCAGCACACGAATGGCTGATGGGACGTTTACAACTGCACCGAGAGAACCGGGTTTCGCACCAAGGGTTGCAAAACATTCCTCCGGTGTGGCAGGTCGTGACGCCGCTGCGCCGCTGCGTGCCGCAAACTTGGTTTCGTTCAACTGGTCATCGCCCCGGATCAAAATGATGACCGGTTTGCTGTCCGCAATGTAAACGAGCGTCTTGATCTGACGGTTTGCAGGTACGCTGTAAGGCGCTTTGCTCAGGGCCTCAATGGTGACAACGCCGGGGGTGGCGAATTTTTCCGGAGCAGGGCCGATATCGCGTGCGGCGGTCTTGGGAATGCCGCTGGTGGCTTTCTCGATGTTCGCCGCGTAACCGCAGGCTTCACAAAACACGACGTCGTTTTCTCCGGTGTCCGCCGGAACCATGAACTCATGCGAGTGACTGCCGCCAATGACTCCCGTGTCCGCTTCCACCGGAAAATTCTGCACGCCACAACGGTCGAAGATTCGTTTATAGGCGTCGTACATCTTCTGATAACTCGCCATCGCGTTTTCATCCGTGGTGTCGAACGAATACGCGTCCTTCATGATGAATTCTTTCGCGCGCATGAGGCCGAAGCGTGGGCGGATCTCGTCGCGGAACTTGGTGCTGACCTGGTAAAAGTTCTTTGGCAATTGACGATACGAGTTGATCTCATTCGCCGCCATGGTGGTGATGACTTCCTCAGCCGTGGGGCTGAGAAACCATTGGCGACCCGAGCCGTCTTTGACCTTGAATAGAACGTCCTTGGCAGTTTCAGCGCGGCCGGTGGCCTCCCAGATTTCCGTTGGTTGAAGCGCGGGCATGAGAACTTCAATAGCACCGGCACGATCCATCTCCTCACGGATGATGCGTTCCACCTTGCGCAGCGCGCGTAATCCAAGTGGGAGGAACGTGTATACGCCGCCAGCCAGCTTCCGAATGAGGCCGGCACGCAGCAGGAGTTTGTGTGAAAGAATTTCCGCGTCCGACGGAGCTTCGCGGAGCGTAGGAATCAGAGTCTGTGTCCACTTCATGTGGCTGGGAGGTTAAACAAAACACAGCCGTGGAACGAAGTTCTTTTTGCAGATGACCCTGAAATGATGGTTGAAGAACTAAGGTGCGAAGGAGGAGAGTTGAAAACTACAAACCCCAGTTCTTATGCTTACGGCGAGCGCGGTTGTTCCTCGATTTTCAGGTTCTTGAACAGGTTTTTCTTCAAATCAAACTCCATGTTCCGATCCAATGGTTTTGGATTAAGATAATAGATCAGGACAATCTTTAGTTCTTTATCGTTTGGTATTAGCATTTCAAAACCTGCCGCCAGCTTGCCATACAGTGCACTGACGATCTTGCCGCCTTCTTCAACCGTCCTGACCCTGAAATAAAACTTCTGGTTTTGAATGTCTTCGGTACGGTGAATGCCTGGAATACTTGGAATAAGATAGTGCATCTTGGGTGTACGTTTTTGTTGTTCGTAACCAGAGTTGTAACCAGTTTCCGGAGCCTTTCGATGCCAGATGAAGTCGCTGTGAGCATAATCAGAGGGCAAGTTGGCTGGCTGGATTCCGTCCAAGGTGTTCGAGAAAGTCAGCTTCATGGACGCTCTATAGCTGTTGCGGTTTGTATAAAGACTTTCCGCAGTAAAAACGAAATCCGCGACAACTCCTTTGCCCCACGGCGAAACCAAATCTCCCTCCTTGAGGTCGTAGCCGCATGATTTGTTTTGTACCGGGACCGTTATGACTGCGATCCGCGCATACATGGGAATAGGATTTTCGATCTTGCGCATCAATGCGATATTGGTTTGATTCCAAGGTTGCCACCGGCCGTCTTTTGACTCGCGAAAGGGTTCAAGCGGAAATCCCCCTCGATAGTAACCAGCTTTTCGTATTTCACCCGCTATGGTGGAATCGCTTCCTCCTTCGGCAGAAAAAAAGCCTCCCTCGTCCGAAACACCGTCGATAAGGAGCGGCTGATGCGTGAACGGCTCCATGAAGACGAAATGAATCTGCACACCGACCGCAGGCTTTGCCTGTTCGTCAATGGTTTTTACGGTGAGTTTTGCAATGGGCAAATCGCGCGGTTTCTCTGCACTCGTCGCGATTAGTTTCTGCGCACCGAGAAGCATTACAATAAGGACTATAGTTTTCATGGATTGGAGTTGCTGATGTTTGCGATCGTGTCAAAAACACCATGGACGTACAAGTAAGCAACGTCTCGGATGTCACTGTGAAACCAATTTGCGATCCCGCTGCCCGTTACCCGATTACGATACGTGGGCCAAGGGGTACCGTCCGGAGCAAACAACTGCGGCATGTTGTAATTGCGACTTTGATTCAAGTGCGCGATCTCTTGCTGTCCGACTGGAGTGGACAATGCCGGAATCGCTTCGCCAAGCAACTGCACTTGCTTGACCGGATCCCCAGCAATGGCGCTGCTCGTTGCATCCTTGTAGAGGTCAATCATCGAAACTGGGTTTGCTTACATTGTTTCATCCATGCAGAAACTCTAGCAGCCGCGCCTGAGAGTCAGATGGAACACCAAGTTCCGAACGTATTTGTCGGTGCTTGGAGAAATCCAATTACTTCACCACATTAACCAGAGGCGCGAGGCCTTGTATGCGGACTTCGAGTGTGTCACCAGATTTGATCGGCCCGACTCCCGAAGGCGTGCCTGTGATGATCACATCGCCCGGCAGCAGGGTGATGTTCTGAGAAATGAAGCTGACCAGCTCATTGCATTTGAAGATCATCTGTCTGGTGTTCGAATTCTGGCGGAGCTGGCCGTTTTGGAAGAGCTGGATGTTGAGATCGTCTGGCTCAATCTTCGTTTCGATGTACGGTCCAAGAGGGGTGAAGGTGTCGAACGACTTTGCCCGCATGTACTGGCTTTCGGCGTTTTGAATCGTGCGGTCGCTGATGTCCTGTGCCGCGGTGAAACCAAGAATGTAGCGCGCGGCGGAGGAGGTTGGCACGTTGCGAATCTTTCGTCCGATGACGATGGCAAGCTCGGCCTCGAAGTCGGTGCGATGATTTGGATAGGGGATTTCGATCTTGGCGCCATCAGGAATCAATGACGTGGTGGCCTTGATCCACGTGAGCGGCTCCTTGGGCAAGGGTTTGTTCTGTTCACGCGCATGATCGGCGTAGTTGAGGCCGACCGCGATGATCTTCGAGGGCGTAACTGGAACAAGAGTCCGTACACCTTTCCGGGGAATTGGCTTGCGATCAAACGACGGTGAGGCAAAAACGTCGCCACGAAGTTTGAACAGCTCTCCGTCAACGACCTTGGCGAAGAAGATGTCGTCACCTTTCTGAAAACGCCCGATGGCAGCCATAAATGTGCAGTAGCATTAGCAGATGAAGGCGCAGTCCAGCAAGTTGAAAGGCTTTTGCTGACATTTGTCTGTGCCGGTGTTTACGGGCAAAGTCGCTTGCAGGGCCGGCATTTGGCCCTCACCTGGTCATTGCCGGTGAATCATCGCTGTTCAGCGGCCCGTCGTCCCTTGTGAACGCCAATGGGTGATTCGTTCTGCGAGTTGATTCATCGCTGAACGTTTCCTTCCCATCGTCAGAATGCCTTCACAGTGCAGCCGGATGCGCCGATCGTTTGTGACTTGCTTTACCCGCAATACAACGTGTGCCGTGCCGCTCAAAGCTGTCGTGCTCGCCGCGTCCACCTGACGCTCGACTTCAAGCACATCGTCGCGTTGCAATGAAAACGCTTCCGCATCGCCCCAGTAAATCAGTTGATCGGGGTCGAACCAGAGCATTCCCATGTCCTCCTCGATGCATGTGAATTTCTTTAGACTGCTTTTGTCAGGGTTGGACAGGCCGACATAAATACCCGTCCGCATCTGTTCGGCGGAAAGTCCGCGCGCCGTGAGCCGTTTTTCTATGAGGCTCTTTTCCAGTGGCGCCCAGATGACGAACCAGACGAGCACTATTTGCATCAACCCGATGCATCCCATCATCGGCAGCAGTTGCGCCATGGATTCGGACACACCGTGGTTGCGCAGCATAGGCGTAAGGAACACCGACAGCATGAATCCAATCCCCATCATCACCATGAGCGGGACGAAAATGTTGGCAACATAGATTCGCGTCTTCATGTCGTTCCACATGGGCTTGCTGAAATCGGCGCGAAAACAATTTGTGGCAAGTATTACAAAATAGGCCGCAACACCTGTGAACACCGACAGAGCCCCGATGACGAACAGGAAGATTGAGAATCCTGGTCCTTGTGCGGGCACGTCGCTATGACGACCGGATTCCGGCCACAACCAGAAGGCAAGCATTCCGAATGTCACCGCGAGAATGGTCAGCCAGGCGAGCGCGGTCTTCCAAACTGAACCTGCTTTACGTGGATTGGACGAATGCATAAGGAGTGCCTGCTTCTAGCCGGAAATGCGACGCGAGTCCAGCGAACTGTGGTTTCAACTGGCGGGGGAGGTAATTGGGCGCCGGATTTTATTTGCGCTGTTATTGGTATCCAGGAACGAGATAAGTCTGTCCGTTGGTGCCGACGATCGGAATCCATGCCTTGACGACAACGGTATCCAGAGGCGCATCGTTGGTTCTGATTGAGATTGTATTGTTGGTGAATCCCACACCATTGATTATTGAACCGGCACTGCTTATGATCGCAATGTTGCTCTGGCCTGTCTGGTTTGTGACAAAAAAATTGTTGAAGGCATTGAAGCCCCACTTTCCACCTTCAAATATGATGTTTGTTGCCTGGGTCATCTGCCATCCTCCCAACTCATTGGACAATCTTGGAGGCAAAGACCAGTAAGCTCGAAGTGTGGCCGCTCCCACGCTTGAACCTTTTTCTGACCAATAAATCGTGGACTCGTCTGGATAAACCGACTGCAGACCAACCCAACAGTAATAGTTGTTTGTGCTGTGAGAACGCATCGCAAGTATGTGCGAATGCTGCTTCTGCCACCAATGGCCAAATCCATAAGTGTCCAGATCATCATTCTCTGCGCCCGGAATTGTTCCAGCCGACATTTCCATCATCTGATCAAGCCGATGGTCATCGCCGATGCGGATTTTTTTAAAATTGTCCGGTGTTTCAAAACCAATGCCGTAAGGTGAACGCACAAGCCAGCCAGCAACACCGGACCCATCATCAGCGGGATTGCCACCAAAACGCATATAACTGCCACCCCAGACAATGCCGTTGTCCTGGCCTGTACTCGATGGTGCAAACGCCAGCTGCCCGGCGCGATACATCAGATAGTTTGTGGACCCTGGATAATAATTCAACGCAAGCATCTGCGTGTCTTGCGGCTGATAAATCGTGCTGACAAAGTTTGAGGCGGTCATGGTGTTTGAACTCGAAATGCCTTCGGTATTTATGATTGGTCTCGTCTCATTGGTTCTCACAAACGCAAGCCCTGTGATGTTCGATCCATCGCCGCTCAGGCTGTTTGCCACAACATCTTCAGCATATATCAGGTGTGAACCATTGGTAACAACCCCGGCTGGGAGTTGTGCCGGCGTCAGTGTTCCGCCAATCTGGCTGGCTTGCACGGTGCCGGTGATTTGTCCTGCGACGATTGCATAAGGCGTGGCTGTCACAGCCTGCCTGGGACCAAGCGGAATGTAAGGGCCTGCACCGTTCGTGCGAACATCCAACTTGAGCCAGCGAGCCGCGCCGGTGAAAATTCCACTGCCAAAATCCAAAGTGGCCGTGAAGAGGCCGTTCGACACGCAAAGTGCAGAGACACTCAATGTGCCGTCCACCTGATTTCCTCCCGAGGCCGCATCATAAAGTGAAAACAGCATGTCGTAGTATCCGTTGGCGGGACTGCCATCATCTGTGAGCCGACCTTGATACGTGAATGCCGTCTCTTGGGCGTGTAGGGTTGAGAGGAATGTCAGCGCCGCTACGAATGATGCGAACAGTTTTGTTTTCATAGTTCAGTCAGTTGCGAATTCATCAAGCCAAGAACCGGTGTCGCCATGGTTTTCGATTCACTGTCACCTGTTCAGAATTGGCCAGGATGGATTGTTGATACACATAAATTGATAAATGACAAAAGGATATTGGACGGTCCTGCGCCAATCTTTCGACAGTTATTTTTATCACTTCGCTCGCAATTACTCTCTCTTTGCTTCTGATCGTGACCAAGGTGAGACGGGAACTCAGGTCGTAAAATTCAACCGGCTGGCCCGAAGACCAACTCTTCGGGAATGACTTGAACCGACGATAAGACTTCGTGGGCGAGTATGGTTGTGGTGGTAGTGAGATTTGGCACGTTGCTGGACTATTGTTCTTTTGGGTTGTCTGCGCGCACTGCCGTCTGTCCCAGCACAACACCCGTTGCAATCAAAACCATCGCAATCCAGAAGGTTTGCGTCACGGGCTCATCGAGGCAGAAGTAAGCCCAGGTCATTGTGCTCAGCGGAATCAGATTGTTGAACATCAATACCTGGCTGGTCTGCCAGTGTCTCAGCGCGTGGGTCCACAGCGCGAAAGCAATCACTCCACCCGCCACGACGCAATACGCTTGTACACCAAGTTGCAGTGGCGTTGCGGAAATTCCTTTCGCGGCCAATTCGACCGCACCCACAGGAAGCAAAATTGTTCCCGCACGCCACATTGTGTGTGCCGTGATTTCGATTGCCCCAAGGCCTGAAGACAACGCGCGGCATTGGCGACCGTAGTTCGTCCACAGCACACTCGCGCCGAGTCCGAGCAGTTCGCCCGGGAGACTCATGTGTGAGCCGTGAAGCGAGGGCCACAACAACGCGAACACTCCACCAAGCGCCAGCAGTGCGGCCAGTAACCGTTGTCGCACACGCTCCACACGACCATTCGCGCCTTCCCACAACAAAGCCCAGACTGGTGACGCGCCGAGATACAGTGCGACGTGTGACGCGGATGTAAAAACCAGAGCGCCGTTAAATGTGACGATGTATGCCGCGAGACTGAGTCCACCGCGCCACCATAATCGCCTTCGTGCATCAGGAGTGATTCGATGAAAGGTGCCAAGCCAGGAGGTCCATCGGATTGTGGCGAGCAGTAGAAGTCCGGCGCAGAGAAATCGAGTTCCGCCAGTGAACACGGGCGGCCAAGACTGCACGAGCCATCTCGTTCCGGCGTTGTTGCCACCCCAGAGCGCGATTGCGAACACGAGGCCCGCTCCGAGCGCGGCGTTGGATTTTCCGTTGAGCACGTGGACGATCAGCGATTTGAAACGGAATGTTGTGTTGAATGCCAGCCTTTGTACCGGCCATTGAGGATGCTTTGAATGGTGGAGCCGACAGGGTTCGAACCTGCGACCCCCACAATGCCATTGTGGTGCTCTACCAACTGAGCTACGACCCC
>CAYSDO010000042.1:0-18210 GCA_964429665.1 uncultured Bifidobacterium sp.
CGAGCGGAAGGTGAAATTGCGTGGCGTCACTTCGTTGCGAAACGCCTTGCCGATTTGCGCGATGCCGAACGGCACCTTGACGCGCGATGAATCCAACACGTTCTTGAACTGCGCGAAAATGGCCTGGGCGGTCTCGGGGCGGAGATAAGCTGTGTTTTCGTCTGATTCTACCGGGCCGTAGTGAGTCTTAAACATAAGATTGAATGGGCGCGAATCGCCAAGTTCGACCAAACTATCCGGGTGATAGTCGGTAGAGTTTTCAACCGCCTGTGGTGGCTCAGTACAAATTGGGAAAGCTCCCTTAAACCCGAGTTGTTCATAAAACTGGACGGCAGTTTTGACTGCGCTCTCAATAGGTTTGTTTGCTACCAACAATATTGAAACTGGCTGCGTAATTAGATGCGCCAAACCCGCTTGTGCGTAACTAAGCGCACGATCCTCGTTGAATGGAACAAGACCAGATGAGACTTCCGGATTCTGCCTTGCGACTTCAAGAATTCCATCAACCAGTTCTTTTTGGGTTACATCTAAAAGTGGTTTTTTCGACCGCTTCAACAAGAGTTCGATCGCCTTGTGTGCGGGCGATCCCTCCATAGTTGCCTCAGACGTAGAAGTGGGCTGATGAGGCTTCTTAAAAGCACCGACGAACCTGACTGCGTGACCGGATATCGGTTCGACCTGATCAGCGCGGACTCGTTTTTTTGTCAGAGGACATTCGCGCATCATGTCGGCGAACGTATCCACGTGCCCGCTCGCCCTCCAAATCGCGGGCGACATGATGATTGTCGCATCCAAACCGACCACATCCTCACGCTGCCGGGTCATGGTGTTCCACCAGAGTTCCTTGACGTTGCGCTTGAGTTCCGCGCCGAGCGGGCCGTAATCCCAAAAGCCATTGATGCCTCCGTAAATTTCGGAGGATTGAAAAATGAAGCCGCGCCGCTTGCACAGCGACACGATCTTTTCCATTAACGGACTTTCCTTCGGTTCGGCCATAGGGCGTGGAGTTTTCGGGATGAGTCACCCGATGTCAAGGAAGCCAGCCAAAGCGGTCAGTGCCAACAGTCCAAAAATCAAGCGTGCCGCTGCGAGAACTGCCTGATCTTCGGCACGTCCAGGATGCGGATTCCATTCGCCGGATTTTCCACCGCCCACACGAGCGCGCCGAGCATTTGCCGGAGAGTCACCAGACCGAGACGGAGAGCACCTTCACGCGTGGCGGGCAGTTTTTCGCAGAGCCAGTAAAACGGAATCAGCACATACGGCCAGCGATGACCCGGCCCAAGCACGTACCACGGACGCAGAAATGTCGCGGCGATTCCGCTCTCGCGAATCATGGCCTCGCACTCCGCACGAACCGCGATGTAGTCCTTCATCATCGGAGCCGGATGCGCCACGCTGAGATAAACGAAATGTCGCACGCCCGCATCGCGCGCCGCCCTCAACGCCGCCTGCGCAGAAACGAGATCAATAGCGCGAAACTGCGTACCCTTGCTCGGGCTCGGATGCGGCACGCCGATCAAATGCACGAACGTATCCGCGCCCCGGACTGAATCTGTATAGGAATCCAGCTTCAACGCGTTGCCCGGTGCAGACCTCGCCCCTGACGGTAGTTTTGATTCAGAACCAGGTCGCACCAGAGCCGTGATTTCATATCCGCGCCCAGCCAGCATCGGAATCAAACGGCTGCCCATGTATCCCGTGCCGCCCGTGATGAAAACTTTTTTGTTCATGCCGCGGACACAGACCAGATATTTCAAGCACCTACTCCAACCAAGGCGCAATCTTCTCGCCTGCCCATGTGTCCTGCACCGGCTGACGTTGACGCACGACAGCTGCCTTGTTTCCATTCACCAAAACCTCAGTCGGTAACGACCGTGTGTTGTAGTTGGAACCCATCACAGAACCGTAGGCACCTGCACTCAACAGCGCAAGATGATCTCCCTCGCCCAGCTTCGGCAGCGGACGATCCTTGCAGAAGTAATCACCCGATTCGCAAATGGGGCCAACAACGTCCGACGAAATTTGCGCCCCGCCCTTGCGGACGAGCGGCACGATTTCGTGATAAGCGTCGTAGAACGCCGGACGGATCAGGTCGTTCATGGCGGCGTCCACAATGAGAAAATTCTTCTTGCCGGTGCGCTTCACATATTCGATGCGAGTGACTAGAATGCCCGCGTTGCCCGAAATAAACCGGCCCGGCTCCATGAGAATGCGCATGCCAAGTGGTTTGAGCAACGGCAGCAATCGCGCGGCATATTTGTCCGGTGTGAGAATATTTTTGGCCGCTGCAGACTTCCACCACTCCGCTGAACCGCTTTCCAACGCTGGCTGGTACACGATGCCGAGTCCGCCACCGATGCTGAAGAACTCCAGCCCGTGACGATCCCGCAGTTTCGCGACGAGGGGTGAAACTTTTTTCAAGGCCTGCTCGAACGGTGACACCGCCGTGAGCTGCGAACCGATGTGCATCTGCAAACCACGAAGCTGGATGTTATTCAGCTTCGCTGCGCGGGCGTAAACACCCTCGATGCTTTCGAATGCGATGCCAAATTTGTTTTCATACGTGCCGGTGGTGATCTTGGCGTGGGTGTGAGCATCCACGTTCGGGTTCACGCGCACGGCGACGGGAGCGATTTTTTTCAGGCGCGCGGCCACGCGGTTGATGCGCTGCAATTCCGGCTCGCTTTCCACGTTGAACGAATACACCCCTCGTCGCAGGGCAAACTCGATCTCGGTCTCCGTCTTGCCCACGCCGGCAAACACGCATTTGCGTGCGTCGCCGCCCGCCGCGATGACGCGTTGCAATTCGCCACCACTCACGATGTCAAAACCGCTGCCAAGATTCGCCAGCGTGCGGATGACGGAAAGGTTTGAGTTGGACTTCATCGCGAAGCAGATCAGGTGATCCACCGGCGACATGGCGCGATCCAGTTTTTGAAAATGACCGGCAAGCGTGTGTTGCGAATAGACGTAGAGCGGCGAACCAAATTGTTTGACGAGCGACTCGATGGAGACACCGCCGCAATAGAGCTTCTTTCCGACGTAACGAAAATCGTGCATGGCAAAAATCAATGTTCAGGGATTACAGTTCAAAGTTCAATACAACGCCTGGCGCGATGAAAATGACTGCGCCGGTTCAAAAGCAAAACCGCCAGGCTGCAAACCTGGCGGGTGCATAAAAAGGTTCGCTCAGGGCGCGGCGAGAATCGCGGCACGTTTGGCGTGATAGTCCTCAGCAGTAATGGCGTCTGCTTTGTACTGCCGCAGCAACTCGTATAGCCGGCCTTCCTTGGTCGCTGGAATTCCGGATGGCACAGGATCGGAAAATGTGCCCGATGGCGAAAGGACAGGAGAATGCGACGGCGTTGTAAGGCCTGGCACATCCAAGAACCTGGGCTCTCCCTTCTTCCCGGCTTTGGACGGCTTGGCTGCAGGTTCAGCGTGTTCCGCAGCACCCGGGGTTGGCGGAGCCTTTGGAGCAGGGACGGACTCGGGTGCGGGCGCCGCCAATGCCTTGCGCAGCGCTTCCCTCTGGCGTGCGGCGGCTTCGCTGTCCGTGCTTCCGGAAATGGCGGTGGATTCCGCGCCTGCGGCGGCAAGAAGCATTGGCGGGTTCTGGCTTGAGGGAGCGGCTGCCAACATTCTTGAGGACTTGATTTGCGCGGCGTAAATGGTCGTGGGAACGGCCACGAGGACAACCGCGTTCAATACGAGGAAATACTTTGGAATCTGCATGGGTGATTTCTTAAGGGAATTTCGCGCCGGAAGCAACTGCTTTCCACAATTGAAAATGTCAACTGCCAGCGCCAAAAATCATTCTTGCCTCACGAACAACGCCGGGAACATAGACGCTCGACATAGCTGGGCGGTCGCATCCATGACCGAAGGCGAACAGGGCGTGCTAGGATGAAACAAACTCTCAAAACCACGTTCTTGTGTTGACCGGGACAGCGCCACGAGGCGGGCAAAGCATTTGGGTGTTCAGCTTGATGTAGGCGATCTTTTCTTCGTTAAGAAACGTTCGTAACCGAGAGGCTGCGCCAGCGTAAAATATGGCGGCATTTTTGCCGCTTTGTTTGGCGCGTACAGTTTGCTTCTGACCAACTGCTGTTTAATGAGGAATCCTGACCAACAATGCTCGATTACCTTTCACATACTCCGGGAATCCAACAACTGGATTGTTCGTTTCGACGGGGATTCCAATTGATGCAAAATCTCCGTGTGATTTGACCAATTGTGTCCATTGCTCTTGACCAAACTCCCAATCGCCATCGTACCGCGCGCCTTGACCGTTGTTTTCTATCTTGGAAACCTTCCACAGATAGAACTTAGGCGAATTTGTAGCACCTGTTATTTTGTTTCGGTTATAGTCAATTGTAACATCCACCACTAAAGTCAGTTCGTATCGCCCATAAATATACACCTTGGAGTGCCATTCCTTTGCTCCGGGTGAAAATCCATAATGAGTAATGAAATGGTCGGAATCGCCAAATAAGGATTCCATCTCTTTAGGCCAAGTGAGCGTTTGCAGTCCCGATTGTGCAGTCTGGATGTAATCGTTCATGTTTAGCCTTTTTTGAGTACATGACACAAAGGCGCAGACAGCACTCATCAAAAATAAACCTCCTATAAATACCCTCCTCATGGCGCGACAAAGGTTGGATTTGAAGAGTCAGGCTGCCACAAGTTGCTAAATGGCCCTTGCCTCTGGTTGGAAATAATGTGCCCATCCTTCCAGATACGCATAGATGGGAAAGCACTGTGCTTTTCGCTCTCAAAATCAAATATGTAATTAGTGTCTGCCAGAGAACTGAGAGAATGGCCGTCCCTGTTTGGTTTGGAGTGAATGGCGGCGCGCGAATGTTTGGGTGATGATTGAATGTTTGCGGGAGTTTGCGCATCTGAAGCTGCAACATTCGCCGACTTTTATCCGCCATGCGCCAGCCATTCCAATCCCAGCCCGAGTTGCAGATCACGCCCATCGAAAAGATTCGCCTGCCGCTCAAGAGCCGCGACGAATTGCCGCCGCTCTTGGCCGGCCTGCAATGGGTCTGGACGCACCCCACGCTCAAGGCCGAGATTTTCGCCCTGCTGGAAGCCAAAATCCTCGCCGGCAAGAAAGCCACCGGCCGTCCCGGCATGGACCTGTGGCAAATCCTCGTGCTGGGCGTCGTGCGCCTCGGACTGGACGCCGACTGGGATCGCCTGGAACACATGGCCAACTACGACCTGCTCGTGCGCCAGATGCTCGGCCTGCCGGCCACGCCGTGGGATGACGAATCCAAAATGTTCGGGCATCAAACCCTGCGCGACAATATCGCGCTGCTCGACGACGAACTGCTCCAACAAATCAACGCGCGCATCGCGGCGGCGGGAAGAGAGGTGTTCGCAAAAAAAGGCGGCGCGCCCCTCGCGGTGCTTGAAGTCAAGGTGGACACCTATGTGTTGGAAACCGATGTGCACTTCCCCACCGACCTGAACCTGCTCTGGGACGCGGGCCGCAAATGTGTGGATTTGATCGTGAAATATCGCGATCAGTTCGGTTACGCCTTGAGCGGCTGGCGCAAGGCCAAGGACTGGCGGCGGCAGTTCAAGAACCTGGAACGCACCGCCAGCCAGGTCGTTTATCGCGGCGGGCCCAACAAGGAAGCGCGGATCAAACGCGCCGTGCGCGACTATCTGGCCGTGGGCCGTGGACTCTCCGCCAAAGTGCGGACCAGCCTGTCGAGCCTGTGCGATCAACCCGTGGAACTGGCGCATTGGGAAGCCCTCGAATACTTCCAGCGCATGCTCGACAAACATTTGGATTTGGTCCAACGGCGGCTGCTCCAGGAAGAAACCATCCCCGCGCACGAGAAAGTGTTTTCCCTTTTCGAGCCGCACACCGAATGGATCCAGAAAGGCAAGCAACGTCCGAACGTGGAGCTGGGCCATCGGTTGCTGATTGCGACCGACCAGCACCAGTTGATCCAGGACTACGACGTGGCAACGGGCGTGGCCGACGTGGAGCGGAGCGTGCCCGTGACCGACCGGCTGCTGGGCAGATACGGCGCGGGCAACGTGGCCAGCCTGAGTTTCGACAAAGGCTTCACACGGGAAGAAGACCGGGAGTTGTTGAGTTTATATGTGCCGGTGGTGGTAATGCCCAAGCGTGGCAAGAAGAGCGCGGCGGAGACGGAACGCGAAAACAAAAAACAATTTGTGGCCCTGCGCCGGCAACACAGCGCGGTGGAAAGCCAGATCAACAGTTTGGAACATCACGGCTTGAACCGCTGTCTGGACGTGGGGATCAAAGGCTACCTGCGTTACGTCGGCTACGGCGTGATGAGTTACAACCTGCACGTGATCGGACGGCAGTTGCTGGCGCGAGCCTCGGGTTGAAGCCGCCCGCACCGATCTGGCCCGGCAAGTTCGACAGGTAAACTGTCGCCCGCGCCGGAGATTTTCAACCGCTGGAGCCTTGCCGCGCCGGAAAACCGGTCCGCGCCGCGCCGCTACCAGCCTCAATGCACCGTCTCGTTTCCAATTTCGAGAGTTTCCGGCCAGACACTAATTACACAAGCCCGAGTTCATTTTGGTTGCCGCCTGTGTGTGGACTCAGCGGGGCGTCATTGCCCGAGCGCCTGCGTTACATCCGAACGTTGTGTGTTGCCTTTGCACACGGAACTCCACCGGAGAAACACCACGAATGGAGAGAAGCCCGCACACACATTTACCTGAATTCGTTTCTCTGAGAAGATCAGACCATTGTATTCCAATCCTGTGAAGGAAAACTTGTTCACACCATTCAACCACAGGCACGATTAAAAACAGGTGAGGCCCGGAGTCAAGCCGTCCCCGACCACGGCAAGGTCAAGCATGCGAAAACCGGCTGAACTCAGGCGTAAGCACGTTGCTGCGCCCGAAAACGAGCGCACCGTTACAGTCAGGCAACGGCGCTTCTTCTCTCACCCACGTTTGATCACAACCTCAACTGCGCCTGCAAAGCTTGTGCCTTGTCGCAGTCCGTTCCTGTGATACGATGCCCGGGTGCAAACCAAGCTTTTGATCTGGTTGGTTCTGTTTTCGGCCATGGTGGCGCGTGCGCAGACCACGGCGTTCACGTACCAGGGACATATCAACACGAACGGCTCGCCAGCCACCGGTTCGTTTGATTTTCAGTTCGCCTTGCGCGACGCCGCCACGCTCGGCAACAACGTCGGCACGACGCAGTTCGTGGCCGCCGTCAGCGTGAGCAACGGCCTCTTCACCGTGTCGCTCGACTTTGGTGCGGCAGCATTTGATGGCAGCTTGCGCTGGCTGGAAATCGGCGTCCGCCCCGCAGTCGGCGGTCCCTACAACCTGCTCGTGCCCCGGCAACAAATCACGTCCGCGCCGTACGCCGCGCTGGCTTTGCGCGCGTCCACCTACACCGGGACGGTTCAAACCACCAACCTTACCGGCGCCATTCCCGACACCCGGCTTTCCACAAACGTTGCGCTGCTGAACACGAATGTAAATTTCACCGGCACAGTCAAAGGCGCATTGTTCAACGGGGACGGCACGGGTCTGACGAATGTTCCCGGCAGGATTTTTGAAGTCATTCCAACAGGAACAAACATCCAGGCGTTTCCGAATTTTGGTTTTCTATGCACGAATGATTCCACTGCGGTCGTGGTTACATTGCCAGCCTCCATCCGCATCGGCGAAACGGTCCGCGTGGCCGGCAGCGGCGCGGGCGGATGGTTCATCGCGCAGAATGCCGGGCAGTCCATCCTTTGCGGACAACTGGCCCAGAACGTCGGCTTGTCCTGGCACACAAACGGACCGTTGCTCGCGTGGCGCGGCATCGCCAGTTCCGCCGATGGCAGCGCGCTCGTTGCCGTGGTCAACGGCGGTCAGATTTACACGTCCACAAACTTTGGTGGGACATGGACGGCTCGTGACAGCAACCGTGCGTGGCGTGCGGTTGCTTCTTCTGCGGATGGCGTCAAGATGGTCGCTGTCGTCAACGGTGGCCAGATTTATACCTCAATCAATTCCGGTGCGAGTTGGACCGCGCGCGATGCCAACCGCAACTGGACTTCCGTGGCGTTGTCAACGGATGGCACCAAGCTGGTGGCTACGGTCAATCCGGGGTTTATTTACACCTCCACAGATTCCGGCATGAGCTGGACCGCGCGTGACAGCAGCCGCAACTGGAGTGGTGTGGCATCGTCCAGCAACGGCTCGAACCTCGTCGCCACTGTCCAAACTGGAAACATTTACACATCCGCAAACAACGGTTTGACATGGACGCCGCACGGCAGTTCGTCAGCTTGGAATTCCGTGGCGTCCTCCGGCGACGGCAGCTGCCTTGTCGCGTCTGTGAGCAGTGGACAGCTTTTCATCTCCACCGACTACGGCGTGACGTGGACCGTCACCGGCCCGTCGGGGTTGAACCTTTGGACTTCTGTGGCCTCGTCCTCAGACGGCAACCGGCTGGCGGCAGTGATCAACTCGGGCGGCATCTTTGTTTCACAGGATTCGGGCGTCACCTGGGTGGCGCGTGCTGTTCCCTCCCTGGCGTGGCAATGTATCGCCAGTTCGAACGATGGAAGCACGCTTGCAGCGGTTGCCAGCTCAAATCCGATTTACTTTTCTTCGTCGAGCACAACCACCGCAGGCACTGCGGGAGGATTGACAGGCGCGAGACTCTCCGCCGTGGAGCTTGAATACATCGGCAATGGCAGGTTCATCCCCGTGAGCTTCGTCGGAACAATCCGCCCGAGGTAGCCCTTTTATTGTCAGGTGTTCACATGACAATTTCGCCCAATCCGCAATCGAACCGGACCCGGGAACATGCGCACGAGAAAGTTATTGGCGCAAGGTGCCGATAAATAATTGATGCCGCATGTTGATTTCTGCGTGTGAGTTTTTATAGTGCGCACGTTCTGAAGCACACGAGATGAGCAATTCCACCGAAGCCACGCCGCCCTGGGATATCAACGCGGCACGCAACCTTTACAACACCCACCGCTGGGGGGCAAAATATTTTGACATCAATGACGCAGGACAGGTCGTCGCGCTGCCATTGCAAGACGCGGGAGTGCCGGTGGAGATTTCCGATGTGGTGGAAGAGGCGCGCGGGCGCGGGTTGAAGTTCCCTCTCCTGATCCGTTTTCAGGATATTCTTCGTCACCGTGTGGAGTCCATCAATCTGGCATTCCGCAACTCCATAACGGAGTTCAATTATCAGGGCAAGTACCGCGGGGTGTTTCCGATCAAGGTGAATCAACTGCGCGAGGTGGTTGAGGAAATTCTTGATGCCGGGAAGCCGTTCGACTTCGGTCTCGAGGTTGGGAGCAAACCGGAATTGTTTGCCGGCCTCGCACTGCAACGCGACATGGGCAGCCTGATCATCTGCAACGGTTACAAGGATGCCGAGTTCATCAAGATGGCCCTGCTGGGCACCAAACTCGGCAAACGTGTCATCATGGTTGTCGAGAAACTCGAGGAGTTGCGCCACATCATCACCCTTTCCAAACAGCTCGGCGTCGAACCGCTGGTTGGCATCCGCGCGCGGTTGCTCGCCAAGGGCGCCGGCCGATGGGCCGAAAGTGGCGGAGAAAACGCAAAGTTCGGTCTCAGCACGGCCGAGATACTGGCGGCGACGGAACTTTTGAAGACTGAAAATCTTTCGCACTGCCTGAAGCTGGTTCATTTTCACATCGGCTCGCAGGTGCCGGACATTCTCACGGTGAAAAAGGCGGTGCAGGAGGCGTCGCGGTTTTACGCGAAGCTCCGCAAGATGGGTTTCGACATTCAATACCTGGATGTGGGCGGCGGCCTGGGTGTGGACTATGACGGCAGCCGGTCGGCGTTTGACAGCTCAACGAATTACACGCTTCAAGAATACACGAACGACATAATTTATTACATCGCTGACGTGTGCAACGCGGAGAAAGTGGCGCATCCGGACATCATCAGCGAAAGCGGACGCGCGATCGTTGCGCATCATAGCGTGTTGATCGTCGAGGTGTTTGGCGCCATCGGCAAGACACATCCGGACATCACTTTTACCTACGGTGACAGCGAGCACGCAATCGTCCGCGAACTTCTCGACATAAAAAAGAATCTCGCCAAGTTGAACAAGCTTGAGGCTTATCACGATGCCCAGGAACGTCGCGACGACGCCCAGCACATGTTCACACTCGGCATGATGGACCTGCCTGACAAGGCGAAGATTGAAAATCTGTACTGGGAAATTGGAGGCGATGTTGTCGAAAGTTTCAAGGGTCAGGCCTACATCCCCGAGGAAATCCGCAAGCTTGAGGACAGTCTCGGGGACCAATACCTCTGCAACTTTTCAGTCTTCCAGTCATTGCTGGATCACTGGGCGCTCGGCCAGTTGTTTCCCATCATGCCCATCAGCCGCTTGAACGAACGCCCCACCCGTGAAGGAACTCTGGTGGACATCACCTGCGATTCCGATGGCCAGATCAACAAGTTCATTGACCTGCGCGACGTGCGCGACACCCTGCCGTTGCACAAATTGAATTACAACGGCAACGGCCAGATCGAGCCTTACTATCTTGGATTCTTCCTCATGGGCGCGTATCAGGACATCATGGGCGACCTCCACAATCTTTTCGGTCGCGTGAACGAAGTCCACGTGTTCCTGGATCCTGACGAGCCAACGGGTTATTACGTCGAGGAAATCATCGAAGGCAGCACCATCATTCAATGCCTTGCGTCCGTTCAGTACGACGAATACGAATTGAAACGGCACATGAAGTCGCAAATAGACGAGGCCATCAAATCCGACCGCATGAAGCCGTCCGAGGGCATGAAGCTGCTGGATGAATACGAGCGTGGGCTCAAGTCCTACACCTACCTGAGCTTCTGATGTCACTGCCCGAAGGAATGAGGATGGCAACAACCAAGCGCGTTGCCGGGCCATCATCCATGCTTTATCTTCCGACTTCGATTTAATGGAAACCCCTCCCAATCCCGAACTGCTCCGCTCTCTGGGCCGCGTCGTACGCGGGTTGTCGGCATTGTTCTGGGGATTGCCTTCCATGCTCATCATTGGCGTGGGCACGGCCAGCGCAGGATGGTTCAACACGTTCGGCGTTCTGCCTGCGCTCATCACCACCGCGCTGCCACTCTTCGGCCTGTGGCAACTCACATCCTTTCAACGGCAGGAACGTCCATGGCGTGACGCCATTGACCGCGCGCTGTTGCTCGCGCTGGTGAACTTCGGCCTGTGTCCGTTTCTGCATTGGTGGCATCGCGTTCCGGAGAATCCATTCTTCACTCTTGTCGTCATCCTGCTCGCATTCTCCGAACTTGTATTCCTGTTCAACCTCAACCTCGTTGTTGCCCGCCTCGGTGCGATGTTGCCCGATGAAACCCTGCGCCAGGAAACGCGGCAGTTCACAGCATTCAACCGATGGATGCTGGCCACCTTGCTCATGCTCGCCGTTGGTTTTGTGTTGATCAGGAATGTTTCCGCCATGCCCGGATTTATTTACGAAATCCTGGTCATGGTGGACCGCATAAGCGTGTGGCTTCTCATTCTACTCATCCTGCTTCCTCTCTCGATGACAATGGCGCTCATCTGGAAGACCAAGGAAGTTATACTCGAAAGCCTGTTCAATCGTCCGCATTGATACGGCTTTGGATGGGCGCAATCCGCGCTTGCCACCTGATAATCCGCCACACAAATTCACGCTCCGTGAATGTCGAACTCATAAACACCGGCACCGAACTCATGCTGGGCCGCGTGCTCAACACCCACCAACAATGGATTTGTCACCGTCTTGCTGATCTTGGTTACACCGTCGCCCGCCAGGTCGCCGTTCCCGACACAGGACACGATATCGAACAAACCGTCAGAGAAGCCCTGTCCCGTGCCGATCTTGTCATCACCACCGGAGGGCTCGGTCCGACATCCGATGACATCACTCGCGATCTGATCGCAAAACTGCTGGGCAGAAGCCTTCACGAGGACGCCGCAATCGTGAAACACATCGAGAGTTTTTTTACCGCACGTAATCGTCCCATGCCTGCGAGCACGCGCGTCCAGGCGCTCGTTCCCGAGGGCGCAATCGTCCTGCACAACCCAAACGGCACCGCACCGGGCTTGGGGATGAGAATCGGGGATGGAGGATGGAGAATTGAAGATGGCAAAGCCGCGCCAACGCCATCCTCCATCCTCCATCCTCCATCTTCCACCCCCAAGTGGCTCATCATGCTCCCCGGCCCCCCGCGTGAACTGCGCCCGATGTTCAACGACTCAGTCGTACCGTTGCTGCAACGCGAGATGCCGCTGAACGAGCCTTTCGTCTGCCTCACGCTGCGCACGACTGGCATTGGTGAATCTATTGTGGAGGAAAGAATTGGCGCGCAACTCAAGACGCTCGTCGCGCGCGGACTCGATCTCGGATATTGCGCCCGGGTCGGTCAGGTGGATGTGCGCCTTGCTGCACGCGGCCAGCGCGGAGCAGAGTTGATTCGCGAAGGCGAGGTCATTGTACGCGCGGCAGTCGGGTCGCACATTTTCAGTTCTAACGAGCAGGACATCGAGAGCGTCATCGTGCAACTGCTCACCGCACGCAAACAAACGCTCGCCATCGCCGAGTCCTGCACCGGCGGCAACATCGCGCATCGCATCACGAATGTCCCCGGCGCTTCTGCGGTGCTGCTCGCCGGGTTGGTCACGTATGCAAACGAAACGAAGGAGAAGTTCCTCAGCGTCCAGCCCGCAACACTTGAAGCCCACGGCGCTGTGAGCGAAACCACCGCGCGCGAAATGGCCGACGGTGCACGGCGCGAAACCGGGGCCGACTTCGCTCTTTCAGTCACCGGCATCGCCGGACCTTCTGGTGGCACGGCAAGCAAGCCCGCAGGCACGGCATTCATCGGTTTTTCCTCAGCTGCGGAAACGCTCGCGGTGAAAGTGTTCAATCCCTACGACCGCGAAACTTTCAAGCAAGCCACTTCGCAGCAGGCACTGGAATTATTGCGCCGAAAAGTTCTTGCAGCCGGCTGATGCCCGCCGCAGTGTCGAGGGCGATCACATGAGACGTCTGGCTTGGATGCTCGCGTTACTGCCGCTGGTCTTGACTGGCTGCGCCACGAGTGCGCTCTGGGGCAACCGTGATTTCCGCGAACCCGCAAAGCCACCCGAGCTTGCCTTGTTTCAATCCGCTGACACAACGCGCGTGCTTGTGTTATACGACGAAACGAGTGACACCAGCGAACACATAAGCCGTCGCGCCTACTGGCTTGGGCTCGAAGAGAAACCGAGACGCAATCCTCACCGGCCATTCTTTGTCCCGGTCGAACAATCGCAGGGCTTGCTCCCGCTCGCGGCTGTTGAATCGACTCCAGCCGGCTCTCCGTGGCCAAACAAACTTTGCGTCGTCGCCTCAACAAATGACATCGCGTTCACGCTGATCTCAGAGGGCCGATCGCCCGTCACATACCGGTTGCCCGTCTACCAGGATCCCGCCGGACGGTTCAAACGAATCCTGCTCACACCGTTGGCCGTCGCAGCCGATGCAACCATCGTTGGCGGTTACATCTTCCTGTGGTGGTGGTCTGAGGGCAATTTAAGCGACGTACATTGACCCGCAAAACAAAAGCCCGCAGTCGTATGACTGCGGGCGTCTGGGTTGGCTGAAAAATCAACTACGCTCCGTTGTCACCGATGGCTTCCACAGGGCAGCCTTCCTTGGCTTCCTTGCAGCGCGCTTCCTCATCGGGATTCTCGGGCTGTTTGTAAACGAACGAGTAACCGCCATCGTCGTTGCGCTTGAAATTGTCCGGGGCGGTTTCGCGGCACAGATCGCAGTCAATGCATTGATTGTCCACGAAGAACTTGCCGCCGGTGTTTTCAGGATATTTGTTTGCTACGTCTGCCATAAATAATCTCTTTCTGGTTGAAATTATGGCGAGGCCCGATGCCGTGGCAAGTCTCGAATTGATCCCAAACCTGTCGCAGCGCGGGCGGTCCCTCGCCCGCAGCGCTCACGCGCACCGGAGAAGCTCCGGATTTTCTGATGCACTTCCCGCTCTCGCACTCATTGCAACCGGAGGTCTGCCGTGCTCCGTTGGCAGGCACTCTCCGATTCGTCACTCACAACAACTCTTCAAAATATATCGTTGACACGTTTACCCGACTGTCCTACTGTCATAGGACAGACGACGACTATGATGTTTCACATAGATTTCAAAACCGGCAAGTCGCCCTACCTGCAACTGGTGGATCAGGTGCGTTACGCCGCAGCATCCGGCGGGCTTCGCACGGGCGAGTCGCTGCCCTCCGTTCGCCTCCTGGCCGAGGAACTCCGCGTCAACCGCAACACCATCGCCAAGGCTTACGCCGAACTGGAAAGTCAGGGCGTCATTGAGACAATTCCCGGCAAAGGTTGCTTTCTCAAGGACGGCAACACGCCGTTCACCAAAACCGTCCGCCAGAAACTGCTGCTCAAGGAAGTGGATGAAGCCGTCGTCACCGCACATCACCTGCAAGTGGATCGCGAAACGTTCCTCGCGTTGGTGAAGGAGCGGCTGGATTACTTCGAGAACAAGGCCAACAAGGAGAAACCATGAACCACGCCCCCGTCATTGAAATCAGAGACCTGCATCGTCGTTACGGCAAGCAAGACGCCGTCAACGGTCTCAACCTCACAGTCAAACCGGGCCGCTGCTATGGCTTCTTCGGACGCAACGGTGCAGGAAAGACCACCACGATCAAGTGTCTGCTCAACCTGCTCCGCCCCACAAGCGGCACCGTACGCGTGTTCGGGCTTGATCCGCAAAAGGACGAGGTCGCTGTGAAATCCCGCGTCGCCTACGTGCCGGATGCCGTGGCGTTTTATCCGTGGATGACCGTGCGAGACACGTTGGATTACCTCGCGTCCTTCCGCGCGAATTGGAATCGCGACATCGAAGCCGACCTGTTGAAGCGTTTCGGACTCAAGCAGGATCAGAAGGCCACTTCGATGTCGAAAGGACAGAAGACACAGCTGGCGCTCATCGGCGCGATTTGTCCCGAACCGGAGTTGCTCCTGCTCGACGAGCCAACCTCCGGCCTCGATCCGATTGTGCGACGTGAATTCATCGAGACTGTGATCGGCGCGTATCAATCTGGCGATCCCGGCAGCCGCACCGTGTTTGTCTCCACGCATCTGATCTCCGAGTTCGAGGGATTGATAGACGAATTCACCATCATCGAACAAGGTCGCGAGTTGCTCACCATGGAAGCCGACGCCGCGCGCGCGCGCTTCAAGAAAATCCGCGCCCGCTTCGCGCAACCACCTCCGAAGTTCGATCTGCCCGGCGCGTTGAACATGAAACAAACCGGTCGCGAACTCGAAATCCTCGCCAACGGCAGCAGTGATGAACTCGTTGCGAAGTTGAAGACGCATCAGCCGGAAGATTTGCAGATCGAATCGCTGACATTGGAAGAAATCTTTGTTGCGTCGAACCACATCTCCAAGTCGAAGTCATGAGTGCTTATCTTCGCAAGGAAATCCGCCTGCTTCTGCCGAGCATTTGCATCGCGCTCGTCGCTGCGTTGGGAGTGTGGCTGATTCCGGACAACAACGGAGAGAGCATCAGCACACTTCGGAAGCTCACGATACTTTTTCCGGTAGTCGTTTGTCCTGGCTTGGTGGTGATGGCGGGACTGGATTCATTCGGACGCGAGATCAGCAGCAACACGTTCTCCAATCTGCTGGCGCAACCAATTTCGCGAAATCAAATCTGGTGGACGAAAGTCTTCCTCCTCGTCGTAGCGTTGCTGATCGTGTTTGGTGCGTGGTGGATTTCCTTTTTGCTTCATGTGCCGGATTTTTTCAGGGGGATGCCAAGCGAAATGCACAAGATATTGGTGATCACGCTTATGATATTGATCTGTTCGTTCTCCGGCGGACTCTGGAGCGTGTTGCTGCTGCGGCAGGTTGGTGCGGCGTTCTGGTTTACTGTCATCGTTCCGTCTGCTATCGCAGTTCTCACGGGCTATTGCACAGATAAATTTGGGAGTGGATTTAGCCACGAGCGAAACATCGTGATGGCTCTCGTGACTTACAGCATTGCAGGATTTTTCTGGGCACGCTGGATGTTTCTGCGGGCGCAAGACGTGGCATGGACAGGAGGAACGGTGACATTGCCAACACTCCGCAACTGGCTGTCGCGTGGCGAGGTAATCGGCCTTCGCAAGTCGCATCCGCTCGTGGCACTTTTTCGGAAGGAATTCCAGTTCCAGCAAATGAGTCAATTGCTCGCAGTGCTCCTCTTTGTGGCAAACATTTGCGTGCTGTTCATGCAGAAAGTTGTGACCGTCTCCCATGAAAGCATCTTGAACATTCTTTTCGATGGCTTCTCGTTTCTGTGGCTCATCATGCCGCTGATGATTGGGTGCTCGGCCGTGGCGGAGGAACGCAGGCTTGGAACACTTGAGCCGCAACTCTGCCTCCCAGTCTCACGAGCCAGGCAATTTCTCGTTAAACTGGCAGCCGTAGTCTTGTTCGCGGTTCTCCTTGGCGCAATTCCCATCTTCTTGACCCATTTCATCGCCATCGGATTCGGATTGAAGGGCGATGGCATTTTGCTTTCGATGGACACCGAGTCATTCTTAAGTATCGCAACTGCGAGCGTCATCATCTCGCTGATTGCTTTTTATGCCTCAACGCTCTGCAAGCAATTCTTGCAAGCGCTGGCGGCAACGATTGGTTGCGGTGTCGCCTGGTTCTTTCTGGGCAACTGGTTGCTCAGGCATGCGACGGTAGGTGGATCTCCACTTTGGGAAGGACCAATTGGCGCAATTGTCGCAGGAGGTGTTGGGTTGTGTCTTGCCTTTGGTCTTTTGTCGTGGCGTGGACGATGGAGACTTTTTTTAGGGTTGCTTTGCTTCTGGATATTAATGGCGCTGGCAGAATCATTCTTTATCGGAGGCGGGAGACTGTTAAGTGCTCTCCCCAGAGCGGGAATTTCAAGCGGCCAGGCTGGTTACTTTCTGATAGCCGGGCCATTTCTGTTGTTGCTTGTACTCGCGTTCAGAAATTTCCGCCATGTCCACTCCGGCCCTGGCTTGTGGCTGAAGAATTTCGCCGTCTGGTTTGCGGCGTTTCTTCTCACCACCGCTCTTGCCGCAGCGGCTTACCACCGGGTCTGGGAATTTTGAGCCGACGCAGGGAACCGCGCCTCTGAAAGGCAACGTGCAGCCCATGATCGCAAAGTACTTTCGCAGCGGGTTGCCGGTTCGGCGACGACCCATTTAGTCGCGACGCCATGGTTACTTTGCCTTCCCGACGAGTCACCTGGAGTGTGAATATTTTGGATGCTATGAAATGACGGCGCCCATGGAATGAAGCGGCCTACCACCCGCATCACCACGCCCGCTCAATGCTCCGTCGCTGCCAGAGGAACTCAAACATGTTGCCCTCGTGCGGTTGATCCCAGGAAATCTTCATCGTCGAAACCGGGCCGATGTTCAACCGTTCAATGTGCGGGTAGGCCATCAGTTGCTCGATGAACTTTGCATCCTTGGTGATGGCTGAACACGCCAGTGTGTAGCCGATCTGCTTGAGCATTTCGCCCTGCGGAACTTGCACAACGCTGGCGTAGGGGCAGAGGAACTCGCGGTTCGCAAGCGGATGCGCGAAGGAATCGCAAAGCACAATCGTCGGGCGCACAAACGCGCCGCCGTCGAGTGTGACTTTGCGGAGCGCGGACGGTCCCCGTCCGCAGCACTCGGTATCAGTAACGGACACCGAAGTTTTTCCACTGTTCTCGTTGCAATCGGAGTTCTGCGAGCGGGGACCGCTCGCGCTCCTATATCTTGCCGTCACGTCCGTTGCGCCGGGAGTTTTCAAGCCTTCGTCTATCGCGCCGTCAATGAAGTCCGCCATCTTGGGATTAGCAAAACCCGAGAGCCGCGCATTGAGATCGTCTGCGCGTGTCGGTTGAATCGGGCCGAGCTTCTGCGCGAGCGCATCGGCGATCTCCGCCGCGTATTTCGGCACGACGATTGCCGAGGCGTTGATGCACGAGCGTCCGCCGTTGTCGGAAATGCTCGACACCATCACGTCCACGTAATCGCGCCAGTGCTCGATGCAATCCTCGCCGATCAGAATTTTGCTCCAGCCCGGGCCGTGAATCTGGATCGCGGGATTGTTCGCGTACTGCGCCGTTGTGGATTTGTCGCCGAAGATCAGCGCGCGTCCGCACGTTTTC
>CAYSDO010000043.1:0-18020 GCA_964429665.1 uncultured Bifidobacterium sp.
CAGAACGATTTCACGAACGCCATGAAATCCGTCCACGACAATCGCAGGCACGCGCCACCCTGGCGATGACTTTTCAGAAACGTGCGGATGCGTTGATAGTACGCGCGCGGTTCGTAAAGTTTTTTCATCAGTTCGCGGTAGCCCGTTTGCAGAAAGTCCCTGTTCAACTTCGGCTGGAAATTCAACGTCGCATCGGTGTTGTTGCCGCTGCTCCTTGTTTCCAACCGGCCCTCGCGCTTCAATCGCTGATAGAGTCGTGTCTGTGGCAGAGCCGTCAGCAGGCCCACCATCGCGGTAACCACACCAGAACGCTGGATAAACTCGAACTGCCGCTTGAAGATATCCGGCTGGTCGTTGTCAAAACCCACAATGAATCCGCCCATGACCTGCAAGCCGTCGCGCTGCAAGGTCTGCACCGCCTCCACCAGATCACGCCCCTGGTTCTGCACCTTGCGACATTCCACCAACGAATCCGCCACCGGCGTCTCGATGCCCACGAACACCTTCGTGAACCCCGCCGCCACCATCAGCGCACGCAACTCGGCGTCATCCGCAAGATTCACGGACGCCTCCGTCAGGAAACCCATTTCCGGCTTCGTACGCTGCCGCCACGTGATCAATTCATGCAACAGCGCCCGTGTCCGTGTTTTGTTCCCGATGAAATTGTCGTCCACCATGAACACCATGTCCTTCCAACCGCGTTCCCGCAGCACCTCCAGTTCTGCAATCACCTGCGCCGGTGATTTCGTCCGCGGCACGCGACCGTTCATGACAATGATGTCGCAGAACTCACAATCGAACGGACAGCCGCGCGAGAATTGGACCGCCATCGTCACGTAATGCTTCAGATCTATCAGGTCCCAACGCGGCACGGGCGACAACACCATGCCCGGCCGCGTCGTTGACTGATAGATTTCTTGCAACCTGCCCGCCTGGAGGTCCGCCACCAGTTGCGGCATCAATTCCTCGGCCTCACCCAACACGAAATGTTGGATTTCTGGAAACGCATCATGCCCGGTGGTGAATAGCGGCCCACCCGCCACAACGCGCCTGCCCAGTGCCGTGCATCGCGCCACCACTTCACGCACCGAGGCTTCATGCACAAGCATCGCAGTGAGCATCACCACGTCAGCTCGGCGCAAATCCTCGTCGCGCAACGGCGTCACGTTCAGGTCAACCAGCTTGATCTCCCACTCGCGCGGCAGCATCGCTGCCACCGTGAGCAGGCCCAGCGGCGGGAAGGTGGACTTCTTGGAAACAAAACGGAGGACGTGCTTGAAACTCCAGAACGTGTCCGGGGTTTGAGGACTGATCATCAGAACATTCATAAACCTGGGTTCTTGGTGATCGCAGCCATCGCATGACTGCGACCGCCAATGCACTCTACGCCCGCAGCTCGTATCCGACGAGGGATTTGTTTCACCTCGCGCACTGTAATGTTATTTCGGTTTTGAACCGGGTGCGTATTTGCTTTGATCCCAATTCTCGCGGGGTTGGTGCGGTTTGAATTTGTTCCATGAACATTTGGAAAAAATTTGGGATTCCTTCGGGGGCTGTTCTTCTCCAGACTGACGTGATATTGAACGGATATGGAATCACTCGTTTACATCCTGCTGGTTGCAACATCGGTTGTGGGTCTGACCTTCATCGTGGAACGCGGTCTCGCGTTGCGCTGGAAAAAAGTCATCCCGCCGGAGATTGAGGCCGCAGTCGAAGCGTGCGAAGGCACCAATGACATCTCAAGCTTGCGCCGTGCCTGCATCCAACACGTCTCGCCGCTAGGCCGGCTGCTGTTGCTGGCCGCAGACCGCAAGAGCTGGCCCAAGGCGGAAAACGTGGACGCACTTCAGACCCGTGCCCGCCACGAAATCGTACGACTCGAACGCGGACTGGTCGTGCTGGAAATCATCGTCGGCATCGCGCCGCTGCTGGGACTCGTCGGCACAATCATCGGCATGATGACCACGTTCGAGAACGTCGGCCACGCGGGACTCGCAGACGCATCGAAGCTCGCATCCGGCATCGCGCTCATCCTGAAGGCGACTCTGATTGGCCTGCTCATAGCCATTCCTTCACTGGTGTCATGGAGTTACTATACGAAGAAAATCGAGATGCTCGCCGTTGAAATGGAAACGCTGTGCGACGAATTCATGCGGCGACTTTATCGCGAGGGCAAGTAAAGCCGGGATATGCGCTTTTTCATCCGTAAACGCCGTTCGACTCCCACGATCATCATCGTGGCTCTTATTGACGTGCTGATTGTGCTGCTGATTTTCCTGATGGTGACCACAACCTTCAAGCAGCAGGCCGAGGTGAAACTTTCACTGCCCGAATCCAGACAGGCAGAAAAGGCTGGTGCAACTGAAACTCCGCCGCTAGTGGTGACCATAGACGCCAAGGGCGACCTCCGGCTGGGCAACGGCCCCGAGGCGCTTCCCGTCACAGCCGACCGGCTGAAGGAAGAATTTATTTCGCGTTCAACAAAGAACCCCGAACTGCGCCTCGCCATCAGCGCGGACAAGGCAGCGCCGTGGGGTCAGGTGGTGAAAGTGTGGGATGCCGCAAAGGATGCTAAATTCAAAAGCGTAAGCGCGTTTGCGAAGGAAGCGAAATAAGTTCCAGTGTTTGGCGTTGCGCCAAACCCCGCCAACTGCGCATCGAATATCCCGGGGCGATTTATTGTGTAAGAATTAAGGAGCAACTCCTTTACGCGCCTTCAATCGTACAAAGGATTTTAACCTTAAATTGGCTGTGCTTTTATGAAGCTAAAAATCTTTATTCAAACGTTTGGTGTTTTGTTAATTGTATTATCGGTCACCTTCCTTGGTTGGGTCGCTACCAGAACTATTCGCCAAATGAGGACCGGGTCTTGGCCTTCTGTTCAGGGAACTGTTTTGAGTGTGAACTACTTTGAGTTTGGAACTCGACGATCTGAGCGTGGTGCAGCCAAACTTGCAATGAGTTGCCAATATTCAGTCGATGGGGAAAAGCACATTTCTGACAACATGACTCTGGGCACAGTCGAACTCAAAGGCGATGCCGAAAAGTTAAGTGTGTTTGCTAACAGCCATCCGGTTGGCAGTAATGTCGAGGTATTCTACAATCCGACAAGTCCGATGGAGGCTGTTGTTTTTCGAGGTGCAAACTGGATGGTGACGATTGCAAACACAGCATTGGGATTCCTTGCATTACTAACGGGATATATCTTGGCTACAAGAAATTCCTCTCGATTGAGCAAGCGAATAGAACTGCCGGGTAGGAACACATAAAGGCGTCGCTCCTTACGATCGAAACAAATCCGACCTGCGCCTCCAAGCATCGGTTGGAGGCTTCCGACGATGATTGACACACCACGTATCACGTTTCACCCCAAACTCCGCGTCCAACGGAATGAGCATCACAACAATGAAGCTTGGCAAGGGTGCCGGGGGCGGATGAGCCCTGAGAGATGCGCGGGAATGTTGTGGCAAACGCACCGACAAAATGTTGTCGTCCCCCGTGGAATGTCCGCTTGCGTTCGTGTGCAGGGCACGCAACGCGATTCATCGCAGCGCAACTTTACCGCGTAGTGCTCCCAGATTGATTCACTCGGGTTGCGACTCGTAAAACCCGGATGCCAATGGTCCAATAATCCTCACGCCAAATACCAACTCGAACGATCCGCCTTTGTACGGGTACGCCAAGCTCCGGGAGTGCATCCGACCAACCACCATGATCCGGCACATCCCCATGAATGATGGGGAATGTGTGCGCGGCACGTTTTGTCTGCAATGATCTCATCGGCGTTTGATGCGTTCTGGATGTTGGAGCGACGCAGCAGTGATTTGTTCCCGATGAAATAGATTTTTTCGCTGGCAACCGGCTACGGAGCACACAACATTCTGATGCGTCCTCAAGGCCAGCCGGGAACCAATGACGGTTTCACTGCTCTCACAAAGGATGACGCTTTATGGCATCAGCTTCAGAGTTTGAAAGCCTGGTGGCGCGATTCTACGAACCGCTCTACCAGTTTGCGTTCAGTCTCACACGCTCCGAAGCCGACGCGTCCGACATGACGCAGCAGACGTTTTACGTGTGGGCCACGAAGGGTCATCAGTTAAGGGATACGACCAAGGTGAAAACGTGGTTGTTCACGACGTTGCACAGGCAGTTTCTGGAATCGCAGCGGCGACGGGTGCGCTTCCCTCATCAGGAACTTGAGACGGCGGAAGCGGAACTGCCCGCGATCCTCCCAAAAGGCATCAGCAGGATTGATGCGGCGCATGTGTTGGCAACCCTGGCGCGTGTGGATGAGAGCTATCAGGCCGCCGTGTCGCTGTTTTATATCGAAGATTGCTCGTACCAGGAGATCGCGGACATTTTGGAACTGCCGCTGGGCACGGTGAAGTCGAGGATATCGCGCGGCATCGGTCAGTTGCAGAAATTGATGGCGAAGGAAATCGCGGTCATGTCGCCGCAAACGGACAGGAAAAGAGTGTGACGAAAGAACAAGCAAAAGAAATCTTGTCGGCCTGGAGACCGTGGGCAAACGACGCCCACAGCCCGGAATTTGCCGCCGCCCTAGACTTGTGCCGTCAGGATCCGGAATTGGCGGAGTGGCTAAAGAACCATCAAACCGCACAGGAAGCAATCCGTGCAGGATTCAAACAAATCCCGGTGCCCGAGGGATTGAAGGAGCAGATTTTGTCAGAGCACGAATCACATAAGATTGTGCGTCTTGGACGGCGGGATGTTTCGTGGTACGCCATGGCTGCCTCGATTACGCTGGTGGCGGGAGTTGCGGCGTTCTGGTACATTCGTACGGACGCAGTGAAAGAGGACCTTGGATTCAGCGGTTATCGCAGCCGCATGGTTCGCTCGGCCGTACGTGTTTATGCGATGGATCTTGAAACCAGCGACGCCTCCCGCGTCCGATCGTATCTGGGCGAACACAATGGCCACGCGGACTTCACGCTTCCGAAAAAGCTCGAACAGACCAGGCTCGTGGGTTGTGGTGTCAAGAACTGGCAAGGTAAACCAGTGACGATGGTGTGTTTCCACACCGGCAAACCGCTTGCGCCAAATGAAAAGAGCGATTTGTTTTTGTTCGTGGTTGACCGCAATGCATTGGCGAGCTCGCCAGAGCAAAATCAGCTTCTGATGGCCAGAGTCAGCACCCTGTCCACGGTGACTTGGGCGGAAGGGAAACGGGTTTATCTGCTCGCATCACCAGATGAAGCGGTGTTGAGGGAAACTTTGTCCGTGAAATCGCTCTGACCTGCTTGAAAGGGTTATTGGTGAACGCTCATGTGGGTAAGCACCCAATCAAAATCGCGGCGCTCGTTACCGTTCACTTTCAAATCCTTGTCATCGGTGATTCCAGGATGCGGCGCAAGTTTCGTGAGCGGATCCACCCAGCGGTGCATTTCACTGTGTCCATCGGCAAATGCAACTGAAGCCGCACCGTTATGGTAGGACGCCGGCAGGTCGAACCATCCAGCCGAATAATATTTGTTAAGAAAATACCCGTCATCGATGGTATCCGGATGTTCATCCAGGAAGACAAAAATGCTCACCGGCGACGGGATTGAGGCTAAACTGAAGTACTGGACGTAATTGGGATTGTTTAGGTTCACACCTCCGCTGGTCAAAACGCCTGCATCTCCGACCATGGCGTTCATCGAATAGCTGCGCACCCGTTCATCCCAGCCGGCACTACGTTGAATGCTGCTGAGGGAGCGATCCGAAGGGCAACGAAATGTCTGGCGAGACTTGCTGACGTACGTGCCCAGGCTGGCATCAGTGACGGTCAATGCATTCGTGTTGTCACTGTCGAGATTCCAAGTCAGAACATTGTTGACCCAATTGGCATTGGTGCGCTGCGCTGCGGCCGAGGCGGTGGATACCTGGCCGAGATTGTAGGGAAGTCGCCCGGCATGATCGTCAGCGTACAACTGCCAGGCCATGACAAGCTGGCGGGTGTTGTTCAGGCATTGCATCCCACGCGTCCGTTCGCGCGCCTTGCCGAGGGCAGGCAGGAGCAGGCCGGCAAGTATCGCAATCATTGCGATGACGACGAGCAGTTCAATCAAGGTAAACCCGCGCGGCATTCGGGAGGGATGCTGGAACAACGAACATGGCTTCAAAGGATTCATGCGCCGGGTCTGTCTCGACTATGTGAACTCTGACTCATAGTTATCCGGGAAATCGAATCCTGTCAAAGATGAAACCTATTCCAGCTTGACCCTCCCTGCGCACTTTCCTAGCTTCTTACGGCAAAGAAACGACACTTTGCCCCGATTTCATCGGGGTTTTTTATTTCTCCGGGGGAGGGGCCATTTGGTCCTGAACTTCTGGAATAGCAGGGCGCATCGGCTCGGAAGAGCCCACCCAAACAACGAATCATGGCAAATACAATTCTGGTAGGCGCCCAATGGGGCGACGAAGGCAAAGGCAAAATCATTGACGTGCTCACTGAGCAGGCGGACATCGTCGTCCGTTACGCAGGCGGCAACAACGCCGGTCACACCGTCTGGGTTGGCCAGAAGAAATACGTCCTGCATCTCATCCCTTCGGGTATTCTCCGCAAAAACAAGCTCTGTGTCATAGGTAACGGCGTGGTGATTGATCCGCTCGGTCTGGTCAGCGAAATCACCGGACTGCAAAAGATCGGCATCAAGGTCGGCAAAAACTTTGTTGTCAGCGAAACCGCCCACGTTGTCTTCCCGTATCACCGCGAATTGGATTCACAACGCGAAGTGCTCAAGGGCAAAAACAAGATCGGTACCACCAAGCGCGGCATCGGCCCGGCCTACGGCGACAAAGTCGCACGCGTCGGTCTCCGGATGGGCGATCTTATTGATCCGGCGCGACTCGAAGAAAAGCTTGAAGCGCGCATCAAGGAGAGCAACAGCGTTCTCAAGGCGCTCGGTGCAAAGCCTGTTTCATTCAAGCAGGTCTTTGCTGATTACAGCAAGGCGGGGAAGATCCTGAAACCCTTCGTCACAAACACGGTCGTCCTGCTGCACGACGCGATGAACAGCGGCGCGGAGATTTTGTTTGAAGGCGCGCAAGGTACATTCCTCGATATTGACCACGGCACGTATCCCTACGTGACTTCTTCCAACACCACGGCGGGCGGCGCTTGCACCGGTTCTGGCGTGCCGCCGCATCGCATGGATCGCGTTGTTGGCGTGATGAAAGCCTACACAACCCGCGTTGGCGAAGGGCCATTGCCGACGGAGAATCAGGTCATTTCCGATCTGCTGCACGGCATGGGCCGGGAATTCGGCGCTACCACTGGTCGTGCGCGCCGTTGCGGTTGGTTCGACTCCGTCGCCACGCGCCACGCCACGATGGTCAACGGCATTGACGACCTCGCCATCACGAACCTCGACGGCCTCGACACTGTGGAGACAATCAAAGTCTGCATCGCGTATCGTCACGGCAAGAAGCGTTACGATTACATGCCCAACGACGTGCAAGTGCTGTCGGAATGCGAACCAATCTACGCCGACTTTGAAGGTTGGAAATCCCCGACCGACAAATGCAAGACGTGGAAGGAACTTCCTGCGAAAGCCCGCGCTTACACCAAAGCCATCGCGGAACTGACTGGCGCGAAGCTTTACATCGCGTCCGTCGGACCGGGGCGTGATCAAACGATTTTTGTTTGAATAGAAACCGTCCGCAGATTTCTCAGATTTACGCAGATTGGCTTATTGAATCTGCGTTCATCCGCGTAATCTGCGGAAAAAGCCGATGAGCACTGCGCCCCAACTTTCACCTGAAGCCAAGGCCACGTTGCCCCAGCACGTCGCCATCATCATGGATGGCAATGGGCGCTGGGCGAAGCAGCGTCATCTGCCCCGCGTCGAAGGCCATCGCCAAGGCGCGGAGTCCGCGCGCACGATCATCAAGACCGCAGGCGAGCTTGGCATCAAATATCTCACGCTCTACGCGTTCTCGGTCGAGAATTGGAATCGCCCCAAGGACGAAGTGGATGCGTTGATGAAATATCTCATCCACTATCTCAAGAACGAGACGCCGGAGTTGAACAAGAGCAATGTCCGACTCGAAGCCATCGGCCAGATCTGGCGCTTGCCGGAGAACGTGCAGGAGCAACTCAAGAAAGCCCGCACCACACTTGCCAAAAACAACGGCCTCACGCTCGTGCTCGCGTTGAGTTACGGCGGGCGCACGGAGATTGTGGACGCCGTGCGCGGCATCGCCGAGGACGTGAAGCGTGGCAAGCTTGATCCCGCTGACATCAACGAGCAGGTGATGTCACAGCATCTTTACACGCGGAACTATCCCGATCCGGATCTGCTCATCCGCACGAGCGGTGAGATGCGCGTGAGCAACTTCCTGCTCTGGCAGATTTCCTACGCCGAGTTCGTCATCACGCCCACGCTCTGGCCGGACTTCCGCAAACCGCAACTGCACGCTGCATTGGAAGAATATGCCAGACGACACCGCCGTTTTGGCGGGGTCTGACCTGTGAGGTTGCAACTATGGCGTACGGTTTTCCTCCTTGCAACAGGCTGCCAACCGACGGATTGATCCGTACCTGTGCGATATTTGCGAACTGGCTTTGAAGAACTTTCCAATCCGGGACGATAGCAAATCCCATTGGCCCCGGGAGTCCCCACCGGTCGTTCCCCTGGCTGTCTCGATTTGACGCAAACAGTCCTGCGTCGAGGCGCGACCTTCACGTCATCAATCACGCAACGGCAAAGCGGCGAAAATTCACATCGCGTCCTTGATGTTTTCGGAGTCATGGTTTTTCAGGGTTCTTTGCACGAAGGGCAGTTTGAGAACAGAATCACGCCGCATCAATCCGCCCCAGTTTCAAAACTCTCCTTTGAGGCTGGCACGCTGGTTGCGATAAGCTGTTCAAAGGAAGTTTGCACCATGAAGTTCGCAATACGTAACAAACGGCAGGCTGGATTCACCCTCCTGGAAATTTTCATCGTCGTCACCATCATCGGCCTGCTCGCCGTGATTGCATTTTCCAACTTTGTCATTGCCCGCGACAATGCAAGACTCACCGTCATCACGACGAATCTGCGCGAAATTGAGTCCGCCAAGGAACAGTGGGCCCTCAACAACAAGAAGAGCACTGGAGCGCCTGTGGACGATATGAATGATCTGAAACCTTACCTGCGCAGTGAACTCGCCAACGTGGTGGATGAAATCTACGAGGCAAACGCCATCGGAACGCCAGCCACGGCTTCCCTGCCAGTCAAGCTCGGAACCTATCCCGCTGGCAGCCAGATCGCCGCCCCTTGAGGTTTCAAAACAACAATATCGGAAAGCGTGCGGAGCAGGTTGCTCCGCACTTTCTATTTTCCAAACATCATCCAGCAGACAAGGACAGAAGCGATGATGCCAACGGCGTCCGCAATCAATCCAGCGGGCACGGCGTGGCGCGTGCGTTTGACCCCGACCGCGCCGAAATAAACCGCGATGACATAGAACGTCGTCTCTGTACTGCCATAGATCGTCCCGGCTGTGCGGGCCATGAGGCTGTCCGGGCCAAACTCTTTCACAAGGTCGGAGAACAATCCCAGCGTTCCGCTGCCGCTAAGTGGTCGCACCAGGCACATCGGCACCAGTTCCGTTGGAAAATGCACAAGGTCGAGCACGGGTCTGATGAGTTTGGTCAGGAGTACGATGCCGCCCGCTTCGCGAAACATCCCGATGGCGACGAGAATCGCAACGAGATACGGGATGATCATCACAGAGGTCTGAAATCCTTCCTTTGCGCCCTCAACAAATTCCTCGTACACGTTTACGCGGCGCAATGCCGCGTAGAGAGGAAAAAACGACAGCAACAGCGGAATCGAGAGTATCGAGATTGCGTTGGCCGAACGGAGAAAAGCGTTCTGTTGTCTCAATGCATCGGAAGCCTCCTGGTGGAATATTTCAGGAAACCCAAGGCGAAGAAACGCCAGAAGGAAGACAACGGCAAATACCGACAGCGCAAACCAGCCCCACCGGCGGATTGCAGAGGGCGGCGTCGCGCCCGCCGGAGCCGCGCTCGAACTTTCCGAGTGGTCCCCCAAACGGACGCCTCTTTCTCCGGATGCGACGCCCGAAATGATGGCAGAAGAGGCGTCTGGGGCTACAGGCGGCAGCCGGTAAGCGGGCTGTTTTTCCAGCAGCTTCACCGCTGTGATTCCCGCGATCGTCGAAAACATCGTGGCCAGGATTGCGGAGGTCACGATGGAAAACGGATGCGAAGCGTGTGCAACCACCAGCACGCCAATGGCCGTTGCCGGGATCAATTGAATAGAGCTTGTGTTGATGGCGAGGAACGTACACATCGCGTTCGACGCCACTCCCGGGCGAGGGTTAAGCGTTTCCAAATCCTTCATCGCGCGGATGCCCAGGGGCGTGGCGGCGTTGGAGAGGCCGAGAATGTTCGCCGCCATGTTCATCAACATCGAACCCATTGCGGGATGTTCGGCGGGCACGTCGGGAAACAGCCGTTTCATCACAGGCCGGAGGGCGCGCGCCATCACCTGGATCAACCCCGCTTTCTCCGCAAGCCGCATCACACCGAGCCACAACGCCATCACACCAGCGAGCGGCAGCGCCAGTTTCATCACCGCATACTCTGCGCGCTCGAACGCCGCCTTGCCCACGGCTTCCAGCGTGTCATTCCACGCACCGATCAACACGGCAGCCACAACGAGACCGAGCCAGATGTAGTTGAGCATGCGCGGAGACTACAAGGTGCGTTGCAACTCGTCACCGATTTTGCATGTACCATCCCAAAATGCGGCCTCAAGGACTGAATGAAAAACATCCATCAGACGGCAATAATGCTTTTCGCCTTGTGCTTGACAGGCACACTGAATGACTTTTGTATCCGTTCGTCTGGTAAATGGCCATGAACCGTCGCACCGACAGAGAAAAACCGCACTGAATGAACTCACGCTCCACTTGGATATGGATCGGGCTGGCAGCGGTGTTGTTCGCAGTCACCTTCGCACTCGAAAAGTTTGGTGCCAAACCGCCAATCATCCAGACCACGGTTCTCCCCGGCCTCAAAGCCGCAGCAATAACAGGCATCCAGTTGCAACCCGCAGGCCAGTCGGAAATCCGTGCCGTACAGACAAGCAACACCTGGCGTCTCCTCAGGCCCGTAGCCTACCCGGCACAGGTCGCGGCGATTCAAAACCTGCTTGTCGCGCTCGAAAAACTTTCCCCCGCGCACATCATCAGCGGCGCCGAGTTTCGCAGCCGCACCAACACCGATGCCGAATTCGGCCTCATCAACCCCCGCGCCACCATTGTTCTCCAAGGTCAGGACGAGCGCCGGTTGCGCGTCGGCTCGCTGACCGCCCCAGGCGACCAGGTTTACGTGCAGGTGGTTGGTGTGGACGGAGTATTCATCGTGGATGCAGATTGGTTGAGCCTGTTGCCCAAATCAGCGGACGACTGGCGCGACACTGCGCTAGCTGATTTCAGCACATTCGATTTCAGCCGCATTGCCATCTCGAATGCAAACGGAGTGATTGATCTTCAGTTCGACGCCACAAACAAGCTTTGGAGTCTTCCCCGTTCACACGCGCGCGCGGACGGAGGACGGATGGAATCCTCCCTGCGCAGCCTGCTGACCACACGAGTGGCCCAGTTCATCACGGACAACACGAATGCCGACCTTGAGGCTTTCGGACTTCAACCACCGGCGCTTGAAATCACTTTCAGTCACGGCACAAACATCACCGAACTGTTGCAGTTCGGAAAGGCAGTCGCCACCAACACCACGATGTGTTACGCGCGGCGTCCGGCATGGAACACCATCTTTACCGTACCATCTGCACAACTCGCCCCATGGCACGCACCCGTACAGGATTTTCGCGATCACCAGTTGCTCGCCATCGCGCGACCCGTGAACGAAATTGAAATTCGCGGTGCAGAAACATTCACGCTGCGCCGCGCAGGATCGAACGACTGGCACATCATCGGCCAGGAGATTCCTGCGGACCAAGGCTGGACAGCGGCGATTCTCACAAACATCTCTACGCTCAAAATTGTTTCAATCTGGGACGCCGTCACCACCTTTGATCTGCCAAAATACGGACTGGATACACCTGGTCTGGAAATTGTCCTGCGCAGCAGCAGCACGAACGGAAGCAGTATCTCCAACTCAGTCATTGCCCAGCTTTCTTTCGGCACAAATCGCGACGACATTGTCTTCGTGCGGCGTGCAGACGAAAGCTCGTCGGTCTATGGCGTACCGCAAGCTAGCGTTCAAAAACTGCCTGTCGCCGCGTGGCAATTGCGCGACCGTCGCATCTGGAACTTTTCCAGCACAAACGTGGCCCGCATCACTGCGCAACTGGGAGCACGCACTTGGTTCGCAACGCACAAAGGCACGAATTCCTGGGAGTTCAGTCCCGGCGCGCTCACGCCGCCAAACGATTTCGCGCTGGAAGACATTGCGGACCGTTTTGGTGAACTGTCCTCCACGCTCTGGGTTGAACGCGACGCGCGCGATCTGGCGAAATACGAGGTAACCACCAACGGCTACTCCGCCACGGTTCAACTGCGCACCGGCGAGAAGCTCACCGTCAACCTTGGTCGTCATGCGCCTTCCGGGTATCCCTACGCGGCGACCGTTGTGGACGGCAAGATGTGGGTGTTCGAGTTTCCCATCGGTCTTTACGAACTGTTCATGTATTACGTCGTGGCTCCATACAATCCCACCTGATGTCCACGAAGCACAAAAGCCGTTTCATGCGGCTGCTGACGATTTACCTGCGGCGCTTCCGCCTGGTGGTGTTGTTCATTTCGTTTCTGCTGCTGGGAATTTTCTTCTATCTGAACCAGATTGGGCTTCCTGATTTTGCCAAACGTCCGTTGCTCGCCTCATTGCGCGAGCGTGGCGTTGACCTTGAGTTCGAGCGGATGCGCCTCCGCTGGCAGCACGGCATCGTGGCTGACAATGTGCGCTTCGGTTCGATGAGCGAGCGTGCCGCGCCAAGGCTCTTCGCGCGTGAAGTGCAGATCAAAATCCAGCGCGGAGCATTGCTGCACGGAAAGGTGGAGGTGGATGGGTTGCGTGTGCTCGATGGACGGATGGAGTGGCAGTCCGACAAGACGAACGCACCGCTTCGCGCCCTCAACGTGAGCGATATCCAGACACGCCTCCGCCTGCTGCCGGGGGACCGGTGGATGCTGGACGATTTTCGCGCAAGGTTTGCGGGCGCACAATTTCGTGTCTCTGCCAGCATCACAAACGCCTCGGCTTTCCGCGACCTCGAACTGTTCAAAGGTGGTGGAACCGCCGGCCCATCACGCTGGCCGGAACGTTTGCGCGCGCTCGATGAAACACTCGCTGCGGTGAAGTTTGCCACGCCACCTGACTTCAACCTCGACGTCGAAGGTGATGCACGGCGACTCGAAAGCTTTGCTGTGAAGTTCACGGTCATCACGCCCGGCGCCGAGACGCCGTGGGGTCGGGGCACAAACATCCTTTTTACAGCGCGGCTGTTTCCCGCGTACAGCAATGAACTCACCCACGCAGCAATCCAGATCGAGGCACAGTCTGCGGAAACTCCGTGGGCGTCCGCCACAAACCTCAACCTTCATCTCAATCTGATTTCACTCGCGCCCGAACCGGAACTTGCCAGCATGGAACTCTCACTGCATGCAGACGAGGTGCAGACACAATGGGCTGAGGCGCGAGGCGTGATTCTCAACGCCGACTGGATTCACTCCATCACGAATCCAATTCCACTGTCCGTGCGCGCGACCCTCGGCGCAAACGTCGTGTCCACGCGCTGGGCAGGCGGCGATGGTGTGCATGTTGAAGCAACCCTGTCACGCGTGGCGAACACACCTGCTCCGCAACCCGCGCTGGGTTTCTGGACCAACCTGCTCGCGTACCAATCCGGCTGCCAGCTTTCCGCCATGAAGTTGCGGACAAAGGAAGTCTCCGCAGATTCGGTAAGCGCCGCCATCGGCTGGAACACGCCATCGCTCACGGTATCAAATCTCCACGCCGACCTCAGCCACGGTTCGCTTCACGCACAGGCTCAACTCGACGTGATCACTCGCGAGCTTGCGTTTGGGCTCATGTCGGACTTTGACGCAAACCAGATTATTCCGCTGCTCGACGCACCTGCACGCGAGTGGCTCCGACAAGTGGATCTGCAACAACCTCCACACCTGCGCGGCTCGGGAACGGTCACATTGCCGGAGTGGACGAACGCCGCGCCAGACTGGGCGGAAACCTTTTCGCACACATTGCGCTTGGCGGGGGAGTTTGCCGTCACCAACTGCGCGTATCGCGGCATCCGCGCGGACTGGGCTCGCTCGCACGTGAGCTACACCAATTTCCTGTGGCAACTGCCCGATCTCGAAGTCGCGGCGCCGCAGGGACGTTTGCGGCTGTCTCACTGGACTGACAATGCGACGCAGAACTACTACTGGCGCATCCAAAGCACGCTTCACCCGGACGCGCTCAATCCGTTGCTCACAGAAAAACAGAAACGCAGTTTCGACTATGTAAAACTGGCAAGCGCACCGGTTGTAGATGGCGAACTTTGGGGAAACTGGCGCGACAACAGCCGCTTTGGATTTCGCGGCAACATTGCAGTCTCAAATGTCACCGTGCGCTCTGAAACGATTGACTCCGTCGTGTCGGACGTCCAATACACAAACGGCCTGCTACACTTTTACCGGCCTCAAGCGTGGTACGGAACCCAATCAGCAAGCGCAAAGGGATTGATGATTGATTTTGAAGCGGCGCGTCTCTATTTCACCAACGGATACAGCACCCTGCCACCGTTCGTCATAACACGCGCCATCGGGCCGATCACCCACCGGAGCGTCGAGCCGTATGTATTCGTGAATCCACCGGTCGGACGCGCGGACGGCTACATCTCGCTGCACGGCTCGCGTGATGTGGACATCCACTTCGACCTGGACGGCGGGCCGTTCGAATGGTGGAAATTTCATGTGCCGAAGATACGCGGTCATGTGCATTGGATGGGTGATTCACTCGTGCTGACGAATGTGGAGACGCTTTTCTACGAGGGTTGGGCGGACGGCTCGGCGTATTTCAATTTTGCCCCACCGGTCGGAACTGATTTTGCATTCACGCTCAACACCACGAATGCAAACCTGCATCTGCTGCTGGCCGATCTGTATTCGCCAACGAACACGCTCGAAGGACAATTGAGCGGCACGCTCGCCGTCACAAACGCAAATTCCAGTGTCGATGGTTCATGGAACGGTTTCGGACGCGCACAGCTGCAGGACGGCCTGATCTGGTCCATTCCAGTGTTCGGCATCCTTTCCAAGCCGCTCGACGCCATCGTGCCCGGCTTGGGCAACAGTCGAATCACGGAAGCCAAGACCTGGTTCACGATCACGAACAGTGTCATTCATTCAGGCGACCTTGAAATGCGCACCCCCACGTCGCGCCTGCAGTATTCGGGCACGGTGGACTTCTCCGGAAAGGTCAACGCGCGTGTGGAGGCGGAATTGTTCCGGGATACGTGGCTCATTGGCCGGCTGGTCAGCTTCGCGTTGTGGCCGGTCACGAAGATGTTTGAGTTCAAGGTTACAGGCCGGCTGAACGAGCCCAAAATGGAACCTCTTTACATTCCAAAGTTGATCATGATGCCGCTGCATCCCATCAAAACACTCGAAGAATTCTTTCCACCGTCCACTCAGAATACCAATTCCCCTGCACCTCCAATTACTCCGCCGAATTAAAATTGTTTCCCGAGAACGGATACGGGGAATCGTAGCGCATAACGCGTGAAAAAGCTGTCCACCCTCCGATCCCCGGGCAAATCTCGCCAGAGCGGAGAAAATCTGGAACGAAGATTTGACCGGCGCGCAGTGCTTGTCTAGTGTCCGCCCGGATTGTTGGCGCGGGCGCTGACGATTCAACATTCATGAACCCGACCACCACCCCGGTTACAGGCCGCCGCAGCTTTCCGCCCGGGTTTCGCACTCGTCGTGGTATCAACTGGTTCATCCTCGGCCTCATGTATGCCTCCTACTACATGTGCCGATACAACTTCCGGTTCGCCACTCCGGGCATGGTTGAGGAATTTGGTTTCAGCAAGAGCCAGATCGCGGACATGCTCAGTGCCTGGTCCATTGCCTACGGCACAGGCCAGCTCGTCAACGGATTGTTGACGGATCGCATCGGCGGCAAGACAGCCATGTTCATCGGCGCGGCCGGCACCATCGCTGTTAATCTGTTTTTCGGCTTCGCATCCTTCGTCGGCACTTTTTCGACGTTCGCATTGATCTGGCTGGTCAATGGATGGTTTCAATCCTTCGGTGCGCCTGGCATGGTGAAGATCAACGCCGCCTGGTTCAACCGGGAGGAACGCGGCACATTCGCCGGCATTTTTGGCTTCATGATCCAAATGGGACAGGTGGCCATCAACAATCTCGCGCCGATCATTCTCGCGGGCTTTGCCATCGGCGTCTGGGTTGTGGCGAAGGATGACTGGCGCTGGCTGTTCCGTATTCCGCCAATGTTCGCCGCGGCCATCGCGATTTTGCTCGTGTTTATTCCCAAGGAATCACCGGAAGAAGCGGGTTACTCCGGCGTCGTAAAGGACGAGACTGGCGGAAGCGACGCCAGCACTCGCGCCACCCTAAAAGAATCATTCGTGACCATCTTCAAGCATCCCTTGGTGTGGTATTACGCGCTGGCTTACGCCTGCACGGGCGCTGTGCGAAACAGTTCCGATCAGCTCGCAGTGCTCTACTTCGTCGAACAGCTTCACCTTGATCTCTCAAAAAAACCACCCGCGGTTTTTTACACGATGAATCTAATGCCAATCGTTGCGGTGCTGGGATCCTTCTCGGCGGGCTGGATTTCAGACCGGTTTTTCAAAGGCCACCGCTCTCCCGTCGCGATGACACTCTACTACGTGGAAAGCCTCGTGATTCTTTGCGCGGCAACGGTGATTTACATGGGCATCGTTGGGCCGACTCCCGGCGGCATCTTTCTCGGCTGCCTGTTTTTGATTTTGGTCTCGCTCACCGCGAACTCCACCCACGCCATTGTTGGCGCCGCGGCACCGATGGACATCGGAGGACGAAAGATGGCCGGCTTCGCAACGGGCGTCATTGATTCATTTCAATACTACGGCACAGCTATCGCACTGCCGATCACGGGACGACTGATTGATAAATACGGCTGGGGCGTGTGGTATCCCACAATGGCGGGATTTGGGTTCGTGGGAGGCTGCGCCATGCTGATGGTGATGCGAAAACAGAAATTGATGAAAGCGAAAGTCGCCGCCAGATTCAACCGGCTACAGTCACGCCTTCACGAGTGAGCAAAGTCTTCTTCCACTCCAACCCGCCCGAGAATCCACCAATCTTCCTGTTTGCCGCAAGCACACGGTAACACGGAATGAATACCGGGATGGGATTTGCCCCGCACGCTCCGCCAACTGCGCGCACGGCTTTGGGTTTCCCAATGCTGCGGGCAATTTCACCGTAACTGCGCGTGTTGCCGGGCTTGATCTTCTTCATCGCGAGCCAGACACGCTTTTGAAATTCCGTTCCCCACGAAATATCCAACGGCGGCAATTCACCCGGCGCCCGGCCTGCAAGAATCCGTTTCAAAACAACCACCGTCTTTCGGTGCCAATCGTTGATTGCTTTGTTACTCGAAGCACTCGCGTCATGCTTCTGCGTCTTGGGCTTCCGCTGTCCGGCGCTTGCAGGTGCAGTAGAATCACTGCCTGGAAACTCAAGCCGCGCGAGGCCCTTCTCGGAATAATGTGCGATGAAAGTTCCATCAGGCGTGGGTACTTCGAATCGGGTAAAGGCAGCTTGACCCATGGAGTCTATGTTTAGTGGTTTCTCAAAAACCAATAGACAATGCCGACCAGCAGAAAAAACAACAGCGCCATCAGACCAAACAGACGGTTTCGTGCGATGCGCTTTTCCTTGCGGAGCGGTCTTAATCCCTGAACACCGCCCGCCGCAAGGTAGCTCACCAGCTTCGGGTTCGTGGTGTTTGGACCATCGAAATAATTTCGCAT
>CAYSDO010000044.1:0-17856 GCA_964429665.1 uncultured Bifidobacterium sp.
TCACAGGCTGCTTTCAGGACAACGGCGAATACGAAAAAGGCTGGTTGCTTGGTTACGACGAATCCCATTTCCGATTCGCAGTGTCAGCTTCCGGACGGCTCACCTACCTCACTGCGGCTTCAACCTTCAACAAGGGTGAGTGGTATCATGTCGTGGGCACCTATGACGGCCAGGTCATGAAGCTCTATGTGAACGGAAAGCTCGAAGGCACTTCAACCGAGCAGCGTGGCTTGATTGCCTATCCACCAAAGGCTTTTCTTACCATTGGAGCTTATCGGGACGACGACGAGTTTTACCAGTTGCAGGGCAAGATCCACGAGGTCGTCATCTATGGTCGAGCACTTGAATCGAAAGAGATCGAGTCAAATTCTTCCGCCAAAGGTAGGCCCGACCCACGACCTATTGCGTTTCGAGTTCCCCCGCATGCACGTTTCCTGACGGCTGACACGGCGTTAATCTCATGGGAAACCGCAGAACCAACCGAGTGCAGCATCGAGTTTGGTCTAGGGGAGAAATTCGATCAGAGCACCCAGGAAGCCGGATTGAAAACGAGCCATCAATTAACATTGAAAGGCCTCCAACCCAAGGCGCGCCACCTCTATCGAATCCGGGTAAACTCATCGAAGGAGAAGAACCCGGTATCCGAACCCTTTGAACTGGATAACGCGTTGAATTACTCGGTTGCCCGCATCACCGATACACCTTCTCCTTACACGGATGAAGCGCGCACACGGCAGTGTGGCTTGGCTGCAGAGCAGATTCTTTCCAGTACTGGCATCAAGCGCGGATATTGCCTCGTCCTCGACTCCAACGACGGACAACTCGCCTATGAACTCGCCAAACGCAGCGAACTGATCATTGTGGGAGTGGATACGGACGTGAATCAAATTACAAGGACGCGAGCACTGCTTCGCAAGGCAGGCGTCTATGGTTCGAGGATTACATTGCGCCACGCGGACTCTCTCGATGCCCTGCCCTATCCGCAATCGTTTGCCAACCTGATCGTAGCGGACAATCGATCCGCCAACGCTGAACTCCCCGCAACTGCCCAACAATTGATTTCCTTGCTCCAGCCTGCTACAGGAGTGGCCTGTCTCGGGCCATGGCGTTCTGGGTCTCAGGTAGCGGCAAAGGATCGCATCACCAAATGGCTCGGAGAAATTAAAGCCAACTGGACTTTTCTGAAGTCTGACGCGGCAGGCTGGTTACAAGTGAAACGCTTACCAGCCGCGGACACTGGTTCCTGGACGCACCAATATGGAGATGCCGGCAACTCAGCCAACAGTCAGGAAGGATTGCAGGGTGTTGCGCGCACCGACAAACTTGAAGTCCAATGGCTCGGCCGGCCCGGCGCAGATTTCGGTATAGACCGCAACCCACGGATGCCGGCTCCGCTTGCAGTCAATGGTCGATTGTTTCATCAAGGACTGAATCGCATTGCCGCGCTCGACTCTTACAACGGAGCGATGCTCTGGTCGTTGGAAATCCCGGCACTCCGTCGCGTGAATATGCCGCGTGATGCAGGAAACTGGTGCGCCGATTCCAATCATATCTTTGTTGCGATCAAGGACCGATGTTGGGTGATCGCGGCAGAGTCGGGCGAAGTGGTCCGCACATTCCCACTGGCCAACCCTGGCTTACTTTCTTCTCATGAATGGGGCTACGTAGCGCGTGCAGGCGACCTGCTTTACGGCAGCAGCGTCAAGCAAGGCGCCGTGTACACGGATTTCTGGGGCAAGGAAAGTTGGTATGATGGCACCTCTGGTGCAGGCACGGAAAAGATTTGCAGCGACGATTTGTTTGCCCTGGCCACGACGACCGGCGGGTTGAAATGGCGTTATCGCGGCGGTGTTGTTATCAATCCCACCATTGCGATAGCGGATGGCAAGGTGTTTTTTGTGGAGTGCCGGCATCCAGAAATAATAGCGCTAACCACAAGCCGGATCGGCTCCTCGAAGCTTTGGGAAAGCCAATACATGGTCGCACTCGACGCCCAGACCGGCGCCAAGCTTTGGGAACAACCGATTGATACTGCAGACGGGATTGCCGTTTTCTATCTCCTCGCTGCGGAAGACAAGGTATTCGTTGCGTCGTCCGCAGCGGGCAAATACAACCTCTATGCTTTCACCGCCGCAGAAGGCAAAAGCCTGTGGCAGGCAACGCACGACTGGAAAAGTGACAATCACGGTGGTCACATGCAACACCCAGTGGTTGTCCGGAACACCATATACCTGGAGCCTTGCGGATATGAAGCGATCACTGGAAAGCTGCTGACCAAGGAAGTCGGTCGCCACGGGGGCTGCGCGACCTATGCCGCCACATCGAACGCCTTGATTTATCGGGGAGAAGGTGGACGCATAGCCATGTGGAACATGGCGGATGAGGGAGTCACAAGCTGGTACAATCTGCGCCCCAGTTGCTGGCTCAGCACCATACCTGCAAATGGAATGATTCTCTCACCCGAGGGCGGCGGTGGTTGCAGTTGTGGCAATTGGCTCGAGACATCAATAGGGTTTACGCCAAGACCTAGTTCAACCCAGTGACCATGGAGATTCGATGAACTTGCCGCGACAAAATCTTCGCATTTTTCCTCTGCTAATGCCGGTAATATGTGCCGCGATTGGCATAACAGTCACCTGCTCCTACTCAGCCGATTGGCCTACTTACCGTGGCGACAATCGGCGGAGCGGAATGACAACGGAAACGATCCAGTTACCGTTGTCCCCAGCATGGACCTACTCCTCACCTGCCCCGTTGCAAATGGCCTGGCCAGGGCCAGCAAAGTGGGATTCCTACGCGAACATCCGTCGACTGGAGTCGATGCGAAATTTTGATCCCGCATTTTTCATTATATCAGTGGGAGATTCAGTTTACTTCGGCTCCTCTGTGGATGATGCCGTTCATTGTCTGAATGCAAAGACCGGCACTGAGAAATGGGTCTATCACACCGATGGTCCCGTCCGATTGCCCCCAAGCTGGCATCAAGGCAAAATCTATTTCGGATCCGACGACGGCTACGCGTACTGCCTCGACGACGCTAAGGGTGACCTTGTGTGGAAACGAAAACCATCGGGCAAGGAAAGTCTGATGCTCAATGACGGCAAGTTGATCTCACATTGGCCATGCCGGACGGGAGTAGTGGTCCAGGACGACATCGCTTACTTCGGTGCCTCATTAGTCCCATGGGAGTCTTCCTATCTGTGCGCTGTTGATGCAGTAACAGGTTCGGAGATCGGTCCCGGGCGTTATCAGGCCAAGCTCGAGCACTTCACAATGCAAGGAGCCATTCTGGCCACACAAACCCGACTCTATCTTCCTCAAGGGAGGCAGCAGCCAGAGATGTTTGATCGTGCAACTGGACGTGCTATCGGCGGCTTTGGTGGATCGGGCCAGGGAGGTGTCTTTGCAGTGGTAAGCCGAACCGACGAGTTCCTGCACGGCAGTGGTCAGAACCACGGTGCCGATGGTGAAGTTCGCGGCTTCGATGCAAACAGCCGCGATTATTTCGTCACGTTTCCGAAGGCAAAACGAATTGTAGTGACAGATGCAACCGCCTACCTGAACACAGGCACGGAGCTTTCTGGCTTTGCCCGCGGACGTTATCTCGAAATCGCCAGGCAGCAGGCCAAGCTTCAGGCCGAACAAAAGATCATCAAGGAACAACTCAAGAAGCTCGGGGAGAAGGCAAAGGAAGAAGCCGGAGAAAAGTTGAGGGAAAGTCTCAAAACCATCGAAGCCGAACTCACTACATTTCCACCAAAACTGGCCGCATGTTATCTTTGGCGGACAACGGCTGATTGCCCGCACGATATGATCCTCGCAAGTGAAAACCTGTTTGCAGGAGGCGACGATCTGGTTTCAGCGTTTGATGCCGCGAGTGGCAAGCAACTCTGGTCTGCTCCCGTGATAGGCCGTGCTCATGGCCTGGCTGTCGCTAACGGTCGCCTTTTTGTAAGCACTGATCGAGGAACGATTCACTGCTTTCAGGTGGCGGCGGGCAGGTGAACAGTTCTATCAGATGAATTGAGCCAGTTAGATCGTGCCACAAACCGGACAATCGGGTCGGCGCATTGTTTTGACCGAGCGAAACGACATCGTACCGAGGTCGCATGTCAGAAGACGTCCCCGCAGCGGTTCGCCCAGTCCAGTCAGCAATTTAATCACCTCCATCGCGCCCAGGCATCCCACCATTCCCGACACGGCACCAAAAACTGGAAACTGTCGCCGCCAGTCAGGAGGAGGCTCAGTATATGAACATGCAAGGCACGGAGTACAACCAGGAACGATGGAGGTAATCTGTGCCTCCAGTTCGTACATTGCGCATTCCACCATCGGCTTTCCCTGACGCACCGCCTCGCGATTCATCAGAAAGCGCTCCTCAAAAAGCGGGGCGCAATCCGCCACCACATCAGCCTGTCCAACCAATCGTGCGGCATTGGCTTCACATACATTCTCCGACACGGCGACAACCTCCAGACGGGGATTCAGGGCGCGAAGTCGTTGAGCGGCGCATTCCACGCGAGAACGTCCAAGCCATTCGTGGGACATCAGGATCTGCCGGTTAAGATCGCTCGGCTTCAAGTTGCCTGCGTGTGCTAGAATAATTCTCCCAACGCCCGCCGCAGCCAATTCCAGGGCAACCGCGCCCCCCACCCCACCGCAGCGCGATATCAACACCGATGCCTTTTTGAGCCGCTCCTGGCCAGCTTCTCCAAAACCTGTTACCCACATCTGCCATTCGTAAACCTGCCGCTCAATGTCCGTAAGGGGTTGGCCTCGGAGAGAATTCGTTGGGGTTTGATCGTTCACATGATTACTCCCGGCACTCCATTTTTCCATTTTGTAAGGTCAGGATTCTGTCCGCCAGTTGCTCAGCCTCTTCGAAATTGTGAGTCACATGAAGAATTGTGACACCGGTACTTTTCTGAACCTCTCCCAATAGCTGGTACATATCCTTCCGGGTATCGTCGTCTAATGCGTTCAAAGGCTCATCAAGGCAAAGGATGCCAGGCCGTACTGAGAGTGCCCGTCCCAGCGCGACCCTCTGTGCCTCGCCACCGCTCAGGCCTTGGGGCTTGCGTTCCAGCAAATGTTCGATCCTCAACAACCGTGACAACTCGGCCACGCGCTGCTGGATGACCGGCTGTGTGGATTTCCGGATCATCATTGCAAAGGCGAGGTGCTCACGTACTGTCATAGTCTGAAACAACGCACGGTCCTGGGGCACATAACCGATGCCGCGGTCGGCGGGCTTGAGCACAGTCACATCACGGTTGTTAAGCTTGATCGTTCCTCCGGCCACCGGCTTGAGGCCACAAAGAGCTTCGAGGAGAGTGGTTTTGCCTGCACCCGTCCGGCCCATCAAGACTGCATACTGCCCGGTTGGCACTTGAAAGCTGATGTCCTGAATTAAGAACTCGCCAACACGCACCTTGAGTTTCTCAACAGAAATCATAATTAAAGCACCCGCTCCAACGTGGCGCGCAAACCAAACACCCGTGCGATGGTCAATACCGCCAGTGCGGCAAGGATCATGATCAGCGAGACTGCAACCGCCGCCTCAATGTTGCCAATGCTCAATTCCAGAAATACGGTAGTCGGCAACACTTCCGTGCGCATTCGAGTTGCCCCGGAGAAAATCAGAATCGGCCCAAACTCCCCCAAAGCCCGAGCCCAAGCAAGAGTCGCCGCCGTCAACACCCCACGTCCCGCCTCCGGCAACGCCACGCGCCAAAAGGCCTGACTGCGATTGCATCCCAGCGTCAGCGCGACCTGTTCACAACGCGGACTGATCTGATCAAAAGTTACCAGCATCGTCCGCACAGCAAAGGCGCATGCCACGGCGAATTGCGCGAGGATGATGCTGGGGATTGCGTAAGTCACCGGTACAACTTTTTGGACTGCGCGTCCGATAGGTGTTTGAAACAGAATTAACAAGCTCAGACCAATTACCAGGGGCGGGAGCACGATCGGAATATCGAGGATCGCGTCCATGAGCCGCTTTCCTGGAAAACGGTAACGCGACATGAGATAACCCGTCGGTACGGCGATCCACAGGGACAACAACGTGGTGAGTGAACAGGTGATCAGACTCAGTTTGATCGAATAGCGAATCTCCGGACTCGCCAAAGCACGGAGCAGATGATTCGGAGTGGTGAATGAAAGGTCTGCTGCGAGCATCGCCAGGATCAGCAGGATGTAAACGCTGCTCAAGATTGCCAACCCCGCAAAGAATGGCCAATCTCGGCGGCTTTTAGGAAAAGATTTGTGTTGGATGGCTTCGCTGCTCATTGGGCGGAAGGTGGTTGGTAACGCCAGCCAAAACCCTCAGCCTCGAAGCGTTCACGCGAGGTGGCTGTTGTCAGCGCGTCCTGCAATCGAGACAACATCTGCGAGTGACGAGTGTTACGCCCGACTGCGTACGGTTGAGTCATACGTGCCAGAGGATTGTCAATGGGGACTGCGTCGAGATGCTCGCGCACGCCTGTCCAGTTGCTGCGGCACGCTATGATGGCATCGAGTGATCCGGTGCGAATTTGGTTGATCAGAAAATCGCCCGTTGGCGATTCCACACTCAGGTTAGTGGCCAGCGCATCATAGACGTTCATTTGCACGAGCATCTTCCAGGCGATATTGCCCATGGCGGACTTCTCGTGATGAGGCAGCCCAATGCGCAAGCCTGGCATGGTTAAATCCTGAATCGTGCGAATGCCTTTGGGATTACCCTTCTGCACAATGATCATCAAGTCATTGTCCACGACATCGACGGGATTAAGATAGAGATCTGCGACGCTTTTCATGAAGGACGTGTCGCAGGAAAAATAAGCATCCGGGCGTTGCCCCGCCCGCATCTGTGCTACGAGAACACCGCAACCGTTATAAACTGTAGTGAAGCGGCAACCCTCCCGTTGTTCAAATTCCTTCAGCGTCTTTTCAATACCAGGTCGCAACATCGCGCCGCTAAACAACACAATCTCCGGGTTCTCCGCCCACTCGTCACCTTCAGCCACTTCATAGTGACATTTTTCAAATTGTTTCAGGCCTTTGTCGCGTGCACCAAGGTAACGGGCAAACCGAAGCGCTGCCGCCGGCTGCCAAGAGCGTTTCAGAACCCCGATGCTGATCGTTTCGGTGGCAGCATCGAACATATGTTCAGGCACGATTTCCAATTCGGGATACTGCAGCGCTGTCGCATCCCACAAAATGCCTGCATCCACGGAGCCGATTTTCACATCATTCGCAACATCGTTTACGGTAGGTTTGAAGACGGTGACGCGCTTTTCAAATTCAGGCCACTGACCGGCCCTCTGCAATATAGTACGAACAGTTCGACCGATGGAAGCCGCCTCAGGATTTGCCAGGGCGACCCGCAAATCGGTCAGCAACAAATCTCTAAATCCGTGAATCTTCTTTGGATTGCCCTTGGCCACCGCGATCACTGGCCGCTGCCGTGCCAGCGGAATCGTCTCCGCAAGCAAACCAAACTCGCGCGCGGACTTTATGTAGCTTTCGTCAGCCGCCACAAACAAGTCACCTGCGTCGGCAACGCGCAGGTTGCTCAACAGTGTGCCTGACCCTCCATATTGGAGCTGAACTCTTATCCCGAAGACCTTTTCGTATTCATGGGCCACCACTTCGACGGGTGGCTTGATCCCGGCCGCACAGAATACCAACAGCGGTTTCCCCAAGTTGCTGTTGATCGGCTGCGCGCTCCGCGATTGCAAAAGCAACAGAGCAATCAACCCTGCGGAGACTGCTATCGATCCGAGAACGATCAGCCATGGGTTCTTCATTTGATCCTTCCTCCGTCCATTTTAACCACCCGAGTGGTATGGTCACTGACGCGAGGCTCGTGCGTCACCAGCAGCACAGCTGCACCATCACGGGCAAATTGCGCGAGGCAGCGCATCACCATCTGCCCGTTTTCTTCGTCCAGATTGCCGGTTGGTTCATCTGCCAACAGCAACTTTGGATTGTTCAACAAGGCTCTCGCCAGTGCCACGCGCTGCCGTTCGCCTGTACTGAGTGAAGCGGGAACATGGTTTAGCCGGCCCGTCAATCCGAACTGCTCCACCAATTCAAGAGCTCGTTTACGTGCGTCTCTGTTCGCGTTAAATGCCAGCGTGGAAGCCAAAATGTTGTCTAGCACGTCTAGATACGGCACCAGATGAAACTGCTGAAATACAAAGCCGACGTTCTGAGCCCTAAACTCAGCCCGTCGACCGGATGATAAAGCGTAAGGATCCTGTCCACCTAATAAGACACGCCCCTCAGTTGGTTGCAAAAGGACACCCGCAGCCAACAGAAGGGTGGTTTTGCCACAACCGCTTGGCCCCTGTACCGCCACGAATTCGCCTGAACCAATCGTCAGCGATACTTCCGTCACGGCATCGACGCGCCCTTTTGGTCCGAAGTAGGACTTGCTCAAGTTTTCAATCTGGAGCAAAGCACTCATTCTTCTCTCAATACAACCGCCGGGTCGTGCTGCGTGGCGCTCATCGCAGGTAACCAACTGGCAAGAGCTGACAGAACCGGAGCTGAAATCAACACGAGCAACAGTAGCTGTGCATCAAAAAACGCGATATGAAGGGGAGCTGCACTCGCGGATTCACTCCAGAATGTGCCAATCGTGCGTCCGACAACGAAGCCAAGAATCGCCCCTGTCAGTCCGATCAGAATCGCCTTGCCCAAAAAGACAAGCAGGATCTGCCTGGAGCGCAAACCCAGCGCGCGAAGAATACCAATCTCGCCGCGTCGATCACGGACGTTGGCCATGGCAAGCAGACCAATCCAAAGACTGCTTCCGACCAAGAGCACTGGAACCAACATGGCGGCCAACCCCTCACGTTCCTGGCGAAGTTTTGCCCGACCATCCTTCTCGCGTTGGATGCTCTCCTGAGCTTCAGCAGCAGCCCGTGCCCGAGCCTCGGCACGCGTCAGTGCCTGCGAAGCGTACTCTATGATCTGGGTGTCAGGCAGAATGCGAGCTATCTCAGCACGTATCCGACTGAGTCGATCCACCGTGTCGCAGGTACAATCCAAGGCAAGGATGCCGTTAATGAGGCCGCGCTTGTTGAGCAACTCTTGAGCTTCTGACAAGTTGATCCAAAGCGTAATATCGTCCTTGTTGCCACGCTCGGGGTTGATTTTTGCCACAGTGAACTCGTGTCCCATCAGCTTGGTTTGGTCGCCCACTTTAATTGGCAGGCTCCGCGCCAGTTCGTGACCTAAAATCATCGTCCCCGGTGCCACGGCATCCAACAAGGGTTTCTGTTGCGCGCTTTGGAGATACACCTCACCACGCACCCCCATCAACAACACCGTCCTCCCGTGCTCAGGCCACTTCACCTTCTGCTGCAAAGAGGGCAGCAGGTGGTTGATCGTAGCCACCCGACTCTTGGCGAGACGGGTCGCGTATTCCTCCGGCATATACTTTGAAGCAAAATCGTCGGCGTAAAGATCGCTAAGATTCTGGTCCTTTGGCAGGATCATCACATTGAATCCCATCTTCAACATGAGCTTCCGATAATCGTCCTCCAACCTGACCATCTGTTGCCGGGTCTCGGCTTCCTTTGCAAAAATGATCAGCTCAGTACGCGCGTCGTGCTTTTGCAATATCGCCAGCGCCGCAACCAGACCCGCCACAGCGATTGCGGCCGAGGTCACCCCCAATGCGAAGCTCAACTTGCGGTGAAGTATCTCGCGGAACACGAGCCGATAAAGATTCATATCAGCTGGGATTTCTGTTGGCCCGAGCCTTGAGCACGAACGTCATTGTGGCGAGAAATAGAACACCCAACCCTATAACAAAAACCAGGTTGCGGACCAAAGGGTCTGGCTGAACCGTTGCCGTCGAAACGCCAGCGCCGGCAAGCGAAACATGGGACTGCGTAGACGTCTCCGTGACGTTGCTGGCAACAGAGGCGGCGAACTGAGACATGCTGACCAGCGGCGGAGGTTCCGGCAACTGCACTTCCTGGTAACCGACTAGAGCATTCCAATTGCCCGAAAGTAAAAGGTCATAGCCTGGATTCATTTCCTTGACCTGACACGAACATGGACCTGTCAGAAATTCAGCCATTTCACGAATCGCTTCCCCACGAATCTCTTTGCCGACAGCGGGCGGAATCACGCGACCGCGACCAAACACAGGAAACAGCATTGGCTCCAAGGTGGCCGTCAAATTCGTGTCTCGATTGAGCAGCATGCCCACCAGCAACTTCTCGGCTGGATCAGAGCGCAATACGCGCAGAGTTGAAAATGCGATTTTTAATGGCAAATCGGCGTTTATCGGGGGATCCTGTGGAGAGGGTTCGGGTAACTTCAGTGTGTGCTCCAGCAGTTTGGTTTCAACCTCAATCCTTTCCTCAGCCTGTGAATCTCGCTGCTGGTCGCCGCTTTCCAACAGCAGCCAGACGACAGCATCCCCACTTAACAGTCTTTGGGAGATATCCCGCCGTACTGGCGAGTCAATTACAGCACTCAAAGTTTCAGCGGTGAAAGGGCCTGACCAGACGGATTGCTCAATTTGCAACTGCCGAGGATATCGAAGAATCATAAAAGGCAGAGTTGAAGTTGCATGAGCATTCCACAGCGCCAGTAAAGGCGGCGACACCTGACCACTGAGATTCACCCGGTTCACAGCTACATTCGCCAGTCCATCTCGTCCTGCCTGCTCCAGGTTTGCCAGAAGCGCCTGCTGCTCCGTGGTGAGCGGCTCACGATGGAAAACGACAACCTCGTACGGATCCGCATCCCAACGTTCCAGTGCATAGCGAAACACCGGCACGTTACAGGCGTCCCCCGACATCGTGCGGACCATCGCCATAATCACCGCAGCGTATCGGACAAATCTGTTGCCAAACTTCAACATTGTTGCCTCGCCACGTTGTCCGGCACAGGAAAGAAACTCAATTCAATTCCGATCTGTATTTGGAGATATGGAAGCATCGATTTCATCCAGCAACTGAACCAACTCGCTTTGAACCTGAGTAGACTCACGTGTGGCAGTTGCATTCTGCACTAACATCAATCACGCTGCTACAGCATCAGCGATGCGGTCTAAATCATCACGGATGCCTTCGCCAAAACGGTAATGAGCGCCAGTATACGACAACCAGAGGACCTAGCGTCCCCTCACAGTGTAACCAGCACCACGCCGTCGCTTGGTGAACTGTTTGTCGCGTTCTTGCGGCTGGGCGCGACAGCCTTTGGCGGACCCGCCATGGTGGTTTACATCAGGCAACTGGCTGTGGACCAGAAACGCTGGCTGAACGTTGACACTTTTGATGATGGCGTCGCGCTTTGCCAGACCTTGCCTGGTGCGACCGCGATGCAAACCGCGGCGTACGTCGGATTGAACGTGCGTGGTGTGCAAGGCGCGGCGGTCAGTTACCTGGGGTTTGGCCTGCCGGCTTTTGGATTGATGCTGATGTTCGCCCTCCTCTATGCAAATGCCCGCAACCTTCCAGGAGTTATTGCTGCCTTCAGCGGACTGCAAGCAATCGTTGTAGCCATTGTGGCCAACGCCGCAGTGACATTTGGCTGGACTACCTTGCGATGTTGGCGACGCCGAATGATCGCTATAATGGCCGCGATGCTTTTCGGCTGGGGAATCAATCCAATCATCGTGGTGGTATCGGCTGCATTCGTAGGTTTCTGCATTCTGAAAAAGGAAGGCAGCACAACAGCCAGTGAGAAGAACCCAGTCAAAGCAATACCGCAAACCACCAAACCCTTGTTGATCATTGTCAGCGCGACGGCGGCGATCCTCACAGCATTGTTTTTCACCAATCGACCGCTTTACGAGTTAGCGATGACAATGGTTCGTGTCGATCTGTTTGCTTTCGGCGGCGGATTTGCTTCCTTGCCGCTATTGTTTAATGAGGCAGTCAAGATGCAACATTGGCTCGACGGCTCGACTCTTATGGATGGCATCGTGCTCGGGCAAGTGACACCCGGGCCGATCGTAATCACAGCGACTTTCGTGGGCTACTTGACGCATGGCTTCCTTGGCTCCATCGTCGCCACACTGGGGATATTCTTGCCGTCGTTTCTGATCGTGATTGCGCTGACGCCGCATTTCAACAGACTGAGGAGTTCACCCCTTGCTGCAAACCTTATTGCTGGCGCGCTCTGTTCGTTCCCGGGTCTTTTGCTGATCGTCACTCTCCATTTTGCCGGAAGCATCAGATGGGAATTCGCACGACTGTTTCTCGCAATCGCTGCATTCGTTGCACTAAGATTGGGGGTAAGTATTTCCTGGGTTGTCCTCACCGGAGCCAGCCTTTCGATGCTCGTTTGTCATTGAGGAAGAAGCAGTCTTGGTCTGAGATTCCGCTCATCGCAATTGCCACTCGCTATTTTCAAGTTGTCAGCCGGCGATTTTGGGGTTCAACTTGAATCTATGAAATCAGGACGCTCAGTCCGGTTACCCTTCCCCCTGTTGGTGTGTTCATTCGGCAACTTCCTCGCCATCGCGTGCCTGGCCAACTGGCTTACCCTCGACGCGGATGCTGCAGATCAACCGAGCGCGCAAAGTCTGCTACGGCAAATTGGAATCACCAAAGGCATCTGCGCGTTACCCGGGGACAACGACTGCAATCTGGCAATCCAGCTCGCTCGCGAAAGTGAATTGACGTGTTATGTACAACTGCCTGATGCCGCAGATGTCGAGTCCGCGCGGCGACGAGCGTTTGACGCAGGACTGTACGGTACGCGGATTTTTGTCGAGCAGGGCGGAACTGATCAGCTGCACCTCGCATCCAACATTGCCGATGCCGTGATTGCTTCCGGGTCTGCCGAAGCGATGCCCATCACCGAAGCTCTGCGCGTGGTTCATCCGCAAGGCCATGTAATCTTGGGTGCTCGTCGGGAAACCAAGCCTTCCCCGGCTGGCGTTGACGACTGGAGTCATCCCTATCATGGCCCGGACAACAACCCCGTGTCCAAAGACACTCTGGCCCGTGGTCCATACCTGACGCAGTTTCTCTCCGATCCGCGCTATGCCCCGCTACCTCAGGTGGCAGTAAGTGCCGCGGGAAGAGTTTTCAAAGCCTTTGGGCACATTGCATTCAAGGAGCGTGAGGAGCCATGGCTGAACACGCTCGCGGCTTTCAATGGTTACAACGGCACCCTGTTGTGGAGGCGTGAAATTGCACCGGCGTTGATGGTGCATCGCAATACCCTGATTGCCACAGCCACGAATGTGTACTTCGCCGATGACAAATCCTGCAAGGTGTTCGACGCTGCAACGGGTGAGTTAAAGGAGGAGATATCACCAACCGCGGGACAAGCCGGTGGCACGTTTTGGAAATGGATGGCTTTGGACGGGAACGTACTTTACGCAATGATTGGCGATCAGGAAAAGCGCGATCCCACAATCCGGGCACGCCGCGACAGTCATGGTTGGCCGTGGAATCCGCTTTCGCCGGGGTTCAATCAAGCCGAGCAGCCTTGGGGCTATGGAAAAACGCTGCTGGCAATTGACCTGTCGAGCAAGCGCATTTTGTGGTGTTATCGCGAGGACAAACCGATGGACGCACGAGCCATCTGCATGAAGAATGGCCGGCTCTACGCGTTCAGCTTTGGCAATTACCTGAGTTGCATCGACGCGAAAACGGGGGCTCAAGTTTATAGACACACGAAGGAAAGCAGTCCGCAATTATTTGAGACCCTCGGTGAATATCAGAACCGTCAGGATTGGCGCTCCAACTGGCGAACAACCGCATTGCTACGATGCAGTGACCAGGCGCTGTATTTCGCGGGACCAGCCATGGAACGACTCGTGGCGCTCGCGGCTGACAGCGGCATGCCGTTGTGGTCGCATCCCTACAGCAATTACCAACTCATCCTGCGAGACGACAGCCTGTATGCCATCAGCGGACAGATTGACAGCGAGGTCAGCCGCCGCTTCAACCCTTTAACAGGCCAAATCCTAGCTGAACTAAAAATCAATCGGCGCGCCTGCACTAGGCCCACCGCCTCGTGTGACGCGATCTTCTTCCGAGCCGATGAAGGTTCGGTACGTTTGGATTTGCAAACCGAGGAATCGCAACTGATGTCGCCAATGCGCCCCAACTGCCATGATGGTGTCACGATCGCCAATGGCTTGCTCTACTGGTGGCCGTCAGTGTGCGACTGCAATTTGACTTTATATGGAATCACCAGCCTTGGACCGGCCGGCGATTTTAATTTCAACCAGGCAGCCACTGAAAATGCCCGACTCCAGGCTGCACCCGTCAGAAAGTCTGAAACTGGCATGTCGGTCGATGCCGCGGACTGGCCGACATTACGCGCCAACAACCAGGGAACAACCGTGACTACCGTTCCATTACGAGCGCAGGCAAAAATGTTGTGGAAATACGCTCCCAAATCCACCTTCACGCCATCGTCGCCAACGACCGCTGACACAATGGCTTTTGTGAGCGGATCAGACGGGGTGGTTCGCGCACTCGACGTCAAGAATGGCCGGGAGGCGTGGGTTGCGTTTACCGGCGGCGACATACGATTTCCGCCGACCATTTCCAAAGGTCGCGCTTTCGTTGGTTCAGGAGACGGCTGGGTTTACTCACTTGATGCCAAGACCGGCAATCGAGTCTGGCGCTTCCGCGCTGCTCCAATCGAAAGGCGCATTCCCGTTTATGGCATCCTGCAATCCACATGGCCAGCAGCGAGCGGTATTTTGGTGGAGAATGGAATCGCATATGTTGCTGCGGGGCTGGCAAATTACGACGGCACGCACGTTTATGCCCTGAATGCGGAGACGGGAAGTATCCGATGGCAGAACAACAGCTCCGGACATCTCGACGCCGCATCCCATACCGGAGTGGGGGTGCAAGGCCACATGTTGACCCACGATGGCAAACTGTACTTGGCCGGTGGAAATGCTGTGTCGCCCGCCGCGTATGATCTCACCAGCGGCGAATGTCTGAACAACCAAGCGGTCGGCCAAGGCAAAGGAGGCAAGTATTTGATCGGCTCGATCCGTCCGCGCGGGTCGGAACTCTACGTTTGGGGTAATGAAATCAGGGTGTCCGGAAAACCGTACTACTCCCATCCACAGTATCCGGTGATTGATTCTTCGGTGCTGAATAAGACGCTGTTCGCCAAAGTGGGCGACTATGAACTCGCATGGGCGAACAACTCCAAGGTGATGTGCTTTGCCAGGCTTCCGGGAGACCGCGCCGAGTTTCAAAAAGCACTCTGGGGCAAGACGCAGTCGAAAGAAATAAAGCCAAGTTGGGAATTTGACTGCCCCAAAAGCTCCGCGGTGGCGGTGTGTCCCAACGCCATCGTCATTGCCACGCCTGGCGAAATCATTGCTCTTAGCCTATTGGACGGTCGCCCGCTTTGGAAACAACCTCTGCCAGCGGCTCCAGTCCCGTGGGGACTCGCCATCAATCGCGAGGGCAAAGTCATAGTCACGCTTGAAGGCGGGCGCGTGCTTTGCTTCGGCTAGCAGCCGGACAAGTTTTCATGTAGAGCAAATCATGCTTGGCCGTACAGGCAAATCAGACTACTTTTGTGAACAGTTGGCACAACGATTGAATGGAAAAGTATTTGCACGGCTGACTATTTTCGCAATGCGCCTGATCGCTTCAACCATTGCCTGCATGACAAGCTTGGGGCTGCTGGTTAACAGCACTGCGCGCGCGGACTTCGTGGCCTACAATTTCTTCGGGAAAGATGTGGTCGGAAATTCAGTCAGCAATATAACGAGAATTGGCGTCTCGGCTCATCTCTTTCTGCCAAGCCCAATTGCGTTCGAGAATTTCGATTCGGGAGCCGAAACACTCGTGACTTCTGTGTCTGGTTGGTCAACGACCAATCGCACCGATCAGGTCACCGCAGGATTAAATCCAAACGATCCCAAGTCAGACACTTATTTAAGTTGGGCACTGATCACTTACTCGCGACTCTCGACGGTCTTTGGCACACGCCGCACCCAATTGGCAATGGGTTACGAACTCAACGGCCAGCCGGTGACGCAGTTGCTTTCCAATAATTTGCTCTACGCCGAATCGGACCTGCGCAGCGGCAATCAAGTACAGGTACTTTTCTCACCGGTTTACAACCTTAGCGGACGCAGCGGCATAACTCTCGTATACAACAGTGCCTACGAACAGAACCAGGACAGTGTCGCTGGCGTGGAATACTCGATTGACGGCGGGGCAAACTGGTTGCCGGTGGTCTACATGCTTGACCGCGATGACATCATCCTAGACGGCACGGGCAGCATTGACGCTGTATCAACGCTGAACACGGCCCAAGCCGACCAGGCATATGGGTTGGCGTATTCCGCGTGGATGGCAACCCCGGTCACTGCTTTGCTCGCACCTTACATTTCAGGACGAATTAACGACGACACTGTCGAATCAAAACGTGTTGAAGTTTTCCGACTTCCTGACGCGGACAATCAGTCCAACGTTCGCTTCCGACTTTTTCAGGCTGGCACGGCGAGTTGGTACTGGGGCATCGACAATTGGGGACTGTACAGCCTGCCCTACGCCGACACAGCGTCTGGAAAACTTAAGAACCAGCTTGACGGCGCGATCACAGGAGTGACGATTTCGCTGTCGGTGAACGGTAGACCGTTGAGCGCGTTGACGCCTTCGATTTTTGTGCCATCCCCGCCGGAGACTGGCTCGGCGGCTTACAACGCATTCCCAATCGGCATGACGACGGCAGGTTACACAACACTTTACTCAGGCCAGACCAACACCCTCGATTTCACCGGTATGGATCCTCAGAAGACTTACGAGATCGTCCTTTACAGTGATCGAGGCACAGGTGACCGGTCTACAGGAAACCTCCTCACCTACACTATTTCAGACGCATTAGCTTTCTCCAACAACAGCGCTTCAGCTCCACCGTTGTCAATAATCTCCGGGACTCAGAACGAAAGGGTGACGATTGACGTAACAGACAACGGGCGAAATGACCGAGGTTACATTTGCAGGTACACCGGAGTTCGTTCCGGAAATGACGGCGATGTGCGCATCACGCTGACAGGTACTCAAGGCGCTTATCTGAACGCGCTTAAACTGGTGGAAACGACGCCACAGCAAATTTCCATCGCGGGAGTATCTGCGCTCACCGAACACTCGGCCACCATCAATGGCCTGCAAGGAATGGAAACCTCGGCTGCAGTTTATGTTTGTTACGGCCTGACCAACGGCGGTGATTCCACCAATACTTGGGAACACCTTGTTTTCCTCGGTAATCTCTCCCCCGGCCAATTCGTGGCGAATCTCACAGGACTTTTTGCATTTAAGAAGTACTACGTCTCTTTCTACTCGGTCGGACAGGGGGAATCTGCATGGTCCGGCGTACAAAACTTTCGTCCCCAGTATCAGGGTTTGTTTTACACGACCGGATTTGAGCCAGACGAGGCGAATGCTTATTCACCAGGTAATCTTGCGGGTCAGGGCACATCTGGTCTTTGGAATGTCAGCCAAGGCAGCGCCGTCATCCAACAAGGCATACGCTCTCGCGGGTTGCAGGCCGTCCAGGCTGGAGACTGCACAATAGACGCTTCGCTAATTGCCACCCAACAGGTCCTTTGGATCGATGCGTTTTTTATCGAATCAGGGCTGACCAACCTGCCGATCGTGCCAACAAACATCGCCAGCAGCCTGCTTTATTTCAGTTCAACGAATGGCATTCTGGCGTTGGACGGCAATGGCACGGGCGGCGGTAGTTTTATACAAGTCATGCCCGCTTTCCCTACAAATCATTTTATCCGTGTCACCATCAGGAACGATTACCTGAGCAAGCGTTATGATGTGTGGATTGACGGTGTGCAGCGCCGGGCTGGGCTGGGATTCAAAGATAACACCGTAGCGAGCTTTTCCG
>CAYSDO010000045.1:0-17841 GCA_964429665.1 uncultured Bifidobacterium sp.
ATTACGCGGGATCAGCAAGCGCGCTCCTACATCACCGTCATCAAGCGCAACTGGCATCTGCTGCCGTACGAACAATTGCTTGATCTGCTTGGCTGGTCGCCGGAGCAACTGGCCTTCACGTTACGCGAAGATGATTTCTTGTGGGTGAAGCTGGGCAATCTAAAACCACAATGTGAAACGGTACGTTATCAGTTGCCGGACGAAAAGGCATTGGAACGCGAACGAGAGATCGCTCGCATTGTGCGTCAGGAATTTCCCGCTGTTGAGACCGGAGACAGCGAACCGCTCTTTGGTTTTGTGAAGAATCTTTCAGCAAAACCACCTCCTGCGCTCACCAGGTCCAACAATCCAGCCAGCCTGAAGTTTTGCTATTCCTACTTCGCGCTTTACGGCGATCCGTTGCTGGAAAAGCTCGCCGACCCCTACCCTGACGGTCTTCTGTCGCGGCTTGCACAGGCAGGAGTCACAGGTGTCTGGTTGCAAGCGGTGCTGCACAAACTCGCACCGTGTCCATGGGATCCAGATCGCAGCGCCCGGTACAAAGAGCGGTTGAAGAATCTACGGGTATTGGTCGCCCGGGCACAAAAGCATGGCATCCAGGTATTCCTTTACTTGAACGAACCGCGCGCCATGCCCGTCGGATTTTTCAACAGCCACCCACAACTCAAGGGCGCCTTGGAAGGCGATCACGCCGCGCTTTGCACCAGCGCGCCGGAAGTCCAGTCATTCATCATCGAGTCCATAGCAACCGTTTGCCGCGCGGCGCCGGAACTGGGTGGATTTTTCAGTATCACCGCATCGGAAAACTTCACGAACTGCTGGTCGCATGGTGGCGGCGCAAGCTGTCCGCGTTGCGGCAAGCGACCGGCGGCAGACGTGATCGCTGAGACAAACAAGCTCTTTTGCGACGGCATCCGGAAGGCCGGCACGCGCGCTCAACTGATTGCTTGGGACTGGGGCTGGAACGATGCGTGGGCTGGCGATGTGATTCGTCAATTGCCGGCTGAGGCGGTGTTGCAGAGCGTGAGTGAATGGAGCCTGCCCATCGAACGCGGCGGAGTGAAGAGCGAGGTTGGCGAATACTCGATCTCCTCCATCGGCCCTGGGCCACGCGCCCAGCGACATTGGAAACTGGCACGCGAACGCGGGCTGAAAACGATTGCTAAAATTCAAGCGGGATGTACCTGGGAACTTTCCGCCGTGCCCTACATTCCTGCCGTCGAAAATGTCGCCCGTCACGCGGAGAGCCTTCGCAGCGCAAACATCAACGGATTGATGCTTGGCTGGACGCTCGGTGGCTATCCATCTCCGAACCTTGAAGTCGTTTCGGAAGCTCTAGCCTGTGGTTCCGCTGACGAGGCAATGCGACGCGTGGCGGAAAGACGGTTTGGCGCCGCACTCGCGACTGCGGTTGTTACCGCATGGCGGGGTTTCAGCGCAGCGTTCCGCGAGTTTCCGTATCACGGCGGTCTGGTCTATTCCGGCCCGCAACAGCTTGGCCCGGCAAACCTGCTGTGGGCACAACCCACAGGCTATGCTGCCTCAATGGTCGGCTTTCCCTACGATGACTTGAAAGCCTGGCGAGCGATTTATCCGCAGGACATTTTTGTTAAGCAATTCGAAAAGGTCGCCGACGGATTCGACCGGGCTCTCACGGAACTCAAAACGGCCCTGGCACAAGGGCATGAGGCTACGTCAGCGCAACGCAGCACTCTGGCGGGAGAATGTGGCGTGGCCGAAGCAGCCGCCATTCATTTTCGCAGTTCAGCCAATCAGGCCCGTTTTGTGATGACCCGGCAGGCCGTCACAGTGGCGAAGACATCCGAGGACGCCCTACCGTTACGCAGGGCCATCGCACACATTTTAAAGGACGAAATCGCTCTGGCCAGGCGGTTGCACAAAATCCAATTACGCGATTCACGGATCGGTTTTGAAGCTTCAAACCAATACTACTACGTGCCGGTTGATCTAATGGAGAAAGTTCTGAATTGCCACAAACTGCTCGTGGACCTGCAAGGGATTTGAGAGTAACGGCGAACTGAAAACATGTACTGGCATTGCAAACCAAATCCCTTAAGAGCCAAAAGTCATACAATAAATAAATTGACCGCAAACGCCGCATGGCTGAAATTTAGGAATAAAGACTCCATTGCAAATGTTCAACTCCTGACAAACCATGAATAACTTGAGCAAAGACAAACCCAGGCCGGTTCAAGCCACACGAACCGTATCATGCCATGAAGCGTTCACGCTGATCGAATTGCTGGTTGTAATCGCCATCATTGCCATTCTGGCCTCCATGCTTCTCCCTGCCTTGAGCAAGGCCAAGGAAAAAGCCCAGCGAACAAAATGCATGAACAACGTTAAACAGCTGGGATTGGCGCATAACATTTACATCACTGACAGCAATGATCGGATCGAGCCGCCAAACTGCGGCGGATCAAGCGGGATGTTGAACAAGGCACTACCTGCTGGCTGGCTTTACAAACCAGGCGAAGCATTACCAGGATTACAAATTACCCAGACCAACGGCCCGACCAAAGGACTCTATTTCGAGCAACTAAAATCCTGGAGCATGTACATGTGCCCACTGCATTCAACCAATGGCTTTGCTTGGAGGCTCGCCAATGTAAAGTTCACCAGCTATCTGATGAATGGATATGTCATCGACAGTGGTGGTCGTCCAGATAGTCCGAGCGTTGGTATTGATTGGGGTGCAGGCGGCGTTGGAAAAACTCTAAAAAACTCCGCGTTCAAGGGTACGGACATGTTATTTTGGGAAAGCGACGAAACCGACGACGGAAACTTCAACGACGGCGCTAGCAATCCCAGCGAAGGTCTCACACAACGCCACAGTACTGGCGCCATGTTCGGATTCTTTGACGGCCATGCGGAATACGTAAAATGGAAGAAATGGACACAACTACTCGCGGATCCTGGCAAGAACAGTCTATGGTGCTACCCGAAATCGAGTAATGGTCGTTGAAACTTGACCGAACTTTCCATGAGAACTTATTCCCGATTGCTTCTGTTCCCGGTGGCTTTGGTTTTGACTTTGGGTGGTTGCGGCAAAAAGTCTGACGTCAAATCCAACGTCACCGAACTCCAACAATCCCTGTCAAGCACTGTCGCCCCGGCGACCGCCCAACCCCAACCCAGCGCCCAGAACCCGGCTGCACCCAACGACGCCAACGGATTGCTCCAGAGCGCCCTTTCCGCCGCGCAGGCAAACGACTACGCTGGCAGTGTGATCGCATTGCAGGCCGCACAGCAAAAACCCGGGTTGACCCCTGACCAGATAGCGAGTGCCCAACGCCTCAAGCAAGCCATGGTTTCTGACCTGCAACGCAGGGCTGTCAACGGCGATCAAGCCGCCTTGGCGCAACTCAAGGCAATCGAGAAAACCCGCTCCCAATAGAAAATGTCGAGCATCGTCGCCGAGTATGGTAAAATTGGCTCGTGGCGAAGAATTTCCTCTCACTCGTAATCTTGGCTGGAACTGGAGTAAGAGTTCTGTTTGTGTTCGCGGTGTTTGCCACCACCACCTCGCCAGCGCAACCTGGCCTCAAGCTTTCCTCGCTCACACCTGGCACCGAGTGGACAACTCGCGTCACAAATGGTGATTTTCAGTCGCAAGGCCCGTTGGTCGGTGGCCAACATCCGAATCCGACAGGTTGGTCCGGCTTCGGCGAAATGTCTGCGGACCCAGGTACGAACATGGTGCGATCCGATAACGGAATTGTCGCGAAGGGATATGTCACCAGCGGAGCAACGGTGAGTTTGAGGCAACGCCAGGTGATCTTGGAACCTGCGACGGATTACGTCCTAAGCGCTTACATGTGGAACTTTGGCGATGCGGCCAACTACGTGAACACGGTGATGGATTTCAATGATGCACCGGGCGAACCGCAGTTGACCCTTTACGCCGGAGCAGAAGCTGATCAGGGCTATTTCATCTACAACTACTTCAACACGTCGGTCACAGGAACAAACCTGACCTTGCGCGCTTTCTACGACGGCCTCACAGGTACGGGTACTTCATCAGCGTATTTTCCGTTGGCCGCGCAGTGGGATAACACTGCCACAAACGAACAGCGTCGTCACCCTGAACCTATCACGATCAAACACGAGCAGCATGCTAGCGTGGTCGGTCACGCCGCTTGAACTCAAACCTCATTGGACTTCGAATGTCGCGGCCACACTGCCGTGGACCCGGCTCACAAACACCGTGACGATCAGCAACTCACAGAATACCGTCACATTGAGCAATCTCACCGGAGCGCGATTCTTCAATCTCGCCGACGCCGTGGATACCTCGACTCTCAACCGCAAGATGCTCCTCGGCTACCAAGGCTGGTTCGCGTGTCCGGGCGACGGTTCGCCGGTAAACGCCTGGATTCATTGGTTCCGCAGCCAGACACCAAGCGCCGCAAACGCCACGATTGATTTTCTACCAGACACCAGCGAACTGGACGCAGATGAATTGTTCGCCACCTCGATGACGTGTAGCAACGGCGCGCCGTTCCGTGTTTATGGTGCCGCCAAGCGGAAGACTGTCGTGCGACATTTCAAGTGGATGCGCGATTACCACATTGACGGCGTGTTTCTGCAACGCTTTACGTCCGAGTTGGGAAGTTCGTCTTTCGCGAGCTGGCGCAATCAAGTCACGTCGAACGTCTGGGCCGGTGCGGAAGCTTACGGTCGCGTGTTCGCAATCATGTATGACATCTCGGGACAACAACCGGGCACGCTCGTGAGCACGTTGACGAACGATTGGAACTTTCTAGTCAACACGATGAAAGTCACGAGCAGCCCGCGCTATCAGCGGCATCGCGGCAAACCGGTCGTCGCCATCTGGGGCTTCGGTTTCACGGATCGTCCCGGCACGCCGCAGGAGGCGCTCATTGTGATCAACCAATTCAAAGCCGCCGGCTTCACAGTCATGGGTGGCGTGCCAACATATTGGCGCACGCTCAACAACGATTCCCAGTCCGATCCTGCATGGGCAAATGTCTATCGCGCGTTTGACATCATCAGTCCTTGGGCCGTTGGTCGCTATGGAGACAACGCGGGTGCGGACGGTTTCAAACAAAACCTCATCGTGCCCGATCTAGCGCTGACCACGAGCCTCGGTCTCGATTACATGCCGGTAATTTTTCCAGGCTTCTCGTGGCACAACCTGCTTAACGGGCCGTTGAACCAGATTCCCCGCAACGCTGGGAACTTCTACTGGCGTCAGGCCTACAACGCCGTGTCTGCAGGATGCTCAATGGTCTATGGTGCGATGTTCGACGAGGTGGATGAGGGCACGGCAATGTTCAAGCTTGCCCCCACTGCTGCAACACTACCTGCGCAAGGTACGTTTGTTCCACTAAACATCGACGGCACCAACCTCTCCAGCGACTGGTATCTCCGACTTGCAGGAGCTGCCACCAGAATGTTGCGGGGAGATTTGCCAGTAACAGCAGTGCGCCCAAACAATCCGTAAAAAACCGCAGGCGGCTGGCTACCACCAATCAAAGTTCCGGTCAGGAACGTCGCCAGCGTGAGCTGTCATCCAGGCGGTATCGCGGAACTTGAAATACTCGGTGTGAGTGTCACCAAATAGCATCATCATGCGATTCTTGCCTTTGAAGTTGTGCCATTGTCCCCGGGGTTGTGAGACATCCCGGTTGGCGTGCCAGATCCAGTCCCCTTGGATGATTTTGTTGTTTGGTTTGATGCTGACCTCCGCCCCCTTGATTGAGCGGTTGTTTTTGTCTCCTTTTGGGCCGCAAATCTTTTTGACCTGAAAATAATCGAAAGCAAATTCGGTCAGATAACTGTTGCCGTACTGCAAGTAACAGTTGGTGGCATTGACTCCGCGCGCGGCCAGCGACCAGAAATCGCCCTTGTCGGAGGGACAACGAAAGACCTCATAAGCATTGGCGACATAAATGTTCAAGGGGCGATTGGACGAAGCGGTAAACGTGTCGTACGTCCCGTCCTTGCCTCCAGTAGAAGCCCAGTCATTGATCTCTGGATAATAATCGCGGTTGTCCTCAACGTACATGTGATACGCCTTGCCGATCTGGCTTTGGTTGCTCATGCAACGGATGGTATGAGCTTTTTGCTTGGCGGACGCGAGAGCCGGCAGCAGCATCGCCGCCAAAATCGCGATGATGGCGATTACGACCAGAAGCTCTATCAAAGTAAAAGCGGCACGCGCTGGACGACCCAAGGTGTTCATGTTCCTAAGCTACGCTCGCAAGGCTTGGGTCATCAAGCCGAAATGTACCAAATAGGAATACTTGACGCTGAAGCCAATCCTCTAGAACCATGATCGGGAAATTGAAACACAAACCTCTGCATGAAGATTAACTCCCGCGTCCTGCTGCTTTTCATCTCGATCCTAAGCTTCATCACCCCGCATTCATTTGCCTCGAATACTGATTTATCGCGTCTTGCTTCCGCACCGAAAGACTTGAAGATGACACGCAAGGACTGGCTGCTCGACTCCAGCCCGTTCAAAGCAGGCGTGTTCCAAAACGAGAATCCAGGCGAGATTGTGATTCAAAACGGACTGCTTCGCCGCACCTTCAAGTTGAATCCAAACGCATCAACCGTCGGCCTCGACAATCTGATGACACGCGAAGCCATGTTGCGCGCCATTGAACCGGAAGCAGTCATTACCATTGACGGCAAGTCGTTCAAAGTCGGCGGACTGCGCGGGCAACCAGATCGTGCTTACCTCCTCCCCGAGTGGACAGCCAAACTCACCAACGACCCCGGCTCGTTTCAATTTGTGGATTTCGTCGTTGGCAAACCTGCATCCAATATCACGTGGAAGCAAAAGCGCCATCACGCCAATTTACCGTGGCCAGCACCAGTCGCCAGGCTCGCGCTCAACTTTCAGGGCACGGACGAATCCACGCGCGGCATCACAGTCTCAGTGCATCACGAACTTTACGACGGCCTGCCGGTGTTGGGCAAATGGCTCACGGTGAGCAATGGCACTGGCCGCACCATCACAATTGATCGATTCACGAGCGAACGCCTCGCAGTCGTGGAAGCCGAGTCCGCAGTGGATGAGCGATCTGAAATTGCCTGGCGCACTCCAGCCATCACTGTTCTCAGCGATTACATGTTCAAAGGCATGGACGTTGTCACCGGCAATCAGATCGCCTCGTGGCGGGCGGATCCTGAGTTCAGAACACAGGTCAGCTATGCTTTGAAGACACCTTGCCTTCTGGTTTGCGAGCCACCCATTGGTCCCGGTGTTCAGCTCGCGCCCGGTGAAATGTTCACAAGTTTTCACACATGGTTGGTGGTGCACGATTCAACCGATCGCGAAAGACAGGGATTGTTCATCCGCCATGCGCATCAAGCCCTCGCTCCTTGGTCCACGGAAAGTCCCGTGATGATGCACGTTCGCAATGCGGACACGAAATCCTTCCGCAGCGCGGTGGATCAATGCGCCGAAGTCGGATTCGAGATGATCATCTACACGTTCGGCAGTGGGCTGGACGTGGAGAAGGAAGACCCTGCTTACATCGCGAAGGTGAAGGCGGATGTGGACTACGCACACGGCAAAGGCCTTGAGGTCGGCGCTTACTCTCTCTTCAGCAGCCGGCGCATTGACGATGCCAACGACGTGATCAATCCAAAGACTGGCAAACCCGGCGGTGCGATCTTTGGCAATGCGCCGTGTTTCGCCAGCTCTTGGGGAACAAATTATCTGCACAAGCTCACCAACTTCCTTGCACAGACAGGGCTCGACCTGCTCGAACATGACGGTCCATATCCCGGCGACATTTGCGCGTCCACCAGCCATCCTGGTCACCGAGGCGAAGCAGATTCTCAATGGGTCAACTGGCGCATGAGCGCCGACCTCTACACATGGTGTCGCGAGCGTGGCATCTACATCAACCAACCTGACTACTACTTTTTCTCCGGCGGCAACAAAACGGCAATGGGCTATCGCGAGGACAACTGGTCGCTGCCCCGCGCACAACAACTCATTCACGCACGCCAGAACATTTTTGACGGCACATGGACCAAGCCGCAGACTGCCGGCTGGATGTTCGTCCCGCTCACGGAATATCAAGGAGGCGGGGCCGCAGCGACCATTGAACCGTTGCGCGAACACCTCGATGCTTACGAAGGTCACCTTGCCAACAACCTCGGCGCCGGAGTGCAGGCCTGCTGGCGCGGTCCACGACTTTACGACTCGGATGAAACCAAGGCGCTCGTCAAAAAGTGGGTGAACTGGTTCAAAGAGCATCGCGATATTTTGGAGAGCGACATCATTCATTGCCGACGTGCAGATGGTCGAGACGTGGATTATCTGCTACACGTCAATCCACGCCTCAAGACCCGGGGGCTCGCGATGATTCACAACCCTCTGCCAACCGTCATCGAAAGAGAAATAGTTCTGCCGCTCTACTACACCGGACTGGCCAACACCGCGTTGATTCGGGTGGAGAATGGAAAACCAAAACGCTACAAGCTCGACCGGCAGTTCAATGTCCGCGTACCAGTGCAAGTTCCTGCTGGAGGCCGAACCTGGCTGATGGTGGAGTCACCTTGAACGCGAACACTGAACTCCCTCTCCACGGGGGAGAGGGCCGGGGTGAGGGCGAGCGTCAACACTATCCTCCACGTGTTGGCACGCACCACCCAACCGGACGCAGAGAATCACAACTGAGAATCACGAAATTCATTTTCCATTCTCCACCGGTTGAAGTAAAACTCCCCCATGTCGGCTGCTCCATGCATTGCTTCGCAAGCTGGCAAAGCCGACCACCAAACACCACAACCATGAAATCCGCATCTGGAATCCTCGACACCGCACTCCGGCAGCTTCGGACCAACCTGCTCTCAACGGCGCTCGCATTGATTGCCGTCTCCGCCGTTGCCGCCGAAACAACCTATCCACTGGAAGTTCTCCCGCCTGAACACCGGCGCATGACAGATCCCAAAACCGGTGCCGAGTTGTTGTTTCTGACAACCGCTCCCGAGAACGACGCCAACCTTTATTTCCACGAGTATTCATGGCTGTCTGACGAGTCCGTCATTTTGTTTACCTCGTCTCGCAAGAACGGCGGACTCATGGGTTACGTGACGGCAACCGGCGAACTGATCCGCCTCACCACGCCTCAAGGCGGTTTGGGCGGCGCAACCGCAGCCGCAAAAGGCAACGCCTTCTTTGCAGTGCGTGGTCGTTCCATTGTGGCAATCAAACTCACAATCGAACCATCCAGCAATCCCACCGCACAGCACTCGAAGGTGACGGCGACCGAGCGTGTGCTTTGCACCATGACGGACGGTGGTCCATGCACCTCCCTCAACCCGAGTTGTGACGGCAAATACGTGGCACTCGGCGTCACGGGTTTTGCCGATACAAAGCGCGGACCTGCCATCTGCAAGATCAACGTCAAGACCGGCAAGATCAGCGACGTCTGCCGCCTGCCGCAACAACCCAGCTTTGGCGGGCATGTGCAATGGAGCCGCACCAATCCCAACTTGATCAGCTTTGCCGGCGGCCGCGGCCCCACGGGCGACGTCGCCGGGCCGGTTCGCAGTTCCCATGGGCCGGAAGATTACGCGGGCCGCGGGCAACGGCTGTGGGTGGTGGACATCCGCGACCGCACGCCGCGCAACGTGTATCTCGCGGAGGAAGGCGAACTGGTCACGCACGAATCCTGGTGGGTGAACGACCAGCTTCTGTTCTGCGGCGGCGTAGGTCATAAACCGGTGGAACTGGCACACGTCAAGGCGCTCAACATTTACTCGGGCGAAATTCGCATCGCAGGTGCTGGCGCGGCATGGCCGGAAGCCACAGCCGAAAGCGCGGCGCACTTGAACTGGTGGCATGTGGCCGGCAGCGGAAACGGACGATGGATCGCCGCCGACAACTGGCACGGCGAGATCATGCTCTTTGAGGGCAAGACCACGCGTCCCCACCTGCTCACCGCCGGCCATCGCACCTATGGCAAGGGCGACCACCCGCACGTGGGCTGGGACCGCAAAGGCGAGAAAGTTGTCTTTGCCTCAAACATGCTTGGCGATGTCAACGTCTGCGTCGCCACGATTCCGAAAGCGTGGCAGGACGCAGTCTCGGCCAATGAGGATGGCTTGAGAACGAAGCGGAAATAGCTTGAAATCATTTAACAATGCCGTAGGCAAGATTAGTTTGTGAGCAGTGATTTGCTGATTTGCCGTCCGTTCTCAACATAATGTAAATGTCTTGCCACGGTTAGATATCGCCGCTTAAGTTGGTTAAAATCTTGGACATCTTTGGACGTGAAAGACTGACGAGAGATCAACACGGCACAGAATCATTCCTTTATGGGTTACTGCATGACACTCATGTTCCGAAACATGTCGCCTTTGTCTTGCCTCCTTGCAGCGTGCTTGCTTCTCGTCCCCAAGTCGGCAAGTGCACAAGGTGGCGTTCCGCTGTGGACAAATTATTTTGGCGGTGTTGGAAATTCTACTGAAATAGCCCGAGCAGTGGCAGCGGACAAGTTTGGAAATGTGTTTGTGACTGGATGGACTGTTGCTTCTGGTAATTCCGGATATGCAACAATCAAGTATTCGAGTTCCGGAGTGCCATTGTGGACAAATCGTTACGGCGGGCCTGACAACGGCGGTGGCGATGCGAGAGCCATGGCGGTGGATGGTAGTGGCAACATTTTTGTTCTAGGTCTTATAGGAGGAATCGGCGGTTCTCGCGATTACGCAACAGTTGGCTATTCCGGCGGTGGCACTCCGTTGTGGACAAACCGATGGACCAGATCTGGCAGTGGCATTGCAGTTGTGTTGCCAAGTCCTGTTATCGCCGCAGACGCTAACAACGGGAATATTTACATCGCTGGAACCACCGCTGACGATGTGAACACCGACTTTGTTGTGATGGCGTACTCAAACACTGGCATCTCTTTATGGACAAATTATCACGGAGCAAACTTCCCCATCATCTTCCCCTCTCCTGATTTTCCTTCGGCACTAACCGTGGGGAAAAACGGCAACGTCTTCGTGAGCGGTTATTCTGGTGGAGACTTTGCCACAGTAGCATATTCATCAAGTGGCACAGCCTTGTGGACGAATCGTTACGATGGACCTGTGCATCGTGGAGACTACGCCACGGCCATAGCCGTGGACAGCAGCAACAATGTTTTTGTCACTGGTGCATCGGAAGGGGAAAACAGTCATTACGATTATGCCACGATTGCGTATTCCGCCGATGGAGTGCCATTATGGACCAACCGATTCGATGGTCTCGACTTCGATGACGATGAAGCGCGAGCAATCGCCGTGGACAATAGCGGCAACGTCTACGTCACTGGCTCGTCATCAGCTTTTGGCAGTTCCGATTTCGTTACAATTGCCTATTCAAATAGTGGCGTGCCTTTGTGGACCAATACCTACAACGGTCCCTATGACGACATTGATGAACCGAATGCAATCGCAGTTGATCATCAAGGCAACGTTTATGTAACTGGCTCTTCGCAGGATGAAAGTATTGATTGTGCCACGGTTGCTTATTCGGCAAGCGGCGTGCCGCTGTGGACAAATCGCTATGACGGAATTGACCTCAGTGAAGATGAAGCGTTTGGCATTGCCTTAGACGACGGCGGAAATGTTTATGTTGCCGGGGTGTCGAGTACAGACGGAGTCAGTGAGGACTATTTGACGATCAAGTACGCAGCCCAGAGTCCATCACCAATTCTGCTCCAAATCGACAAATCCGGCAGTGGAGTGGTGTTGCGCTGGGCAAGCACCTCCTTCAGTTTGCAGTCTGCGCCGTCCATCACCGGCACATTCACAAATGTTCCTGGAGCCACCAGTCCTCACACCAACCAGATTAGTGGTTCACAACGATATTTCCGACTCATTGCAAATTGAAACCAAAGCCCACCATCCTGCCGTCCTTGAGCTAAGTCACCTGAGACCGTATAGGAAGCCGGAATCTATCTGACGAATTTGGAACATAACCATGCGACTGATACTCACCATCACAGCATTGACCCTGCTGACAGCAAGGATTGGATTTGCCGCAGAGCCGAAGCTCTTTGACGACCTGCAATCCCAAGCCAAGGCCGCTTACTCCAAAGGCAAACCTGATGAGGCGGTCACGCTGGCAAGCCGGGCCATCGCCATTGAACCGCAGAATCCGCGCGGCTATTTTTTGCGCGCCCGCTTTCACGAGGAAAACCACGCCCCTGCCAGGGCCATCGCGGATTACGATCAGGTTTTGAAGCTTGATCCTAATGTGCCGGACGCGTGGCAGCATCGCGGCGGCGAGCATTTCAAACTCGGTCACGTCAAGGAATCGCTTGCCGACTTTGACAAGTTCATCGGGTTCGCGCCCCAGAAAGCCCCGTATCACTGGCAGCGCGGCATTTCACTCTATTACCTGGGACGCTTTGATGAAGGTCGGAAGCAGTTCGAGTCGCACCAGACGGTGAATTCCAACGACGTTGAGAATGCGGTCTGGCATTTTCTCTGCGTCGCGCGCACCAACGGGATTGAAAAAGCCCGCGCCTCGCTGATCCCGATCAAGGGCGACGCCCGCGTGCCGATGATGGAAGTCCACACGCTGTTCGCCGGCAAAATTGAACCGGAGGATGTGTTGAAAGCCGCCACCGCCGGCAACCCTGCCCCGCCGCAACTCAAGAGCCAGTTATTCTACGCGCACCTGTATCTGGGTCTGTATTTTGAAGCCTTGGGCGATGACAAACTCGCGCGCGAACACATCACAAAGGCTGCCACGGAATATCAAACCGGCGATTACATGGGCGACGTGGCGCGCGTGCATCTGCAACTCCGCTGGCCCAAATGAATGCTCTGATTGTAGCGGCGTGCCTCCCGGCCTGCCGTAGAGGGCAGCATCCTGTCGCAGGGAAATTCCGACGCTGAATCCCAACGGGATTCCGGCTCAAAGCCCGGGGTTGCGAGGAACGAGCTACCCCGGGTGGCCGTCGGAAATGTTTTCAACCTCAACGGGGTTGTGGCAAAATACGGGAACGCAGGCCGCAACCCCGTTGGGGTTGTGTTGATTCTCTTTCGTCTTTCCCAGGGTAGCTCGTTCCTCGCAACCCCGGGCTGGAAGACACAATCCCTTTGGGATTGCAGAATCATCCCACACTGACATTCAACGAGAGCTGGTCTTAATCGTAATCTTAATCTTTTTCTAAATCTGCTGGAACTCGGGATTAAGAGCAAGATTCCCAGTTGACGGACAGGTTCAGACACGCCCAACACTACAGTGCTGCCTCAACTGACAACCTGGTGAATCACCTCGCCGTACACATCCGTCAACCGGATATCGCGGCCGCTGAAGCGATAGGTGAGTTTGGTGTGATCCAATCCGAGAAGATAAAGCAGCGTGGCGTGGAAATCGTGCATCTCGAATTTGTCCACGGTGGCCCTGTAACCCCAATCATCGGTCTCGCCAACACTCGTGCCACCTTTCACGCCCGCACCCGCCATCCAGAGGGAGAACCCAAATTCATTGTGATCGCGCCCATCGGATCCCTGTGCGAAAGGTGTCCGGCCAAACTCTCCTGAGAACACCACCAGCGTTTCATCCAGCAAACCCCGCTGCTTCAAATCAACAAGCAGTGCACGGATGGGTTGATCCACGGCACGCGCGTTTTCACTGTGATTCTTTTGCAGGTTGCCGTGCGCGTCCCAACGGTCATAGCCGCCGATCTTGGGACAGGTCAGTTCCACAAAGCGCACCCCGCGTTCGACGAGCCGTCGCGCCGTGAGGCATTGCTTGGCATAAGCGCGGGTAAACTCATAGTCAGAATCGAGACCATAGAGCTTCTTCGTGGCTGCGGTTTCGCCATCGAGATTGAGCAGGTCCGGAACGGTCAATTGCATGCGCGCCGCCAGTTCATGATTGGCAATTGCAGATTCCAACGCGTCCAGATGCCCGGCCTGTTGCAGCGTCTCCTCGTCGAGGTCGTGAATCAGCGAGGTCTTCAACTCCTGCAGGCGCGGAGTTTTTTCGGAGGCGCGAATGTTGGCCAGTGGCGGATCCTTCGCCTCAAACACCGAGGCCTGATAGGTGGCAGGCAGGAATCCGTTGTTGAAGTTGTCCATGCCGCCGGAAGGAATCAGTCCGCCATTGAGCAGGACGAAGCCCGGCACGTTCTGGTTTTCGCTGCCCAAGCCATACGTCGCCCACGCGCCGATGCTCGGACGCCCCTGCAAGCCAGTGCCCGTATGCAAAAAGTAGTTGGCGCTGGTGTGCTCCGGGAACTTTGACGTCATGGACTTGATGACGCAGAGCTTGTCCGCTTCCTCTGCAATGTGCGGAAACAGATCGCTGACCCAGAGACCGCTTTCGCCGCGACGGGAAAATTTCCACGGTGATTTCATCACCTTGCCGACGTTGGCGAATTGCGTCTTCTCAAGTTTGCCGATGGCTGTGTGAGGATCCTCACCATGATGTTTTTCAAGCAGCGGCTTGTAATCAAAGCTGTCCACCTGCGACACGCCGCCGTCCATATAGAGGAAGATGATGCTGCGCGCCCGTGGCTTGAAATGCGGAGGCTTGGGAGACAGCGGGCTGGGCCTTGGTGTGCCTGCCTGTAACAGATTCTGACCAAACAACGCCGAGAATGCCACCGAAGCAAACCCGCACGCGAAGGTCTTCAACACCTCGCGGCGGCTAAGGCAGTAACGACAGTGAACAATCTCAGCGGACATACATGAATTCTTTCACACCAAAGAGCGCGTGGCAAACCTCCGTCCACGAATCTTTCACTGCGGAAGCCTGATCCGAAGCGACACGCACCTCGCGCAACGTGGCGGAGCAACGGGCGATCTCGGTTGCGGATGGCTCGCGACTGAAGGCCGCAAGGTAAAGGTTGCGAATTCGTTGCTCAGTTGAAGCCTCCGGCAATTCCTTCAAAAGCCGATCTGCCCAAACGCCGGCCTGTTGATGGACGAACGGATCATTCATTAGAAACAACATCTGGCCGGGCACGTTCGATACGTTGCGCCGACCGACGGTCGTGAATGGAGTAGGCGTGTCAAACGCGGTCATCATCATCGGAAGAAAATTTCGTCGCGCCGCCACATAAATGCTCCGCCGGCCTTCGCCATCGAGCGGTCCACGTTCGCTGCGAAGTCCGCGAGCCTCGACAAACTGCGATTCATGCAGCGGGACGGATGGTCCGAACATTCGCAGATCGAGTCGCCCCGAAACCATCAGCATGGCATCACGAATCGCTTCGCCTTCCAAACGTTTCAGGTTCATCCGGTGCAGAAGAAGATTTTCAGGATCACGCTGTTCTGCATCAGCATCGGCGGGCTTGCTCGACATGGCGTACGTGCGCGAAAGCACGAGCCGCCGGATAAGTCGCTTGATGGACCAATGATCCTCCTGGATGAATGAAGCAGCCAGATCATCGAGAAGCTCTGGATGCGTCGGACGTTGGCCCAGCCAGCCGAAGTTGTCCACCGTGGCAACGATTCCTCGACCGAACAGATGATGCCATACACGATTGACGAGCACGCGGGCAAACAATGGATTTTGAGGGGAAGTGATCGCATCTGCCAATTGGCGGCGCCCGCTGCCCTGATTGCCATCGATTGCCTCAGGGCCGGCGATGCCCTCCAAAAACCGGCGCGGGACAAGACCCTTTGGCGTTTGATGTTTACCCCGAACAAGGAGGTATTCGTCCATGCCATTTCCCTCCATCATCGCAGGCGCAGTACGCGATTTCCATTGAATGCGGCTGACAAGCGGTTCGCGCGCTTTGAGGTAATCGGTTAGCACCCGGCTCACAGGTTCGGGCCATTCGCCCTCCTTCCCGGAAAACAACTCGGGTCGTAGCACAAGCCATCGGCCTATCTCAAGCTGAGGTCCGGTCGTGGCATTTACGGAAAACGACCTGGCAGCTCCCATAAACAATTCCTGATACGCGGCGGCCATTTCCGCTGGAGAAACCGCTTTGCGCTCGGTGAAAACTTCCGCCATTTGTTGGCCCAGGGATGCTGGATCAACCGGCGTGGTTTTGGATTCAACGATCATCGCGATGGAGGTGTCGAACTCGTTGCCTGGAGAAAATTCGATCGCAACGCGATGACCTGCGTAGTCGGAGAGATCGTGAGTCTCCCAATGCCAGTTGTCCTTAAAGCCCCACTCCTTGATCTGGACTGTATGCAATGGGCCGGTAACGAGTCGCTGTGAGTCAACAGCGGCGAGAATTTTTCCGCTGCCACGGACAAGGTAATGAAGTTTACCGCTGACAAGTTCAAACTTGGGAGAACGCAGCATCACGCCATCGCGCTTCCAACCTCCAAACATGGCTGGCTCTCGTTCGACGCCGGGGCTCAGATCGATGTCACGCCAGTCCGCATCAGTCTGGGCCGCTGGGCGAGTGGCAAGGAGCAGCGTAGGACCGTTTGTTCCCATTGGTGGAACGGGTTGCAATTCGCCGGAACGCACAGGTCCGAGTCCAAAACCAACACCGTCAGCAAACCATCCGTGATTGGCAAGTTTTCCAAAATCTACGATCACTTGCGCACCTTCTGGCAGCCCTGCCTCGCTCAATGGAGAATTAGATTTCTCAACTGTGTTTGTCTCCGAGGAGAAAGACTTCGCCAAAGGATGCAGCGCATCACCAGAATCATTTACCGCATTCAGTACTGCGACCGTCCATTGACCAAGGATGTTAGTGTTCAGCGAATGACCGGATGCGAGCCGGGTGACGGAATCTTTGATTGATTGAGGAAGAGACGAAGAGTGGAGACGCGTGCCCACCTTCGGAGCCGCGTTTGTGTCTGACGCGACAGCCTCCGAGGCAGCAATCAGATAGTCTTTCAACTTTGAAAGCACGGGAGCTTGAGCGGTTGAAATCTTTGAGGCCAGATTCGTCGCCCACCGTGCTTTGAATTCATCGAGTTTGCCGGCAACCTCACGCTCGCCATCCATGGTCTCGAAGCGCGCCAACCTCTGACCTGAGCTGATGAAAAAGCCGGCCAGTGCGTAGTAATCTCGCTGGGATATCGCATCGAACTTGTGATCGTGACATCGCGCACAGGAAACCGTCAGCCCGAGAAATGTCTTGGACATGACGTCTATCCGGTTATCCACCCGGTCGGTTTCATCCTGGCGCGTGTCCACCGGTGCGTGAATTTCCTCACCTAGAAATGCCCAACCAGTGCCGATGATGGATTCATTGAAGCCCTTTTCCAAGTGACGTCGCGGCTTGGGCAGAAGATCGCCTGCGATGTGCTCACGAACGAAAGCGTCATAAGGTACGTCGGCATTCAGCGCGCGGATGACATAGTCGCGATACTCAAACGCATTGGGGATGATGAAGTCGCTCTCGTGCCCGCGTGACTCCGCGTAGCGGACCAAATCCAGCCAATGCCTCGCCCATCTCTCGCCGAACTGTGGAGACGCCAGCAGATGATCCACCACCCATTCGCGCGCGCCGGGTGAGCGATCATTCAAAAACGCGGTGAGTTCCTCCGGTGATGGCGGCAGGCCTTTCAATGCGAAATAAACCCTTCGCAGCCAAATTTCGGGTTCAGCGGGTTGGGCCGGTTGGAGTCCTTCCTTTTCGAGACGCGCCAGGATGAAACGATCCACTGAGGCAATCGGCCATGGGGTGTTCGTCACAGCAGGCGCTGGCTGGCGTTGTGGTGACTCCCAAATCCACGGCAGCCGCTGCTTTCGTTCTGCGAGATCGAAAGCAACAGGCTTGGTTGCTTGCGTAGGCTTGTCACCTTCCGGCCAGGCGGCTCCATCACGTATCCAACGCTCGAAGTTGGCAATGACAGAATCTGATAGCTTCGGCTTCTTGGGCGGCATCAACAAATCTTCGTTGCGAT
>CAYSDO010000046.1:0-17578 GCA_964429665.1 uncultured Bifidobacterium sp.
TTCCTTGATGAACTCCATCGGCGACAGCGGCGGCGGCGGCGACAAGGAATAGGAATCTGGGCCGCGTGTGGACCACGGAAGATGCTCAATCCCGACGCGGAACGTCTGAAATAGATGCGGGCATTTTGGCTTGCTGATTCAGCGCCTCCCGCGCAAACCGTGTGGGCGGTGGCAAATCGGAACAAAAAGTGCCAATTCGTGCCAATTCGGTCCACGTCGGAGTCCTCCCCATGCCTTGGATGGACTGAGACCGTGCCACCCTGACCAGGGCATGGACCGGATATTGGAAAAGATTTGGTAAAACTCTCAAATCGTTTGACAACCGCGGCTGCGATGTGTAAATACAAAGGAAATACATTGCATGGGCGTGTTATTTACAACTGACTCGATATGGAGTTCGATTGGAACAATCCGCCCTTTGAGTTGGATAGTTCTTTGAGTCAGCGGGAAGTCGAGGAGTCCTTCGAGGATCCGTTCGCTGTTAGGTTGCTGCCGGATACGCCGCGGTTTGCGGTGCAATCGCGCTACTTCAACCTCGGGATGACAGCGGGAGGCGTCGGAGTGTTCAGCGTGTATCGCACCAACGGCAAGTTGGTCCGGATCATCCACGCCCGAACGTTCCAACCAGAGGAGCGATTCTTCTACCAGCGGAAGATGGATCAAACGCTGTCTCAATGAACTGTGGATCGCGTAAGCGGGGAATACCTCCGGCGGGATGCCGGGTAAAAGTGAATGCGGACCATCGCCAATTGGGAAGAGGTGCCCATCTTCGACAGCGAGGATGCGGAGGCGGATTTCTGGGCGGAAAACCGGCCCGACCTGCGGTTGATGGAAACCGCGGTGGCGGGTGGCTCGGAGGTCTCGGAATCCGTGACCATCACAATCCGCATCGATCCGCGGATGCTGGCCCGGATCAAGCGGCTGGCCCGGTCCCGGTTCTTGAATTACCAGAGCATGATCAAACAATGGTTGAGCGAACGCATGGAACAGGAAGTCCGCGAACGTTGAACCAACCCGAACAATGAAAACGAAAAACCAGATTCCGTCCGCATCCGCCAGAGCTTTTACGCTCATCGAATTGCTGGTCGTCATTGCAATCATCGCCATTCTTGCAGCCTTGGTCTTCCCGACAGTCGGAGCCATCAAGCGCAGGCAAACCATCTCGAAAGTTCAGGCCGAGCGCGACCAGATCGTCACGGCGATTGAGAATTACAAAACGGAACTCGGGCACTACCCGCCGGACAATGGCAGGACTCAATCGCGATTCGCCAGCAATCCCCTTTATTACGAACTCATGGGCACTCTCCTGAATGGCACGACCTACGAGACCAAGGACGGTGTGTTCCAGATCACGCCGGCGAAAATCCTGAGCGAGTTCGGGCGTGGCGGATTTGTCAATTGCACCCGCAATACAGACGCGGATTCCTCCAAGCCAGCGAAAAAATTCCTCAATGACATCAGATCCAATCAGCATGGAACAGTCAACGACGTTGAATTGCTCACCTGCTCCGTGATCTGGCCTGCAAATCTTGGCAACGGTGTCGCAGGTGTGCCCGAACTCAATCCGTGGCGCTACAATGCCACCAGCCCCACCAACAATCCCGGCGGATTCGATCTCTGGGTGGACGTGTACGTCAGTGGCAAGACAAACCGCATCAGCAACTGGAGCAAAACTCCACAAATCGTTTTTTGATCCCATGAAAACCAGCCACCTCAACCCCTCCGGTCAGCCTGCGCGTGTTTCCGTGACGTGGGAGGATTCCTTCTGGTTTCCGCGTGTGCTGGTCAGTTCCCAACATTCACGACCCCACAACAGGCGCGGCCGTTGCCGCGTCCAGATCGTCACCGGAAACGCCATTTGCAGGGCACGCACCTTCAACGAATCGTTTATGAAAACCAACAAACAAACCTCACGTCGTTTTTCAGGATTCACGCTCATCGAACTCCTCGTCGTCATCGCAATCATCGCCATACTCGCGGCGATGCTTCTCCCTGCCATCGCCAAGGCCCGGGAGGCAGCAATGAAGAGAAAGGCAAAGTTGGAAATGTCACAGATCGGCATGGCCATCAAATCCTACGAGTCCACCTACAACGGGCGATTCCCTGTGCCGCCTGGATTTCCAATTGGCGGTTTGGATGCGACGTTTGGTTTGACCAATGTTACGAGCATCGCTGGCGTTGTCACCAACTACGGTTTCAATGCAGGCGTCATCGCCATCATAATGGATGAAGTTGTTTACGGGAATGGCTTGGCCACTCCGAACAAGGATCACGTTTTGAATCTTCAGCGCAATGCCTGGCTGAATGCCAAGAAGGTTAGCGACACGATTTCAGCCGGAGTTGGGCTGGATGGTGAGTATCGTGATCCTTGGGGCAATCCTTACATTATTTCATTGGATCTGAGCACTGACGATCGTTGCAGGGATTCAATTTACAGTCGAACTTCTGTCTCACAGAAATCAGGTAAATCCGGGCTCAGAGGTTTATCCTCCCCTACTGGCGGGGTTGATACCTTTGAAAGCCCTGGTCAATTTCTAATCTGGTCCAAAGGACCCGACGGTCAGGCGTCAACCTTGATAAAAGCCGATCAGGGCGTGAACAAGGACAATATCCTTCTCTGGCAGGAGTGACCTTATGCGAACCGCGCCGCGCCAACACGCCTTCACGCTGGTCGAAATGCTGGTGGTGATTTCCATCATCGGCATTCTCACGGCGATTGCGCTGCCCACGCTGAAAACCATGCGTGGCTCGGATTCCACACTTGCCACCACGCGCCAGTTGCTCGATGACTGCACCCGCGCCCGGCAATTCGCCATCAGCCAGCGCACCACCGTCTTCATGGTCTTCTGCCCGGACAATTTTTGGAATGACCCGAACTACGCAAAGCTCAATCCCTACCCCAAGGAAATTTCCAAGGCGCAAAATCTCTGGGACAAGCAACTCGCCGCCTACTCGTTTGTCACCCTGCGCAGCGTCGGGGATCAACCCGGGAGATCCACCGTCCGTTATTTGTCCGCGTGGCGCTCCCTGCCGGAGGGCGCTTTCATTCCCGGATTCAAGTTCAACGCCCGTGCCGCCCTGCCCACCCAGATTTATGATCCCCCTCAATCAGCCCCGCCCGCACCAACATTGCCCAATGATCGCATCTTTTCCGTGAAAGGTTTTGATCGTACCGTTGATGTGCCTTTCCCATCCCAGGACGCATCAGCCACAGGCGCTCCGTATGTCGCTCTGCCCTACATAGCCTTCAATCACCTTGGCCAGTTGACCCGTGATGGCGTAAATGCGTCCCAGGAAGACGAGTTCATTCCGCTTGCCAAAGGCAGCGTGGATTACAGCCGCGACGCAAAGAAGAACCCGGTGCAGGCTGCGCCCACGCTCACCGAGTCGCCGGCCGGTTCAAGCACCAACACCTTCATGCTCGTCCACATTGACTGGCTGACAGGCCGCGCGCGGCTTGAGAAACAGGAGTTCAGATGAGACTCATGCGAACACATCGGAGCGCGGACAGCCTTGTCCGCGCGATTCAACCCGCGCTCCAGGACCCGCGGACAAGGCTGTCCGGGTTCCGCCGCTGCGCCGCCTTCACGCTCGTTGAAATCGCCATCAGCATGGCGATCATCGGCTTTGCCGTTGTTGCCATAATTGGCGTGCTGCCACTGGGCTTGAACGTCCAGAGGGACAACCGCGAGGAAACCATCATCAACAACGAGGCCAACTTTTTCATGGACGCCATCCGCAGCGGTGCGCGCGGACTGGATGACCTGACCAATCACGTCTTTGCCATCACGAATTCGTGGACAAGGTATGATACCGCCAATAATCCATGGACAGTCATCAGCAGCGGTATTGATGGTTTTACTCGTACGAGTTCGTTAATAACCTCGGTGACCGCAACCGGCAACTGGCTCGATACAGGCAGTAATATTGTTGGCCTGTTGAGTATGCCGAAGTTTGCTGGCAACCAGAGCAATTACGTCGTGGCCTACACCTATGCCATGAGCGGCTCCGCTGGCGAGCAGTTGCCGCAGAGCCAGGCCAATATCCAGAACTTCTCCTTCGCACACAGGATGATTGTAGAGAATTATCCCGTGCCCGACGTTGCAGCCGGTGGAAAGCTGGCGAACAATCTTCACGAAATCCGCCTCACGTTCCGCTGGCCGCTGTACGCCAATGGCAGGAGTGGCAACGGGCGTCAAACGTATCGCACGCTTGCGGGAGGCAGCATCACAAACATTCAGAACCTCGGGCTGCTTTACTTTTTTGAACCGCAAATCTACACGCAGGCTCAATGAAACTTTCCTTTCCATCATTCCAATCAGGAAATCGTGCCGACCATCGTGCTTTGGTGCAGCCGGTCGTTCCGGGGCGCGGGCGGTCCCTCGCCCGCAGCACACACACACACCGGATGTTGGCGGAGTTTTCTGACGCCAACCTCTCCGTTGACGCGCTGCGACCGGGGACCGGTCGCACTCCGTCGGCGATGATGATGGGTCGCGGCCGCCAGCGCGCATTCACCCTCATTGAAATCATGGTCGTCACCGTGCTGCTTGCGGTGATCATCATCGGACTCGTCTCCATGTTTGCCCAGACACAGAAGGCATTCCGCGCGAGCATGACGCAGGTGGACGTGCTGGAAAGCGGTCGCGCTGTCACTGAACTGCTCACGCGCGATCTCGAACAGATCACGCCGAGCTATCGCATCAATGCCGTGAATTTTTACGCCCAGATTCCAAATGTCCCGCCGCTCGTTCAGCCAATTACCGGCAATCCAGTTTCCGCCGGACGCACCAATGTGATGGAGGAAATATTTTTCGTGGCCCGAGAGAATCAGACATGGAAAGGCTTCGGCTATCGCGTCAGCGATCCCGTTGACGGCATGGGTTCGCTTTATCGTTTCGCAACCAACTATGGATTTGGCGCCGATCCGGCCGGCATCTTCAGGGCCTACAACAACACGTCGCTCTCTGGCATGAGTCGGATTGTTGATGGCGTTGTGCATTTCAAGGTGCGTGCATTCGACACCGCCAACGGCTGGCAGACCAGCTACAGTAGCATTCCTTTCAACGCCCGTGTTGAGTCGTCCGCACAGGTGCCGTCCGAGGTCGGGCTTTATTATTACTCCAACAACATCGTCCCCGCGTTCGTCGAAATTGAACTCGGCGTCCTGGAGGAACGCGCCCGCGACCGCGCGCTTGCAATTCCCGCTGGGTTTGCGCGCAGCAACTATCTCGCACAGCAAGCCGGTAGTGTTCATCTCTTTCGCATCCGCGTTCCTGTCCGCAACGTTGACCCCGCCGCGTATCAATGAAACTCAACTCCCAATTTTCACGCCGCACGTCACCCGCCGCTCATCACGTATCGCGCAGCCGTGGCGTCGCCCTTGTCATCACGGTCATCATGCTTTCGGTGATCCTGTTCATGGCGATCACGTTTCTGGCATTGAGCCGCCGCGAAAGGGGCGTGGTGACCACGACCAAGGACATGACGCTCGCCAAGTTTGCCCAGGATTCGGCTTTGGAGCGCGCCAAGGCCGAGATGCTGGCGAACATGCTCGGCACAACGAACGTCAGTTCGCTCGGCCTCCTGGTTTCAACCAACTTCATCCGCTGGGAAGGATTCGCTCCCGGAGCGGCAAACAATTTTAACTGGCAGTCCATTTACCCGCCCACTGTGAACGGCCTGACGAACGTCAATTATGATTACGTGGATAACAACGCGCACACGCCTCTTACCCTTGCGCAACGGCTTCAGAACCTCACCAACCTCTATTTCAGCCCGCGTCCGCCGGTCTATGTCACCAATGCGACGCGGGGAGTGGCGGGCAGTTACGACTTCCGTTATTACCTTGATCTGAACCGCAATGGCCGCCATGACCGCTCCGGGTACTGGCCGGTGACAAATGTTGACAGCTCCGGAAATCCATTCGTCGCAGTTCTTCCCAACGGGCAGTGGGTGAGCAATTACATGGTCGGCGACCCCGAATGGATCGGCGTATTGGAGCGGCCTGGATTTCCGCACTCGAGCACGAACCGTTTTCTCAGCCGCTACGCCTTCATTGTCGTTCCCGCCGGAAAGACACTGGATGTGAATTATATCCACAACGAGGCGCTGGGAAATGCTGCGGCTGTGCAGACATCCGGCCTCGATTTCTTTCGAAACTACGGTGTGGGATCCTGGGAGATCAATCTTGCATCGTTTCTCGCCGATCTGAACACAAACAAGATTTCTGGATGGGGTGATTATGGGTTCGATCTACCCCTGAATTTCAGTCCAACCACACCCACCGTCAATCCATCCGTTGTTTCGCGTTCCGGTGTGGCTTTTCAGGACGCCGGCGCCATTTACAAATTCCGGATGAACGGGGATGCGGGGAACAGAACTCGTGGATTGCTGAGTGTGGCCAGCCTGTATGGCAGGCCGGGCCAGTTGGCTTTTCTGAAGGGTGGGTTTGATGGATATAGCGATGGTGATTTGCGAGTGACCAACAGCGGTGTTCTGCCGGTGAGTACTGATAATACCACCCTCCCATGGTCCGGCTCCTACAACACAAACCACCTCTTTTCCGTCCAGGATTTCTTCAATAACCGGGTTGCAAAGGCGGCGGGAGCACCAGTCAGCATTCCTCAGCGCCTTTCCGCCTTGGGCACCAATCTCAGCACCTACGATCAATACACCTATTACCGCATGCTCTCGCAGCTCGGCAGCGACTCCGCCTACGAAGACCCGGACAAGCTGAATTTGAATTTTGTGAACGTGGCCGGTTTTGCCGCGACCAACTTTGTGCGATGGGACGATCCTGCGGTTGTTGCGGCATTTCCCGAACTGGACAACAGACAGGATCAGGTCGCGGTGGTCTTGTTCACCAACATAGCGAACCGGTTGTTGAGCCGATACACACAAGACTGGCGCGACAACGATTTTGACTACTACCGTAACTATTTCGGTACGAACCAACCATTCGGAGTGACTAGTATTCCGGTGTGGTTCAGCAATCGCATGGTGTATTCTCCCAGTGTAAATCGCCTTCTTCAACTGGCGGCAAATATCACTGACAGCGTCGTGACCAACCGTGGAATTGATCCTGCCTTTCCAAGTGTATTTCGCCCCATCTTTCGCAAGAGCGGGAACGCCATTTATATCACAGGGTTTACGGAAGCGGGCTATGATTTGCAGAAGGCAGCGAACAAACCGCTTGCGCTCGACGAGCCTGCTGAATTTGCCCTGATTGGCCAGGACTCAAATATCTACGGTGTGCCGTGGATCATTGGAGCGAAGAAAGGACTTCCAAACTTCAACGAGTATGCGATGCACTCGCATTTCGAAATCACCCGCAAGATGATTCTGACGCGGCTGCAGCGAAACGGAGGATTGCAGACCAACCTCATGTATAATCTGAGCGTTTCAAACGCGATTGGAGCGGAGGTCTGGAATTCCTACCGCAGCAATTACACGCGAGGAGCGACGATAAATGTCCTAAACGAGGTTCGCATGGCTCTGTCCAACGAGGTCGGTGTCGTTGTTCCGTATGTTCGAGCCGGAGCCACTGCGTTTAGAAGCACGATGTCAATCCTGCCAGGGGCAGGGAAATGGCCTGGTTTCAAGGTTGGCTCGGACAACTCCTTCATGATCCCGTTTCAGACCAACCTTACTCATCAAACTCCTGCCACCTACCGGTTCAATCCGCCCGGTTTGTCGCCGAATGTATCGCAGAGTTTTGAAACCAACTATACCTTCTACGCGGATCCTCAGTGGAATTTATTCATCACCAATCGGGTTCGCGTGTACATCGTGTCGGGGGGGCGGGTTGTTGACTATGTCCAACTCGATACACTGAATACCACTCGCAGCATCAGCAATGACATCGCCAAGGCGAATTCAAGCCGGATACTTCAAGACGGGAATAATCAGCCCGGAAGGAGCAGCGGAAGAATCTTCAAGCAGATGTGGAATTCTGCACGGGCCAGGAACCCGCAAAATACCACTGTGCCGACCATCGGGATGACAAACCAGATTTACGTCTCGTTGAACAAATCAAAATATCAGGGCACAGATTGGGCCGATCTGGGAACGTTCGACAACGACGCCGAGTCCCAAAAATTCGCTGCATTCCTTACGAACGGGGTTGTTGGCTCGGCACAGGTTCCGTACACGCCTTCGTTGCGTCTCCGGCGTTATTTTTCGTGGCAGGCCAACGACCCCCTGGTTCACTACCACTCCGGAGATCTGGTTCAGGTGGATCGTACGAATGATTTGGAGATCGTTTCATTAACCCAAAACACGCCCTTGATGAAGGGCACAGGGAAAGACTTCGGAACCTTGAATGCCCGCTTCAATCCTTGGGGTGGCAGACCTGGGGGTGATAATGATGAAGCCACCGACTCCGGCTCTTTTTACGACATGTCGCTCAAGGATCCGCTTGTGAAGTTGTCGGATGACTGGGAATTTCACACCAACGCGTTTCCGAACATCGGCTGGCTTGGGCGTGTTCATCGCGGCACACCGTGGCAGACTGTTTACCTAAAGGCCAGCGACGTGGGCATCACCAATTTTCCGTCACCCCTTGCCAGCGCATTCACCTGGGTTACAAACAACGCGTACGCGAACTCCGCAAAGAAATGGTCGCAGTGGTCCGGGAATCCAAACCGTTTTGATTCTTTCTACACCCGTCCGGCGGAGGATCGCGTGTTGTTTGACATCTTCACAACTGCATTGAACGAAAATGCCACGCGCGGGCAGTTGTCAATCAATCAGGAAGGACTCGCCGCGTGGTCCGCTGTGCTTGGCGGAGTGGTTGCAATTACCAATGCCACTTCGGATGGCGCGTTGAATTCCACGGCTCCCAGCTTGAAGTTCAGACCTCTGATAATTCAGCCTGCCGGTTACTATGATCCCGCCAATGCCAGCGTACCTTTGCCAGCCATGGCAAGGATTGTAAACGGCATCAACAGCACGCGAACCAACCTAGGCATATTTCCGAGCCAGTCGTTCAAACATCTCGGCGATGTTTTAGCCACACCCGAACTTACGACGGCTTCGCCTTTCCTGAACCAGACCGATGCACAGGCGAAGAAGGGACTGAACGACGCCGCCTACGAATGGATTCCACAGCAGGTCATGTCGCTGTTGCGCGTGGGTGAACCGCGATTCGTGGTTTATGCCTACGGTCAGACGCTGCAACCGGCGGACAATTCCATTTTCCTGGGCGGCAACCAGGTGTTCAATCGTCTGGAATCTTTTAACGGCCTTTGCACCAATTACCAGGTTACTGCGGAAACCGCCGCTCGCGCCGTGGTGCGCGTGGAGGGTTCGCCTGACCCGACAAAAACCGATACAAACCTGCCGCCAAAACTCCGCTACCCGCCGCGACTGGTCGTGGAGAGTTACAATGTTTTGGGGCCGGAGTGAGCGGAGCGCGACCGGTCCCCGGTCGCAGCGCGTGAATATCAGAGATCACGTTGGAAAACTCCGGCGTCCTCCGGTGTGCGCGAGCGCTGCGGGCGAGGGACCGCCCGCGCTCCGGGGCGGTGTGTAGATGTGTTCGTCCGGTGAGAGGATTGAAGGTGGAGAGTGGAGGATGGCGCAAGGATCGCCATCTTCAATCGTCCATCCTCCATCCTCGCGCGGCAGGCGGTGCGAGAGTGAAGTGAACTGAGGTGGTTTGAATAATTTTATGCGTCCGAGACCGATGTTGTGGGGTGTCGTCAGCCTGCTTTGCATGGCTGGCGCGTTTTATTGCTGGCGTCTTGGCAACAAATGGGCTGCGCAAAAGCGCGATGCCGCTCCTGTTGCCGTCACCAACCAGACTGTCGCACCTGCCGGTGTCGCGCCAGTCTCAAACACGAACACGGTCGCCGCACCCGTGCCGCTGACAGCGATCAAGTCCAACAGCTTCCTTGCACATCGCCTCACCAACACCCCGCGTCCGCTTGCGGAATTGAAATATGACAGGAAGGCGATTCTTCTTGAGAACGCGCTGATTGATACAGCGCTGCCTTTGAACTTCACCATCCCGGATCATCTCCGTCTCGACGGCGATCCCGGCAGTTACATCGTCAAACTGCGCGGCCCGTTTGACAAGGCCTTTCGTGAAGTACTCACGGAGGCCGGTGCGGAGTTCGTTTCCTACATTCCGAACGACGCCGTGCTTGTCCGGGCGTCGGCCACGGCGGCGGGTCATTTGAAATCGGCTAGCCAGACATTGGAGGTCTATCCGTGGGAGCCGGTTTACAAACTTAAATCCGAACTGCTCGTGCTTGGCGTGGACAACAAACCCCTGCCCGATGGGAAGAACCTGACTGTTGTTTTGTTTGCCGGCTCGGCGGAGGCAACCCGCGAGCAGCTCAGGCGCAATGCCGTCGAAATCATTTCCGAGGACCGTTCGCCGTTCGGCCCGATTGTTACCGTCACTCCGCCCGTGGATTGGTTGAGCCTTGCTCGGATGCCCGGGGTGCAATTGATGGAACTCTCCCGCCAGCGTGGTCGCGCCAACGATTTGACGCGTGCCCGTCTCACCGTGGCGGCGGATACGCGCACAACGACAAATTATCTCGGCCTTACCGGATCAAACATCGTGGTAAGCGTCAATGACTCTGGTGTGGATGCGACGCATCCTGATCTTCTAAGCCGCGTGATTGGAACTGAAATCACTGATACGGACGGTCACGGTACGCATGTGGCGGGTACCATTGCCAGCAGCGGAGAAAGCTCCATCACCGTAACCAATGCCAATGGTTTAACCAACGCCTCTGGTCTGTCCTACGGTTCGATATTGCCCGGCACGAACGGACAGTTCCGAGGCATGGCGCCCGGCGCAACAATTTTTTCGCAGGCGGCGATTTTGGTTACGAACAGTCCTCCCGATTACATCCTGCAGGAACGCGCCGCGCGGACGAACGCGCTGATCTCAAACAACAGCTGGGGCTACATCGGTGCGAGTGGCTACGACATCCACGCTTCGAGTTTCGATCAGGCCACGCGCGATGCGCTGCCGGATTCAACCGGTCCGCAACCGCTTCTCTTTGTGTTCTCGGCGGGCAATGAAGGCGGCGGAGATGATGGCGGACTGAGTGGTGGCGCAGGCAGTGTGACATCACCCGGTACGGCAAAGAATGTCATTGCCGTCGGCGCAACGGAGCTTGAGCGCAACATCACAAACCTCGTCGTGGACGCAGACAGCTTCACCAACGCGCCGTGGGAGGGGATGACAAGTTCGCAGAACGAGGTTGCATGGTTTTCGAGCCGTGGCAACTCAGGGATTGGCATCGAGGGCGATTTCGGGCGGTTCAAACCGGACGTGGTGGCGCCGGGCACGTTTGTGGTTTCAACACGTTCGCAGCAGTGGAATCAGGATGCGTATTACGCTCCGCCCAACGGTGACTATTACGATGTGTTGCGCACGAATCTCAACGACAAGCTCGGTCCGTTTTATCGCTACGAATCGGGCACCAGCATGGCGGCGGCTTCGGTCGCGGGCACGCTGGCGCTGATCCAGGAATTCTTTGAACAACGAATGCAGCCCGACTTCAGCCCGACGAAACGGCCCAGCCCGGCCCTGATGAAGGCGCTGCTCATCAATGGCTCGCGTTCCGTCGGTTCGCTCTACGATTTTCAGGTGCAGAACAGCATCAATTATCAGGGCTGGGGACTCGTCCGGTTGCGCAACAGTCTTCACGCTGAACTTACCAACCATGTCTCGACGGCTCCCACGTCCCTCAAGTTTTATGAGCAGTCGCCCATCGCCGCCCTTGCCACCGGTGAGAGTGTGACACGCTTCGTTTCATTTTCCGATTCTGCGCGCACTGTGCCTATGCGTGTGACGCTCGTGTGGACGGATCCACCGGGCAATCCAGCCGCCGGCATCAAGCTCGTCAACGATCTCGATCTTGTGGTCACCAATCTCGACACGCAGGAGGTATTCATTGGAAACGATATTGGCGTGGGTAGAAACTTTGTCTTCGCGACTGAAACCACCAATGCGCCACCAACGAACGACATCATCAACAATGTCGAGAACGTCTATATCTCGCCTACGCTCGGCTCGAATTATTCCATCACCGTCACCGCCCGGCGAGTTAATGTAAACGCCGTCACTACGCATCCTGACGACATCGTGCAGGATTACGCACTGGTGATTTCGAGCGGCAACGGTGAGTTTCCGGATGCGTTCACCGTGAGCAACAGCATCACGATGGGCGGCAACACACTTGATCTGACCCCGCTGTCGAACACGCTGACAAATGATCCGACCCGGTATGCGGGTTCGTTTGTGCTTGGTCAACATGTCGGTGCAAACTCGCCCCTGCTCGGCTCCACGGTGACGTTGACCAACGGCCAGCGCAGCCAGTGGCATTTTTACTCGATCACCAACACGACCACGTTCACGAACGCGGCATTCGTTACTTTCCTGCCATCCACGCTTGCGATTCCGCAGATCGGTGTGCGTCAGGAACCCAATACGGACAACGCCACGAGGTTTGAGGCCGATATTGATCTTTACGTTGCAACGGATGATCCAAGCTTGTTGAATCTCGACGCGATTACGATCGCCAATTCTGACAAATCTCGTCAACGCGGCGGCACAGAAGTCGTCATCCTCACCAACTCGGGTCCGGGAAAGGTTTACTACATTGGAGTGAAGTCCGAGGATCAGATGGCTGCGGAGTATGCGTTGCTGGGATTGTTCAGCCGCGATCCATTTAATGCTCAGGACGGTGACAATTACATCCCACCTTTCTTCCCGCTTCCATCGGCCATTCCTGATGGCAACCCCGCGAGGCCCGGCGTTGTAAGATTCATCAGTCCGGGTCCGACGGATGCTGCGATCGTGCGCCGGTTGGTCATCACCAATTCATTCTTCCACGAAAACATGGGTGATCTTGTCGGCATTCTCACCCACAACCAGCAATCTGTGGCGTTGAACAACCATCGCAGCGCGCCGCCCGGTTTCTACACGTTCGTCTATGAAGACAACGATGAAGAGCCGGCCAACCGGGTTTACATCCATCCGGACGGACCTGGGAAGTTGAGGAACTTTGTGGGCGAGCGCGGCTCCGGGCCGTGGTTCCTGACGATGGTGGACAATGCGAATTCGCAGACCGGCTTCGTGAGCCGTGTTGATTTGCGCCTTGAGCCCAGCGTGTCCGGCGGCAACAGCAACATCGTTCACACCATCCAGCCGAACGCTTTCTTTTTCGAGGTTGTGGACGTTCCCGTGGGTGCAACGAATCTTACAGTCTGTGTTGGCAACGTCTCCGCTCCGACACAGGTGCCCCTGGAACTTTACATCCGGCGCGACGAGTTTCCGACCCAGACGGAGTACGATTATTTCAAGATCATGTTTCCGCCGGCGGATTGCCTGACAGTGACGCCGCAGGATCTGCCGCCGTTGCAGAGGGGACGTTACTTCATTGGCGTGTTCAACCCGAGCGCCCTTGAGCAAAAGGTCAAAATTGGCATCACGGTTGGTGTGGATCTTGACTCAGTTACTTCGGTTGATTTTGGAACCGCAGGCGAAAGCCCCACCTTTGATGATGCCGTGACGAACTCGACGATCTTTGTCGCAACCAACAGCAGCATTGCGCAGGTGGAAGTGGGCGTGCGCCTCCAACATCCGCGTGTGTCTGATCTGGCGCTTACACTCATCAGCCCGAAAGGCACGCGTGTGTTGCTGACGGAAAATCGCGGCGGGCTGGATACGGAAGGTCTTGGCGGTGGGGCATCAGCGATAACGAATGTTGCGCCGACTGTTTCTGCCGGTAGCGACATCCAGAATTCCAATGCCATCCCGGTTGGAGCCACGGCCGGCTTCCTCGACATTGACTACGATTTTTTCAATGTGCCAGATCGGATGAAGGTTTATTACGACGGTTTGGTAATTTTCGACACGGGCTATACCAACGGTCATCGCCGTGTGACAGTCAATTTTGGGCCTGGCCTGTCCACGTATGTTGGTATTGTTATGAACGAAGTCGAGAACGGGGTTGGCAACACCAACGTGCCTACTCAGTGGACCTACACCGCGAGTTCCATCACCGGCGACGACACGTTCCTCGTGTTCACGGATAACACGAATCGCACGACAATCCCGATGAAATTCCTCGCGCCGCCCTATACACCATTGCCCGCCGCGCCAGCAGCCATTTTCAGCGACTTTGATACGACGGCGGTTGGCAGCTACGTGGTTCCACAAGTCGTTGACGCATGGAATGTGCTCACGAGCAATCGCGTCGCGGTCTTTAACGAATCGGGATTGGTGCGCAATGGCAACAGTCTCGCCCTCCTGAGCGGGAGCATGGATGGTTTCCTGCCCACGAAGCCAGATACGAAGTACCAGCTTAACTTTGCATATAGGAAGGCAAAATTCCTCGAAGGCCTCGTGAGCTGGTGGCCGGGCGAGAGCAACACTGTGGATATTGTGGATGGGAATGTGGGAACGCTTCAGGGCAATACGAAATACACACGGGGTGTTGTGAATGCCGGATTCTCCTTTGACGGTCTGTTTGATGGAATTGACCTGGGCAATCCTACAAATCTCCAATTGCAGAACTTCACAATCGAAGCATGGATAAGAAGGGCCAGTCCGACCAGAGCAACGCAGGATGGCGCACAGATTAACGGCTGCATCCTGCACTACGGATTTGGGGGTTATGGATTTACCATGCTTGATGATGGCACTTTGGATATCACTCAAGTTGGTGTGGGTGGAGTGTTCTCCTCCACTTTGAAAGTGACTGATACAAATTATCATCATGTCGCGCTCACGAAGTCTAACGCGACGATTTATTTTTACGTTGATGGAGTCGGTGAGATTTCCGGGGCGTATGATCCTGGTTTTATTTTCACTTCGCCAGTGGCCATCGGCGGCAGAGGAGGTGATTATGCTTCTAGTTTTTGGGGAGATATAGATGACCTTGCCGTTTTCAACCGTGCCTTGACGCCATTTGAAGTTGCCGACATCTACGCCGCTGGTGCGGCAGGCAAGTGCGGCATGATCACACCACCGGATGTCTGCCCGCTTGCAGGCGGGACGCTCTCGATTCCCAATGGGCCGACGAACAACTTCCTTGGCACTTCAAACTGGGCCGGTGGCGGACTTTTCTTCGCCGCATCCACAACAAATACCCAGATCAGGCTTACGCCAACCGGCGGCGGGCGTATCTATGAATTCATCCGCACCAATAACATTTCGTGGGGTGAGGCGCAGCTTACGGCGCAAACCTTCGTTCGTTCTGGCATGCGAGGTCATCTGGCCACCATCACCTCGGCGGCGGAAAATGAATTCATCCGGACGAATTTCAGCACCACCAACTTGAACGAGTTCGCGTGGGTCGGCGGCAGGGAACCGACAAATGATGGTTCGTGGTTTTGGGATGCAGGTCCGGAGGTGGGACAGCAATTCTCCAGCAACAACGCGCCGACTGCGCCATACAATTTCGCGAACTGGGCCGGCGGTCAGCCCGACAACAGTTCCACAAACGAAGACTATCTGATCTTCAACGTCGGTCTGGATTCAGGTGGCATTACCAACGGTCAATGGGCTGATGCGCCACCCAATCCTGGTACGAACAATCCGGTGGTCGGCTACATTGTGGAATACGAGCCGCCGAATTCCGGTGTGTATGTGGATGATTTTACACTGACCGAACTCGATGACGCGCTCTATGTGCTGCCTGAAACAGCGCTCGATGCGTTGAAGGGTGAAAGCGCGCAAGGTACTTGGACGCTTGAGATACTCGACCGCCGCACGGGCGCAACGAACCTCGTGTCGGTGCTCAGAGACTGGCAATTGCGATTTGTATTTGAATCCTCCGGTCCAATTGCGATTCCATTGCAGCACGGCATTCCGCACACCAATACAGTCGCGGCGAGCTCCATTACAGTGCCGGCGAATTCAATTGCATACTACACGGTGGACGTGCCGCCGTGGGCGTTGTTCGCCACGAACTCGATCCTCTTTGCCTCGCAGCCCGTGAACCTGATTTTTAATCAGACGATTCCGCCGCTCACCGGCGCTGGTGATATCACATTCCTGGCCAATACAACGGGAGGCAGTGCGACCATGAGCACGACCAACCTTGGCCCGCTGTTGCCAGGCCGGCGTTATTATCTGGCCGTTCAAAACACGACAAATGTTGCGGCCAACTTTGCCATCGAGGTGGACTTTGACATCACGCAACTCTTCACCAGCGCTCCGCAGACCAACACACTTGGGCTGGCTTTCCAGAAATATTATTTCTACGACGTCTCGACGAATGCCACCGCCGTCCAGTACCGGCTCTACAACATGAACGGCAATGCGAATCTGGTTGCGCGTAAAGGTCTGCCGCTTCCCACAATCACCGGTTACGACGTTGGGAGTTTCAATCCTGGTAATTTTGACGAAGACATTCTGTTGTTTACCAACAGTACGCCTGTGGCGCTCACTCCAGGTCGCTGGTATCTCGGCGTGTTCCCTGCGGACGTTACGCCTGTCACCTTTACAATCGTCGCCGAAGAATTCACAAACGACTTCTCCAACATCATCACGCTTACAAATCGAATCCCCTATGCGAATACCAACTCCGGCGTCGGCCTGGTGTCGGATTACTATCGCTACGTTGTCACCACCAATGCCGTCCGCGCACAGTTCGAGATCAACAACCCGAGCGGCGACATGACCTTGCTCTTGCGCAAAGGATTGCCGTTGCCCGATCTGGCCACGTTCGATTACGTCAGCGCCAACGTTTACACCAATGATGAACTCATCATCCTTTACACCAACAGCACGCCCGTCCGGCTCTCGCCTGGCAACTGGTTCTTGACCGCACTGAACATTTCGGGCGGGCCGGTGACCTATTCCATCAAGGCGTCTGAATACACCGCCGAGGAGGTCGGTATCGGAGTTGTCATCACGAACGTGTTTGTTACGAGCAATTCGTTCTGCATGACGTGGACGTCGCTGCCCGGGGCGCATTACTACGTCGAGGGCAAGCCTGATTTGACTGCGACGAATTGGGATATCGTTTCGCCGACCATCACAGCCGTGGATTATTCGACCACATGGTGCATTCCGTTGCCGTCGCCGTATCACTTCTTCCGCGTGAGTGAAGGGATTGTTCTCAGCACGAACACGCTGGTGGCGCTCCCGATTGTTACATTGACGAACGGTATCGCGTACTTCACCAACAACACGCCGGCACTGACGAACGCCGATTATTATCGCTACGTCGTCAGCACCAATGCCGCACGGGCGCAGTTCGAGGTCAACGGCGCTTCGGGTGATGTGACTCTCGTTGCGAGAAAGAATCTGCCGTTGCCGGACCTTGGCACATTTGATTACAGCAGCGCGAACGCGGGTACAAATGACGAAGTGATTGTCGTGTTTACCAACTCAATTCCCACCGCGCTTTCGCCGGGGGCGACGCTCGATAGCGTTGTGCAGGCAGCGCTTGCGACCATTCGTCCCTGGAGCGGTGAGGAAATGCGCGAGCTGATCCTGGCGGCGCTGAAACTGGCGGACGAGGCGCAGGACTACAAGGCATTCCGGAGCGCGTATCATGCGCGGTTTCGCCGCGCGGTAATCTGCGATAGCCGCGAG
>CAYSDO010000047.1:0-17503 GCA_964429665.1 uncultured Bifidobacterium sp.
CAAGAAGTCGCGCACACAGCCGCCCACCCAGAATGCGCTGAAGCCCGCAGCTTGAAGGCGGCGGACAATCTCAGTGGCTGTGTTACGCATTGAACGGCTCACGGCTGGATGATTTAGGATTTCAAAGCACAAAACAACCCGCTACAACATTTCCATGCTCAAGACCGGCATCCTCAATCCGCAACTCGCCTCACTCCTGGCGCGCGTGCGCCACACGAACACGCTCGTCATCGCCGACCGCGGTTTTCCATTTTGGCCGGGCATGGAGACAGTTGATCTGTCCGTCGTGGATAATTTGCCCACGGTGTTGCAGGTGCTTGCGGCCATCCGGCCCAACTACGTCATCGGCAAGGCCTGGATGGCGCAGGAATTCTTGAAAGTAAACGCCAAGACGACACAACGAAAATTCATCACTGCGCTCCGGGGTGCATCGTTGAAATTCGAACCGCACCTCGAATTTAAGAAACGCGTCCCGCACGCCATCGGCCTGATTCGCACGGGTGACGCGACGCCGTATGCGAACATGATTCTGGAGTCGGCGTGACCGGGTTGCCCCGGCATCTCTCCGGCAAGAGAGTTTGACGAAAATCTCGCGCCTTGAACCCCTGAACCCGCGACAGTCGCGACAGCGTCTTCAAGTGCAGTGGGTGAGGGGCAAGGCACGCACCACCATGGATTCAACAAACCTTCCGCGGTACGAAAACGGTGTCACCACGACCTCCAATTACTTTATGCGTAAGCCTTGGAGCTTAACCCGATATGCCTTGACCACGGGGGGATTTTATGCATGATTCACTCCATGAAATCCCCCGTCTGTGCTTTGATTTTATGCCTGACGGCGATTGTATCCAAAGCACAGCCAACCCTCACGCAGCAACCGACCAATCAAATCGTCAACAACGGCGGCACGGTAAGTTTTAGCGTGGCGGCGGGCGGCACGGGACCATTTACTTACCAATGGAGATTGAACGGGACCAACCTTCCTGCGCCCGGCATTATCACCACAGTAGCGGGAGGCGGGGTTGGTGACGGCTTTATGGCTACCAAATCTGCTGTGTGGCATCCTACTGGAATCGCGGTGGATAGGGTTGGGAATTTGTTCATTGCGGATAGTGATAACAGAAGGATTCGCAAGGTGGGGACTAATGGCGTCATCACCACGGTGGCGGGGAATGGAGCTATTGGCTCTTCAGGTGATGGCGGTGCGGCTATCAACGCTTCACTGATTTCTCCTCTCGGCGTGGCCGTGGACAGGCTTGGGAATGTGTTCATCGTGGATGATAACAGCAATAGGATCCGCAAGGTGGGAACGAATGGCGTCATCACCTCGGCGGCTGGCGATGGATCTGGTGGCTTTACCGGCAATGGTGGTGCAGCTACCAACGCGTCAATGTATCCTACCGGTGTGGCGGTGGACAATATCGGAAATTTGTTCATCGCGGATTCTTGGAACAATAGGATTCGCAAGGTGGACACGAATGGTATCATTACCACGGTGGCGGGGAATGGGGCTCCAAGTTTTGCTGGCGATGGCGGTGCTGCCACCAATGCGGCATTAAATTATCCTTACAGCGTGGCGGTGGATGGTGCCGGGAATTTGTTCATTGCGGATCAACACAACTACAGGATTCGCAAGGTGGACACGAATGGCATCATTATCACGGTGGTGGGCGGGGGCAGTGCCGCCACCAACGTGTACATGAATTCTCCCTACGGCGTGGCGGTGGATGGCGCCGGAAACTTGTTTATCGCGGACTACTTTAACCATAAAATTCACAAAGTGGCCACGAATAACGTCATCATCACGGTTGCGGGCGGAGGGAGCTTTTTTGACGATGGCATTGAAGCAACTAACGCGGCGTTGAATTATCCACAGGGCATCGCGGTGGATGGGGTTGGGAATTTGTTCATTGCGGACTGGGGCAACTCCAGAGTTTCCAAGGTAGGCACGAATGGAATCATCACCACGGTGGCAGGTAATGGAACTTATAGTTATTCCGGTGACGGCGGTGCGGCTACTAACGCGGCGTTCTATTTTCCTTTCGGTGTAGCGGTGGACGAAGTTGGGAATTTGTTTATCGCAGACCAAAACAACCTTAGAATTCGCAAAGTGGACACGAATGGCGTCATCACCACGGTGGCGGGCAATGGGACTAGTGGCTTTTCTGGCGATGGCGGTGCGGCCACCAACGCGGCTTTATTTTATCCTTACGGCGTGGCGGCGGATGGCAGTGGGAATTTGTTGATCGCAGATCGTGATGACCAAAGGATTCGCAAGGTGGACACAAATGGCATTATCACCACCGTAGCTGGCAATGGGATTAGAGACTTCTCGGGTGATGGGGGTGCGAGCACCGACGCGGCACTACGCTTTCCTTACGGGGTAACTGTAGACGGCGTTGGGAATTTGTTTATTGCAGATTCCCTTAACCAGAGAGTTCGCAAGGTGGACACGAATGGCATCATCAACACCGTAGCGGGGAGTGGCGGATTCTCGGGTGGTTTTTCCGGAGATGGTGGTGCGGCTGTTAATGCTGCGCTACGCGCCCCGCGCGGTGTGGCTGTGGATGGTGAGGGAAATTTGTTGATTGCGGATGTAAGCAACCAAAGGATTCGCAAGGTGGACACAAACGGTGTCATCACTACGGTGGCGGGCAATGGGACTTATAATTTTTCTGGTGATGGTGGTGCGGCCACAAACGCGACACTCAAGTTTCCTGAAGGCGTAGCGGTAGATGCTGTGGGGAATTTTTTCATTGCTGATCAGGATAACCATAGGATCCGCAAGGTTAACACCAGTGGGGTCATTACTACGGTAGCAGGCAAGGGGCCAAGTGATCAGTACGGGAACGGCTCATTTACCGGTGATGGAGGTCCTGCCACCAGCGCGGCGTTGTCGTCTCCTTCCGGCGTGGCTGTAGACAGTGCCGGTAATTTGTTTATCGCCGATCAGAGCAACAATAGGATTCGCAAGGTGTCCAAACCCTCATCACAGTTGCCGGTTCTAGTTCTGAACAATGTCACGCCAAGCGCCGCCGGGAATTATGATGTGGTGGTCAGCAACAGCAGCGGCAGCGTCACGAGCATTGTGGCCAGCTTGACGGTGGTGTCGCCGTTGCCGTTACAGTTTATTTCCCCCGGTTTGAGCAACAACCAGTTCAACGCGCTGCTGACCGGCACCATCGGCGGCGGGTATGTCATTCAGGTTTCGAGCAATCTCGCCGTGTCCTCATGGTCGCCGATTGCGACGGGCGCAATACCCCCAGGCGGTTCAATCACCATCACGGATGCGGTTTCCACAAGTCAGTCCCAAAAATTCTATCGCGCAGTGTCCAGTCCTTGACGCGCACGCCTAAACAGGTCACCCGCTTCGCGATACCAGCACTCCAAAAAATGTCGGCATTGCGGCTGAACCGACCGGCAAGAGCGTGTCAGTTCGCCACCACCTTCAAATGTTGCAGCCGGAATACCGCTCCGCGCGGTTCGTTGGCAGCGCACTCGATTTCCCAGCCGTGGGCGAGAACGATCTGTTGCACCACCGCCAGACCAAGGCCCGTGCCGTTGGCGTTGGTGGTGAAATAGGGTTTGAAAATCTCCGCGCGTCGCTCCTGCGGCACACCCGGGCCATTGTCGCGGATTTCCAGCACGGCCTCGCCGGCTTCCGTCCTGGCGGCATTCACCCACACCTCTCCCTTGTCCGGAATCGCCTGCACAGCGTTGAGCAACAAATTGAACAACGCCTGCCGCAGCAGTTGTTCATCCGCTTCAATCGTGAAAGCGTCGCGCTCGATGTGCAGTTGAACGTGCTTTTCCTCCAGATCGTAATTCAACGCGTGTGCAACCTCGGCCAGCACAGCCCCGAGTGACACCGCTGCGGGCCGCACCTCGCGCGGACGCGAGTAGTTGATGAACTCGTTCAACTGGGCCGTCACCCGATCCGTCTCACCGATGATGTCGCCGGATTTCTGGCGAACCTCCGCCGATGCGTCAGGCTGCCGCGAAATCATCTGTGCGAGTCCGCGAATGATGTTGAGTGGATTGCGCGTCTCGTGCGCAAGACCGGCGGCAGCAATGTTCAGTTCCTTGAGATGAGAATTCAGTTCGCTCGCCCGCACAAGGCGGATCTGAAGTTCGGAAGTCTTGACCATGTTGCGCCACGCCATGCCAAAACCCACGACCGAGAGCGTCGCCAGTCCGCCGATGATGATTCGCAACCACAAATCTCTGGCGGCTATCTCACTCACAGACCGAGTGGACATGACTATGATGAAACTGTGGACTCCCTGCTTTTCAATCATCGACTGATACTCCGCCTCGCTCATCCAGGGAGGACGACCAAATCGAGAACGCCGCCCGCGCCCGTCACCTTCACCGCGTGACCGACGCTCGCCATCACCACGCATGCGGTTCGTAGTGTTGCGAAAGTCCGATGGCATTTCCCCCGGCCCGTTCGAAGTGTTGAACTGCGGCGGCGGTTCACGATCAGGAGGGTTGCCGAATCGTCCGCCCGACTGTGTGCGGTTGGTATCGCCCGGGCGAGGAAACGCATCCCGCGGAAGGACAATCGGCGGGTTGGTTGTTTCAAATTCACTCGTCACGCTGGTGCCGAGATCCACGAGGTTCATCAGTGTGACAGTATCCTTCTCCCAGACTTCAGGCTGCCGCGGAAACGTCCTGGCGTGCAGGTCGGAATTTGTCGGGGCAGAAGCCACAATATCGCCGGTGGCATTGAGCATTGCGACAGCGTTCAGTTCGCCGGGGCGCACTAGAGCATTCAGCGCCGATTCAAAACGTTCCTTGGAGATGACTCCAAAAATGCGCTGCGAGCGAAGCACCACGCCAACGGTGGTGGAAATATCCTTGGCGCGATTGCGAAGTTCCCCGCGCGCGTTCTGGTTCACGCGGGAATGTTCGAGCGCCTGCCAGCCGAGCACGAGCACCCAGGCAGCGATCAACAATCCATAAACCCAGAATGTCCTGCGCTTGGATTCCATATCCTCGTCGTCCTCGCCCTCCATCTCGTCCTCGTCCTCTTCCCCAAAAACCGAGGACAAGAACGACGACAAGGACGATTCTTAATAAACCTTCTTTCCGCTCTTCTTCTTCGTCTCTGGTTTCTTCACCGGCATATCGCCAATGAATTTTTCCAACTCCTGCTCGGTAAACGCCTTTTCCGACATCGTCGCCTTGCCGCGTTCGGTTTCGGTCATCGCCGCGAGATGCGATGGCGACATGACGATGTGCGGCGTGAGGAAGATCAGCAGCTCCGTCTTGGTGTTGTTCTTTGCCTGGCGTTTGAAAAGATTCCCAAGCAGCGGAATATCGCCAAGGATCGGAATCTTGCTGTCGCTGGCGGTCTTGTTGTTCTGCATCAATCCACCGATGATCACCGGCTGGCCATTTGGAGTCACCACCACGGTGTCTGCGGCACGCTTTGCAATCACGGGAACACTCGCCCCTGTTGAGATGGACACGCTCTGATCCGTGAGAGAGGAAATCTGAGGCGACACAATCATCTCCACCAGTCCTTCGGAACTGATGAAGGGAGTAACTTTCAGGATGATACCGACGTCCTCGTAGCTGACTGAGTTGATGGCATTGCCAAAGTTGTCGTACCGCACGTTGGTAATCAGCGGCACGGACTGACCGACGGTAATGGTGGCAGGCTGGTTGTTGCGCGCGAGAATCGAAGGCCGCGATAACACCTCGGTCTTTCCTGCCGTCGCGATTGCCCGAAGCGTGGCCTGATAATCCGTCGTCAGAATCTGGTAAACACCTGCACCCGGCGGTGTGGTACCGAACGCCGTGGTGGGAATATTGAAGGGATTAACCTGAAGGTTGGATGCAACACTTGAAACGCCGGATGCACCAAAAGCATTCGCGCCGGAAACAACACGATCCCCGCCAGCACCTTTGCTAAAACCACCTTCGATGCCGATGTCGTGACCGTTGTTATAGGTGACCTCCAAAAACACGACCTTGATCAACACCTGCGGCTTGGGTTGATCCAGGTTTGAGATTACCATGCTGACATTCGAGTAAGTTTCTTCGTCCGTAATGACAATAACCTGTCGGGTTTCCGGATTTACCGACACCACGGCGCTGCCCACCGTGCCATTATTGTTGTATTGACGAGTGGTGCTGCTGGCTGCGTTACGGTTCTGGCCACCACCACCAAATCCACCAAAGCCCGGGAACTGGGCGTTTGTTGATGACGCCAGCGAAAGGAAGGCGAGCACCGCCACCAAGCGTCCGAATTGTTTTGTAGAAATCATTTTCATCATTGTTGCCTCAAAAGTTATTAGAATCCGCCACCGCGATTACCGCCCGTACGTCCGCTGGTGCCACCCGTCCCGAAGCCAGAGCTGTTTCCACTGGTCTGACTTTGATTCGCCCGGTTCTGGAGTGCGTTGTTCTGTTGAGAATTCCGGCTGTTGTTGCGGGTGTTGGTTGTCTCGAACATCTCGGCCAGCACCTGTTGCACCTGCTGCGGATCGGCATTTTCGAGCGAGAACACGTAGACCTTTTGTTTCTTCGCCGGATTCGAGTCCAATTGTTCAATCATGGTAGCGATCTGTTCCATCAATCCGCTTGTGGCTGTCACGATCACGGATGCAGTGCGCGGGTCCGGCACGGCGGTAACTTTTGTGCGCTTTTTCATGCGCTGGCTTTGGGCATTGCCTGCACCACTGTCTGAGCCGCCACCAGCACCCCCAAAGAACCTCCCCAGCCCACCAGGCCCGCCACCACGTCCGCCAAATTGAAATGGGGACTGGCCGCCTCCTGTGTTGGAACGGGTTTCATCCGGGAAAGCACTCGTCAACAGGTTCGCCATCTCGGTTGGATCCGCGTATTGCAACTTGAACACACGAACGTCCGTCACGTCCTGTGCACCGGAATCAATCGCCTTGATGATTTCAGCAACGCGATGGATGCTCGACTGGGTGTCCGTGATCACGATTGAATTCCCAGCCTCGTTGGCGGTCATGGTGGTCTGGCTTGAAACCAACGGCTGCAAGTCCTTGAGCAGTTGCGCCACTTCAACATACCGCACGGGCATGATCTGCGTTACAATCTCGTCGTTCTGAGGAATCGATTCCGGATTGCTTCCGCTTTTCACAGGAATGCCTTTGGTCTTGGCTTCGTCGCGGTTGACGATTGTAAGTTTGCGCCCGCTGCGGATCGCAGCCAGACCGTTCTTGCGCAACTCGGAGTCCAGCACGTCGAGCGCCTCCTCCTTCGAAATTGGTTGCTTGCTCACCACGTTCACCTTGCCACGCATTGTCGCCTCGCGAATGATGATGAACCCGGCAGCTTCACTAAGATAGTCGAGCACCGCGTCGAGTTGTGCTTCCCGAAAATTAAGCAGCAATCCTCCACTGGCGTTTGTCGTGGCAGTATTCGTGACAGCGTCAACATTGGTTGTGACGACATCCGGTGACGGGGCAACAGGCGGTGACACCTGCGCGACGGGTGATGGCGACACGGCAGGCGCGTTTGTCGCCGCTTCCTCCGCTGCGTTCAAGGTTCGGGCGGCAAGACTGGCCGCCAGAAATAGTTTCAGTGTGGTTTTCATCGGTTTAATTCCTGTTGTCGTCGTTCAATCAATCGTCGCAGTACGGGATCCGTGGTATCCGAAGCAGCATCCGCAGGAGCCCCGTTTTCCGCAGGCGCAGTTGCCCCGGCTTCCCCTTCGGTTCGCGTCGCGTTGGCATCGGGTTCGACCACGATGACTTCCGGCTCCGTGGTCGCATCGGTAGCGGCGGCCGCACCCGCTCCGGCAATGTCATTCGTGCCTGTGGCAAGCCCGTCGTAAATCCGACCACGCGAACTGCTGCGCGTCGTGCGGCGACGTGAACTACCGCCGTTCTCATCCGCCACGAACCAGTCACTTTCGTCTTCGCGTCGCATCTGCTGGCCCACTTGCAGTTCAAACACGTTTGTGCCCTCGACCAGCTTCACCAGCCTTGGATTTACAAGGGCGAGTTTGTATCCGGCAATTTCGCCGCTGGCCTGGAGGGTTTTGTGATAGCCCGGACTCGTCCCGTCAAAAAATGCGAACGTCCCCTTCTCGAACTCCATCAACCCGACGAGTGTGAAAGATTCAACTCTGGATGCAGGCTGCGTTCCTGCGACACGGGTACGGCCCGGCCCGGACGGGCGGCGGTTCGGATTAAAAATGTTTCGCTCGGCAATGATTTTGAACGCGGAGTAATCGAGCGTCGCGGGAGTGTTGGTGGATTGCGCGAACCCTTCAGCGCTTCCGAGCGCCACAATGGACAAGGCAAACGCCAAGGTAGCGCGCGTCAATCCTCTGCGCGCCGCTGTATGAATGTTGATCCACGGCACACACTGAGTGACTCGCGCCGACGGAATGTATTTCAAAATTTTCATCGCGCCTCCTCCTTTGGCAGCAACACGAGTCCACTTACCTGCAATCCCAGCGCGAGCTGCGCGCCGTCCTTGTCCTTCGATGTCAGCTCCAGCGATTCCACGCGCAATGCCATTGCATCCTTCTCCAGCGCGTAGAGGAAACGGCTCAATGTGCTGATCGTTCCCACCGCGTCCACACGACATTCAAGCGTCATGTAGCCATCCTTGTCGCGCCGCCACTGTGGTGAAATCGAATTCACCCCAACGCGACTCTCCTGCGACCATGAATCAAATGCCTTCAAAACCTGCTGCTCGGCCAGCGATGTGTTTAGCGGCAGTGTGTTTGTGCTCATGTTCTCCCAGCGCGAACGATAGGTCGTCTCGCGTTTGATCAAGTCCGTTCCTTTTGCAACCTGCTTCCGCAAATCAGCAATCTCCGCCGAACGCGATTTCCAGGCCGCAACAAGCGGCGAGAACACCAGATGATCACCTACAAGCAGCACCAAGGCTGTGGCCGCCAGGATCATCAGCATTTGCTGGCGATTCTTAATTTGCATTTGCGCCTCCCTCGACCCAGTGGAAATCGAATGTGAACTGCACAGGCGCTTTTCCCTGGATACGATCCACCTTGAGATCAGCCACGTTTGGCACCTTTTGCAAACGCCCGTAGGTTTGCAGCCACGATTGATTATCCCGGGCCACTCCGGTGCAACTCACCGCGTTTACATCGCGGATCTCAATTGTCTTCGCGGACACGACGCCTTCCTCTGGAAATGCCGAAGTCAACTGCCGCAGGATGCTCAACGTTCGATGCGACTCGTCAAACCACGGACGATATTGCCGGATGTTCGCCTGCATCTGATCCAGTTCCGCCACCTTCGACTTCATATCAGACCACTGCGAACGCAACCGCCACAGCTGTATCTGCTGGATCAGGAATGCTCCCACGAGAAGTAACAAAATGCCTGCCGCCGCTGCACCCGCCTTGCGCAACCTGCCCGTGGCATATTTTGCGGTGAGTTCCTGGAAAGCCGAAACGCGCGGCGGCAAAAACTCGAATCTCGTCCCCTGCCCCGACAACACGCGCGCCGCAATTGCAAACGCCGTCGTCACCGGCGCATCCGTCGGAATCCCCACACCGAACTCTCCGGCATCGAACTTTGAAACCGCCTCCGCCTCGATGTCCATCGCCTCGAAGCGCAACTGGATTTCATCCGCCAGTTGTTGCGCCAGGTCGCGTGCCCCGAACACACGCGCCAACTTGAGCGAATTGCGCATGCCCTCCTCCAACTGCGCGAACGTGATGCGAAGCTCACGCGCAATCATTCCGATGTTCAATGTCCGCCGGCCGCCTTCATTCTCCACCGCGTTCTCGAGTGTCCGAAGCATTACCACTCCAAACGCACCGATGATTTGCACCGACACATTGCTCTCACCGATCAACAACGTCAGGACCGTTTCATTTTTTGGCGGCTGCAAAACTGTAATGCCGGGCGAAAAACTCTCCGGCCTCAAACCCGCCGCGCGCAGCACCGCTTCAATCGTTGTAATGTGATTGCGCGGGATGCCTACCTGCGTGGCGTAAACCCCGCTGGCAGTCTTGAATCGCGACACACCGGTCATCAACGTTGCCGCATCCGCATGAAATCCGCGCTCGGCCTCTATCTGCAAAAAGTCAGCGACGTCCGCCTCCGCCAGCTCCGGGAGTTTTGTCTGCGTGGTCAGAGCCCACTTGAGCGGCAGCGCGAAGACGCAATGCCTTTCGCGCACCTCCGCTGCATCAAGATGATTGCGAATCTCGCGGCCGACGAGTTGTGGATCGCTCGCAAGCGGATCAAGTGTCAACATTGAAGTGAACGTCTGCTGAATCTGCAGCACCCCGTCCACGCGCTTCAACACCACGCCCTCCAGTTTTCCGCCATCGAGCGACAGCCCAAGCAGCACGGACGATTTCTTTTGTCCCGGCAGTTTCATTTTATGCACATCCATCATGGTGTCGCCTTTGCCAGCCAGCCATTGCGAACTTCCGTTCCCAACGCCCATCCCAGGTGGCTGAGGTTCTGGCGATAAATTATCTTCGGCGCGCCCTCGGTCAGGTCATAGACGAATTTCGTCCTCCGGTAACCACGGCCAAACGGCCCGAGCGCCGCCACGTCTGCCGTGAACACGTAGGCTTGCGCCGTGATGTATGGGCCGGCCAAAGCGGCGTTCTGGTTGCCGAGAATGTCCTTCACCCAGGCGACCGTAAAAAGTTTGTCCGGGTTCGCCATCCGGTAACTGATCAAATCCTGCGCGTGGTCTTCGCCTATCCCAGGAATACACGTCAGCACCGTGGCACTGGCAGTGTTCACGTTGACGCGACCTTCGATTGTTGCACCGTTGGACGTTGTGATGTCCGTCTCAATCTGCTCGGCTTCTTCCACTGTGACTCCGGCAATCGTGTAAAGCTCCAACACACTTGCAAACTGGCGCGTCGGCGGTCCAATTCGCGCAAGAATCTGGTTGGCACGCGTAGTTCCAAATTTTTCCTGAAAATACGCGCCCAATTGTGTGCGCCCCGTGTTGATGTTGATTCGCGGTGTTCCGTCACTTCGTATGTTGGGTTCGCGGCTGTAAACCGTCACGTATTCCATGATGCCTGCGTTAAGGAGGCTGTTGCGGTTCTCGTCATTTTCACCGGCATCAAGAATGCCATTACGGTTTGAGTCTTCTCCCGCGATGATTTCACGCGTCGCACCATTCACAAGGTGCAGTTCATCCACGGAATCGAATGCGGCATTCTTGCAATGATACGGCGGGGTGAGCCGCGCATAAACATCCTCCTCTGCTCCACCCGAAGTCAGATCGCTGTCAGAATCGCGCCAGTCAATGATGGCAGCGGCGAGCTCGGCGGTCATCGGCACTGGCAACATCTCGAGCATTTCCAGCGTGGCCGTGTTCAGGTTCAACTTTGACGCTTCATCCACCAGACCGAATGCGACTTCTCTTGGAGCAATTTCGTTGTTATCACGACCGATGAGCCAAAAATGAGAATCGCCCACCAACACGGCGGCGCTTGAATAATCATCTATGTAGGGAATGACCCCGTTCGTGGCCTGCGCAGTTAGAACCGACGCGACGTAACGTGCCGCGCCCTCAATAGCCTGATCCGAGGTGATCATGGAAACGCGATTATCTGACGCGCGCAACTCGGAACGCATTGAGTTGCCAAAATAAAGCGTCATGGCAACGAGGCCGAGCGCGACCCACAGCACGATGATGAGGATGGAACCGGAACGAGCCGGATCGTTCACACGCACCTTCACGCGCCACCTCCTGCCACCTGCATTGCGTTGGTTCTGGCCTGCGTCACGATTGGCACGAGCAGCTCAAGCGGTTCGCGTTGGACGCTACTGGAATTATTTTCGCGCGCCATTGTCAACCGCACGCGTACCGCCAAAGGCAAACCTGTGTCGCCAGCGTCCGTATCCCATGTCGTGCGCCAGTCTGTTCCGTTGTAGCACTCGTATTCCATGCTCTCGACGCCACTCATGATGAATTGCGGATCGTATTCCTCCACCGCCGTCGGCATGAGGTTGCGGGTCACAACGCGCACCAGATCACGACCGCGCAATGTCGTCTTGTCAGTGGAGTTGGTGAGTTGGTAGCTGACCCTCTGCAAGTCGCTCCATGGGTTCTCGTCACTTAGAGCTCCAGTTGTGGTGTAAAACTCAATGGTCGCGTCGCCACCACCGAAACTTCGCCCGCCCGCGCCGCTTTTGAACCAACTGCCGAATGCGCTGTTGGTGGGCGGAAGAGTCGTGCCTTGAAGATCACGGCGCATCATGGCGAACGCCTGCTGGACCGGCGCGGACTCGTCGAGTATCGCCGTCGTGGTGCGTTGAAGGCGAAGTCCGCTGAAGAACACGGTATTGATCGCCACCAGCACGATTCCAAAAATGGCGACCGCGATGAGAATCTCAATAAGCGTGAATGCCGTATTCTTAATCTTGCTCTTAATTCCCCCGATCAATTCCAAGGCAGGGTCAAAAGCAGGAAGGCACGGCGGCAGCCTGTGGGACTCACCTATGCACCCGCTCCGCTCAATTGTGCCGTTCAATTTCATCACTGTGAATTTGCCAGGGTACTCAATCGCACGTTGTAATCCTGGCCCTGCACGGGAAATGTCACTTCCACCGACAACTGCTGGATCGTGCTGTCGCTCGCGTTCCATGATTCAGTGCGCAGTGACCACCTGTAATCCCGGCCGGCCTCGTTCAGACTTCCGCTCGTCGCTGATTTGTTCCAGTTCGTTGTCACGATCATCTCGTTCAAAATCTTTTCCGCCACACGCGCCGCGTTGCGTTTGCGATCCGCCACTTCACCCGCACGACTCGCAATGCGCAGTCCTTGCAACGCCACAGGAATCACGATGGCCATGAACAGCAACGCCGCCAGCACTTCGGCCATCGTAAAACCGGCCTGCGACCGTAGCCGCGACGCCCCGTCGCAAGTCTTGCAATACAAAACCGCGCTGGCACGAGGTGACGGCGGCGCCACGAATTCGCCACGAAGCGTCGCGGCCACGTTAGCGCTGGGCTGTCTGGTTGCGAATTTCATAGTTCAACCTGTTCCGCGACTGCGCCAGATAAAGCACCGAGCCCCCCCGATCCTGCAATCGCAACGCTTCCGGGCTGGCCTCGTCGAACGAACCGTCTGGCTGAAACCGGATGCCCGGCAGATTGCGCGCACCGCTGTCGCCCGACACCGCGCTGCTCAAAACACCGTTCACCATTTCAATCGTTACATCCTTGTCCAGCGTGTACGTCAGCGCCTTGTCGTCGTGATCCACGAACGTCAAATCCTGTTCGAGGCCATACTGGTGCTTCGTCGCATCCACCCACAAAACGACGGGCAAGCCTTCCGACGCCGCCCGACTCTGACCTTCGCGAGACAGGGACAACAACCGCCGGGCCTCGCCATCCAATGCACGACCTCGGAAAAACTTTCCAAGTGAGGGCGCTGAAAATGAAATCACAACGATGAGCAACGTCATCACCAGAACCAGTTCGATGAGCGTGAACCCTCGGAATCGCCTCACTTGCCTCCGTGCCACAGATGTTCGGTTCAGGTTCATCACGTTTTCGTTACTGCTTACTTCGCGTTCTGCCAGTTCGTGATGTCGTCCTCGCTGCCCGGTTTTCCGTCTGGACCAGGACTCGACAGATCGTATGAAGTCTTGTTTATCCTTCCTGGGCACTCGTATATGTAGTCGTGCAGCCACGGATCCTTGGGCATGTCTTTAAGATATGGCCCTTTCCAGTTTTGGGCATCACGTGGCGCGCTAACCAGATCACCAAGGCCCGACTTCCCCTTCGGGTAATAACCATTGTCCACTTCAAACGCATCAAGCGCCGTGCTAAACGAGGAAATCTGTGTTGCAGCAGCAGCCTTGCGCGCGTCCTCGGTGCGCCCGGCGAATTTAGGAACAACAATCGCCGCAAGAATGCCAAGGATGACAAGCACGAGCAGCAATTCGATCAGCGTGAATGCGCGTTGTTGCGCGTTCCGCATTGCGTGGATTTGAATTTCAGATTTGGTTTTAATGTTCATAGGTCAAATCAAGGGTTCATTTGATGTGTTGTTGAAGAGTAAAGATCGGCATCACCATCCCGATGAAAATCGTTCCGATGAATCCCGCGATGAAGAAAAGCATCAGCGGCTCGGCAAGCGCAACGGCAGTCTTCATCTGACGATCCAGATCGCCCTCGGTCACGTTGGAGATACGGATCAGTTCCTGGTCCAGCCGCCCGCTTTCCTCGGCCACGGAAATCATTTCGAGCACCGAACCGGGAAACAGCCCGCGACATTCGGCCAGACTCTGGCCGAGTTGCCCGCCCGCCTGCACCCGTTCGATGGAAGACGAAACCGCGTCCACAAGAATCTGGTTGCCAATGGATTTGCGCGCAACATTCAACGCCTGCACGAGCGGGACTCCAGCATTAAGCAACGTGCCCAGCATCCGGCAAAACCGTGCCATCGCAAACTGCGCCACCAGCGGTCCCACAACGGGCGACTTGAGAATGATTCCTTCCCACATACGCCGCCCTTTTTCGGATGTGAACCAGTTGCGTGCGAGCAGCGCCAGCACAAGGATTCCCACCACTACAAATAATCCGTAGGAACGGACCACGTCGCTGACACCGACGATCACCTGTGTGAGCGCAGGCAGTGCCGCACCGAACCCGGAGAACACGAGTTGAAATTTTGGGATGAAGTAAGTGAGCAGAAAAACCACGACGCCCATTGCAAGAACGAGCAGGATCATCGGATACAACATCGCCGTCATCACCTTGGAGCGAAGCTCCTTCTCACGGGACTGAAAGTCCGCGATCTGCGCCAGCACGAGATCGAGAAACCCACCAGTCTCGCCGGCTTGAACCATTGCCGTATAAACACGAGGAAATGTATCCGGAGATTTCGCCATTGCATCGGCGAGTGACATGCCGTCAATCACCAGCCCGTGAATTTTCTTCCACTTCGCTGCTGCAACCGGGGTCGAAGCTTCCTTGTGCAGGATCGTCAGCGCGCGGCTCAACGGCACTCCCGCTGCGAGCAAACTCGAAAGCAGGCGCGTGAAATTCTCCAGAATGCGACCGGAGATTTTTTCGCCACCGATCCGCATCGAAAGCCCGCCTGGTTTCTCGGTCTTCGCGCCATTATTCTGAACCGCAGCAGAACCAGCAGATTTTTCTGCCAGACTGATGGGACGCAAGCCCAGTCCTTCCATGGCGCGAAAAGCCTCCGAGCGGCCCGCGGCCTCCAACCGGCCCTGCGCGACCGCGCCATCCCCCTGGAGGGCCTTGTATTCAAACAGCGGCATGAGATTTCTTTGGTGCGTGAACTTCTATTGTCGGTTTCGGTTCGGCTTCAGGCGCGACGTTGTTCAACGCCTGATCCTTTGTGACGCGCAAAACTTCCTCCGGTGTGGTGATGCCGAGGCGCACCAACCGCCAGCCGTCCTCGCTCAATGTGCGCAGCCCGTTCTTACGCGCGACATCGGCAATTTCTCCGGCGGAACTATTCTTGAGCACCAACTGGCGCACGTCGTTGTCCACGTCCATCCACTCAAAAATCGCATGACGTCCGTGATAACCTGTGTTGCGGCACTCACGACAACCAACGGCCCGGAATACCGTCGTCTCGGGAGAAATTCCCACCTGCGGCTTCAAAGCCTGCGTGGTAGGCGATGTGTCCGGCTGCTTGCAATGCTTGCAAAGCACGCGGACGAGCCGTTGCGCGAGCACGGCTTCGAGCGACGAGGCAACGAGATACGGCTCGACGCCCATGTCCACGAGGCGTGTTACAGCACCGGGCGCATCGTTCGTATGAAGCGTGGAGAAAACCAAGTGACCCGTCAGCGAAGCTTGAACTGCAATCTGCGCCGTTTCGCGGTCGCGAATTTCACCGATGAGAATCACGTCAGGATCGTGACGCAAGATTGAGCGGAGACCGCGTGCAAACGTCAGCCCGGACTTCTCCGACACCTGAATCTGATTCACGCCCATCATCTGATACTCAACGGGGTCCTCAATGGTGATGATCTTGCGGACGTGGTCGTTGATCTCATTGAGCGCGGTATAAAGCGTCGTCGTCTTGCCGCTGCCTGTTGGACCAGTGACAAGGATGATGCCGTGCGGAAGGCCGAGCACGCGGCGAAAACTTTTCAGTTCACGCGCGTCCATGCCGATCTCACCCATGCCGAGCAACGTGGCATTCTGCCGTAACAAACGCAGCACCACCGCCTCACCGTGCAACATCGGAATCACAGATACACGGATGTCCACTTCGTTTGCGTCGAGACGAATCTTGATGCGACCGTCCTGTGGCAAGCGCTTCTCGGCGATGTTGAGATGGCTAAGGATTTTGATGCGCGAGACGATCGCCGGCTGAAATCTTTTGAGCGTTACGGGCACGGGGATCTCCTGCAACACGCCGTCCACGCGATAGCGGATCTGGAACTCCTGCTCGAACGGTTCGAGGTGAATGTCCGAGGCTCGCAACTGGATCGCGTCGCGCAACACCTGGTTTACAAACCGGATGATGGATGCGTCTTCGGCATCCACGTCGAGATCGTTGTCGGTTTCCTTGCCTTCATCCACCACCTGAAACGCACCTTCCTCGCCCAGAGTGTCGATCGTGTCGGCACCAACACCGAGCCGCTTCTTGATTTCACGCTGGATGGCTTCGGACGTGGCAAGAACGGGTTTGAGGCTCAGCCCGCTCAGCGTTTTCAACGCATCGAGCCCCTGCGATGCAAAAAGCCGGCTCGTGGCCACCTCGACACAGCCGTTGGTGCGACGCAGTGGAAGAAGTTCCTCCTTCAGCAGAACGCGCGCGGGAAAGAGAGAGAGAAGCTGGCGATCCGGATCAACATCGTCCAGTGTCGTGAACGCGACGTCATATTCTTTGGCCAACCACCGAAGAACCTGTTCTTCCGACTTCAATGCAACCGCGGCTGAAGCATCCAAACCGAGCAGGGCTTCCGCGTCGGTGGAGGACAATTGCCGCTCCGCAATCATGCGATCAAGCAGTGCTTTCTGCACCGGGTCGGAACAAAGGATTTCGTTCATGACAAACGCAAGCTTCTCTCTATTGAATTCAATTACAGCAAGCCGTTCAAAGCAGCGATGGCTTCCTGACGGGGTGTGAGCACCTTGCGGAGCGAGGCCTGGGCCTTCTCGAGTTCAGCCTGCTTGGCTTTGCGGGCTTCCTGATATTTCGTCAATGCAGCTTTCAACTCGGATGCGGATGCTTTCGCATCAATTGCTTTCTTCAATGCATCACGCTCGGGGTTCGCAGGCATGCCGGGAGGCGCTCCACCACCGGCCTGATCGCCACCTCGGCCACCTCGGCCACCCCGCCCAAAGCCACCGGCCATTGCCGCGAATCGCGCTTCGTTAACTTTGGAAACGAGCGGCTCGATTGCCTTCCATTCGGTTTCGTCGGTGATTTCGAGATCGGTCTTGGTCCGCTCCAGCATCCGTTTCTGCATTTCAGCGGGATCAAAGTTGAAACCACCGCGACCGCCGCCACCTCCCCCGCCGCCGTCCTGCGGGTTGCCGTCGCGATTACGGCGCGGACGATCTCC
>CAYSDO010000048.1:0-17067 GCA_964429665.1 uncultured Bifidobacterium sp.
CATCTTCGACGTACGGTGCTAACTCGGCAGAGAGCCGCAAACGTTCAGCTTCCAACTCGACCACTTGTAACTCTTGCTGAAGCTTTTTCGCGTGCGCGGCGCGTTGTTGTGGATAAACAGAAAAATCTGAGCCGCCGCCCGCTGGCCGTGCCGTGTAATCTTGGCGTTTGGCCCGGTTAGAGAAGTTGAGATGACGTAACGGAACTGAGCTTGCCTCTGGCATTGCGGATTATCAGTGTGACCGTCGGTCTAGGAAAACGCGGCGCTCACTGATCATCCGCATCAAGTCCTCGGTCGAAAGCGTTGGCCGATCCTGAATCAGCATCTCTTTGATGCCCTCCTCGCAGACCCTTGTGATTTCAGCAAAACTTAGCCCATCGGATGCTTCTGCCAGCTTGGCGTAGTTGAACTTGTTCTTTTTCTGCCCTGCCAGCCGCTCCCGATATGTTCGCTCTGCCAATGCCTTGTCTGGCAATCCCATTTCTATAATGTCATCAAACCGCCTGAACAAGGCACGGTCAAGCTTGTGTCCATGATTGGTCGCTGCGATGACCAAGCTGTTGCCTCGATGGGTTTCTACTAGAACCAGAAAGCTATTTAGCACCCGGCGCATCTCGCCAACATCGTTCTCTGAGCCACGAGCCATACCGATAGAATCGAACTCATCAAACAAATAAACCCCGCGAAACTGTTCAACGCCGTCAAAGATACGGCGCAGCTTAGTGGCGGTCTCTCCGAGGAATCTTGTGATCAGGCTTTCCAATCGGACGATAAACAAAGGGAGAGCCAACTCGCCTGCAATCGCGGAGGCGGTCAGGGTCTTTCCACATCCCGGAGGGCCTGTGAGCAGCAGGGATTGACGGGGGCGAAGTGCGTGAGACTTGAGTCGGTCAAGATGATGTTGCTCAGAAAGAATACGACGGATGCGAGCCAGCACAGCGTCATCAAGCACCAACTGAGACAAACGGGTTTTTGAATCGGACATTGTCAGCAGGTCTGACAACTCGGAATCCGGCTGGGCAATGTGGAGAATGTTCTCGCTGACCTGATGACGCGTTTCACGTTTCCTGGAATTCTCAACAAGGTCGCGAAGTTCCCGGGCAATATCCGCATGTCCCTTTCGCGCTTCCGCCGCTGCGACTTGCAAAGCGACAGCATAAAACTGTGAATCATCACCGTCGGCGTGACTCTTCAAGAGTGCTTTTATTTGTGCGCCGCTTGCCATGCGATAAACATACTCAGCTTACTTCGGCATCTGCAAACCAATCTTGTCCGCGGCTTGCGCCACGTCTTTGTCGCCGCGACCGGAGAGGTTCACGATGATGATCTTGTCCTTGCCCAGCTTCGGCGCCTGGACGATACACTCGGCCACAGCGTGTGAACTTTCGAGCGCGGGGATGATGCCTTCGAGCCGCGCGAGTTTCATGAACGCTTCGAGCGCCTTGTCGTCGGTGGCGTAGGTGTAGGCCACGCGTTTGGCGTCGTGCAGGAATGCGTGTTCCGGCCCGACGGCGGCGTAATCCAGTCCGGCGCTGACGCTGTGCGTGAGTTGAATCTGCCCAAAGTCATCCTGCAAAATGTAGCTGCGCGTGCCTTGCAGCACGCCGAGTGAACCGCCGTGAAACCGCGCCGCGTGTTGCTCGGGCTTGATGCCGAGTCCGCCCGCTTCCACGCCGATCATCTTCACGGAAGCGTCGTTGAGGAACGGATAGAACAGGCCGATGGCATTCGAGCCGCCGCCGACGCACGCGATGAGCAGGTCGGGCAGGCGCTTTTCCTTTTCAAGAATCTGCGTGCGGGCTTCATCGCCGATGACGCGCTGGAAATTGCGGACCATCACCGGATACGGATGCGCGCCGTAAGCCGTGCCGAGGATGTAATGCGTGCTGCGGATGTTCGTGACCCAGTCGCGCATGGCTTCGTTGACGGCTTCCTTGAGCGTCTTCTGACCGGCATGCACCGGCACGACTTCCGCGCCGAGCATTTTCATCCGATACACGTTGAGCATCTGCCGCTCACAATCCACCGCGCCCATGTAGATGACGCATTTCAACCCGAACATCGCCGCGACGGTCGCGGTGGCGACGCCGTGCTGGCCCGCGCCGGTCTCGGCGATGATGCGGGTCTTGCCCATACGTTTGGCCAACAGGATCTGGCCCATTGCGTTGTTGATCTTGTGTGCGCCGGTGTGGTTCAGGTCTTCGCGTTTGAGATAAATCTTCGCGCCGCCGAGGTCCTTGGTCAGGCGTTCAGCGAAGTAGAGCGGCGTGGGGCGACCGACGAATTCCGTGAGGTAGTAGGAGAGTTCACGCTGAAATTCCGGGTCGTGCTGCGCGCGGAAGTATTCGGCCTCCAGCTCCTGCAACGGATGCATCAACGTCTCGGGCACGTAACGCCCACCATACGGACCGAAGTGGCCGGCGGCATCAGGCAGATTTTCAGCAACAACAGCGCTCATGGCATCAAAAGTAGTTGAAATGACCAGGCGGAGAAAGCGGGAAAGTGAGGACGTTTGCGGAATCGCTACGTTGACCGCAAGGTTACGAGCGTCTAGTCTGTTGTTGTCGAATGATTGCAAGAACTGTTCAGCCTCAATCTGCCCAGCCAAATTTCCGCGTTGGTGACGAGCGGTTGGTCAAGCTCACCGCCAACGCCGGAAAAAAAGTCGGTTCGCTGCTCACAAAACAGGGCCGACCCAACGGGGTGCTGCGCGTGGCGGTGGTGGGCGGCGGCTGCTCAGGATTGCAATACAAGATGGATTTGCAGGACGGTCCGGCGAACCGCGATTTTCTGGTCGAGTCCGCCGGTGTGAAGGTTGTTGTGGATCCCAAGAGCGCGCTTTACGTGACCGGCAGCGAACTGGATTTTTCCGATGCGCTGACGGATGGCGGGTTCAAGGTGAAGAATCCGAACGCCGCGACGAGTTGTTCGTGCGGCGAAAGTTTCAGCGCCTGACCGGCCAAATAATTTCCTTTGGTGGACTTCTTTGCCCTTCTCAATGAACCGCGTCGTCCGTGGCTGGATGCGGACGCTCTCAAGACAAAATTCCTGTCGCTCTCAGCGGAGGTTCACCCGGATCGGGTTCACGAGTCGGCGGATGCTGTCAAACTTGCCGCCACATCCCGATACACCGCACTCAACGCAGCACACAATTGCCTTCGCGAACCGCGCGACCGCATCCGACACCTGCTTGAACTGGAACTGGGGCATAAACCTTCCGATCTCACAAATGTTCCAAATGACTTAATGGATTTGTTTTTCGCAATCGGCAAAGAGTTTCGAGAGGTGGACGCCCTGCTTGCAGAAAAGGCCAGAGCCACATCGCCATTGCTGCAGGTTCGACTTTTCGAACGCGGGCAGGTTAAAGCTGATGAACTCGGTGAACTCCGTGCGAGGATACTGCCCAGGCGCGATGCACTGCTGGATGAGTTGAAAGCTGTGGATGCCGAGTGGGACTCTGCGCTGCCGAAACCGCTGGAGCGGTTGCTTGTGATCTGGAGGCTGCTTGGCTTTTACGAACGCTGGCTTGCCCAAATCCGTGAGCGGACGGTGCAACTGACCTTATGAAATGAGAATCCTCAATTTGCTTTTGCTATTGGTTTCTGGCGTCGCTGCCAGTGCGGCGGAGTCATGGCCTGTGGTGTTGACAGGCATGCCGTTGGCCGGAAACCCCAACGTCTTGAACCACTCCAACTGCGCGCAAGTCGTGCTTGGCGCGTTTCAATCCAATGCAACGGTCAAGGCCTTGATTTTCATGCCCGGCGCAACGGATGAATTGTATTTTTTCAGGCGCGTGAACGTGGACTTGACGAACACCAGCCCGACACTGTTTGACGCTATCAGCACGCTTACCAACCGGTCTCCCCTTCGAGTGGCATTTCGCGATTCTTTCCTGCTGATCTATTCGGAGGAGGACCTGCTGGAATTGAACATCGAAATCAAACACCCGGCCACAGTCGAAAAACTCAAGGCAGGCAAACCGCTGTCGCATCTGATGTTCCTGGACTCCGACTGGGACAAAATGCTTGGTGTGATCCAGCCTTCAATCAAGACTTCACTTGAGCCTTGGACCAGGACGCGCGCGTCATGGCATTTCTACCGGCACACATTTGCAGGATGGAATCTGACTCCTTGGGAAACACTCGAAGCGGCTGCCCTTGCAGGCAAGACACAATTCAGAGTCAATCGGCACTCCGTCAGGTTCGAGCTTGATCCACGGTTTGGTTCGCTGCCGAAGCTGGAGCAGTTTCCGCCCAAGCGGTGAACGAGGGACACCGCTGTCTCCGCTCAAGACACAACATCCCGGGGAAACTCCGGAGCCTTGCGAGTTAAGTCATTTCCGTTGGAATTTAACGCCACATCCCTGTTCCGGGCACAACCGCGTATCTCCTGCATTTCGGCATTCACGCACGGGATTTGATCCAACAAGAACTCGCCGCAGCACTGCTCTGGCATCGCCGCTGCTTTTTCATACGACATGAAAATACAATTGCCGACTGAATTGGTGATTGTATTTCCCACCGTCAGCGCCTCAGCGCGCTGGCGAAAAGGCTCACCTTAGATCCGCTGGTATGCGTCGGGTCGTGAGACCAGGCGTGCTTCACTACTGGGTTTGGTTTCTGGGGGCTGGCTCGCACCAGCCCCCAGTTTTATTTTCTGGATCAAAATCGTTTCGACTCGAAATGTTAATCGGTTTTACCGTTCTTTTCCCCCTTCATGTGCCGGTGGACAAAGACATAATAAAGTACGCCGACAACACCCAAAAATCCGACGAGCCAAAACGTAACCTGATGCATCGCGCCTTTGCTGATTTCAGCGCCGACCTTGACGCCAAGGTAGCAGAGCACCGCCGACCAGATTGCAGAACCAATCAACGTGTATATGGAGTATTTCCAAAAGTTCATCCGAACGATTCCTGCCGGGATGCCGATGAGATGGCGCACCACGGGGAGCAACCGGGCGGCAAAGATTCCCATCGCGCCGTAGTGGGAAGCCCAGCGCTCCGCGCCTTCAATTTTCTCTGCGGATATGAAAAAGTATTTGCCGTAGCGCATCACAAACGGACGTCCGGCAACCCTGGACACCCAATACATCAGCGCCGCGCCCACCCACGAACCAAACGCGCCCGCTATGACTATTGCAATCTGGGCGGACCATCCTGTGAGTTGAAGCCCGCAAAACTTCAATCCTTCGCCCGTCCAGGCCAGGTGTGCGGCAGGCGGAATGACGACTTCGCTTGGGAGCGGTACGATGGAGCTTTCCACAGCCATGAGCAACGCCACGGCCCAAGGTCCCCAGATTTTGAGGATGCTGAAATACCAGTCTATAATCGGCTGCAAAAACTGCTTCATGTGCCCGGGGTTATAGCTGATCCGGGCGCTCGGGCAAACTTTTTGCGTGTCAGCCCTGCCATTTTATGGTTCAACAGTTTCATGAAAGCCAAAAAAACCTGGCGTGAAAAACTGTCCGACGACAAGGGACTGCCAAAGGTCGGAAAGGTGGAAGGCAAAATGACGAAGCGTTGGGGAACGGGAACGATGGTGATACCCGCTCCGCGCGAAGTGGATGCCCTCATGCGGCGTGTGCCCCGAGGCAAGGTGACAACGATCAACGAACTCCGTGCCGCGCTCGCCCGCAATCACAAGGTGGATTTCACCTGCCCGATCACGACCGGAATTTTTTCCTGGATTGCTGCAAATGCCGCTGCTGAGGACGAGGCTCAGGGCCGCAAGTGCATAACGCCGTATTGGCGGACGCTGAAATCTGGCGGCGAATTGAATCCAAAATACCCCGGCGGAGTGGCGGCGCTTCGGAAGCTGCTACGCGCGGAGGGGCAAAAAATTGTGCAACGCGGCAAAAGGGTTTTTGTCAAAGACGCCGAGCGCGTCACGATCGAACCTCGTCCGCTCTGATTGTTCGAGAGAGAATCTGACCCAGGATTTGATCCGTGTTGGTGACGGGCTCCAATTCAATCCACACAACATTCAACTGTGAGCGAAACCAGGTCATCTGCCTTTTTGCGAATTGCCGGGTCCGCGCTTTGACGAGTTCAATCGTTTCGGCAAGACCGCGCTCGCCACGCAAATGCTCCACCACCTGCCTGTAACCAATCGCCTGCATGGCCGTGGGATTTTTCTCCAACCCGCGTGTCAGAAGGTGTCGAACTTCATCCACAAGCCCAAGTGAGAACATGGCGTCCACTCGGCGGTTGATGCGTGAGTGAAGGTCGGCAGAGGCCCGGGTGAAGGCGAAGATTTGTGTCGCAACCTCTGTGTTCGCCGTTGCGTCCTTCCATTTCGACCGCTGTTCGGAAAAGGGTTTTCCAGTGAGCCTGACGACTTCCACGGCGCGAATAACACGACGGGGATTGTTGCGGTCAATGATTGCGAATGTCGCCGGATCACGGAGTTCGAGTTCGCGAAGCAGCTCATCAAGCGGTGACGCATCCAATGTTGCGCGCAGTGCGGCGTCCGAAGGTGGCGCTTCCCCCAGACCTTGCAGATAGGCTTTGAAATACAGCCCTGTGCCGCCGCAAAACACGGGCACTCGACCGCGTGATTGAATCTCCGCCACTGACTTGCCCGCGAGCGAAACGAATTTCGCTGCATCAAACCTTTCGCTCAATTCAGCCACGTCAATCAAGTGATGTGCCACCCGGGCGCGTTCGACGGACGTGGGTTTTGCCGTGCCTATATCGAGGCCACGATAAACCTGCATCGAATCAACTGAAATGATTTCGCCACCGACGCGCAAGGCAAGGGTGAGCGCGATTTCAGATTTTCCGACTGCTGTAGGCCCGGCGAGGAAGATCGGACGCAAATGGAGGATGGAGGATGGAGGATGGGAGTTGGATGCTTTTGCCATCTTCAATTCTCCATCCTTTATCCTTGCGCCGCTGGACGACGGCGGAGCACGAGGAACAAAACGATTCCAGCGGCAAATATGCCGATGCTTACGAGATGCGCCGGGGTAAGTCCTCCGTGAAGGTTTTGCGGTGGGTAATCGCCCCGGAATGATTCGACAATCGAACGTGTGACGGCGTAGCAAATGAGATAAACCGCGAACACCTGGCCGGAAAATTTCTTGCGCCGATATAGCGCTCCAAGCGCGATATAAAGCACGAGGTTCATGAGCGAGTCGTAGATTTGGGTTGGATGCACAGGCAGCGCGTCACGCCCTGCCAGATGTGTTTCGTGTCCAACCGGAAAACGGATGGCCCACGGCAGGTGACATTCACGTCCGTAACAGCAACCCGTCATCAGGCAGCCGATCCGTCCAATCGCGTAACCGAGGGCGATGCTGGGTGCAAGCGCATCGGCGATCTTCCACACTTGCAGTTTTTTCCAACGCGAATAAATCAGCACCGCCAGGGATGCACCGATCAAGCCGCCGTAAAAAACCAGTCCGCCGCTTCGAATGTTGAAAACAGTCCAGAATGGCTGAGCTGCAAAATCTCTTTCCCAGTACGAGACTACGAAGAGTGATCGTGCGCCGACGATCACGCCGATAATCAGGCACAGGCCGAGATCATAAAAGAGTTCGGGTTTGAGATTGTCGCGGATGCCACGGCGACCGGCACTCCACAAACCGAGGCCTACAGCCACGGCAAGCAGAATTCCGTACCAATATATCGGCAGCGGGCCGACTTGGAGTGCGATGGGTTGCACAAGCGAAACAGTAGAAGGCGCAGCGGCGAATGGAAATTTATTTCCTAGTTCGTCACGACGGAAGCGGTGCTTTTCTTTTGGGGCATGAATGGCAAGGGAGGTGACGGAACGATGGTTGGCGGCATTGGTGGCCAGCCAGGAACTTCCTTGACGAGTTTACGCCATTGATCGCGCTCGGCTACGCTCATTGATGCCCATTTCTCGGCGCTTTTCAGAAATTGATGTCGCTCGACAATGTTCATGCCCGCAAACTTGTCGAACGCGATGAGGCATTGCCGCCGTTCCAAGCTGGTGAGTTTGTTGAAGTCCTCAAGCGTCTTTTCCATCTGTTTGCGCTCGGCTGCACTCAGCTTGCCCAACAGTCTTGATTGGTCAGACGGCGAGAGGTCAAGGTAGCTGTTGAAACGGTCGAAGAGTTGTTTGCGTTTGACCTCAGGGAGCTCGTTGATGCGGTTAATGCCAGCTTCCAGCGTTGCGCGCCGTTCGGGAGGCAGTCCAGCCAGCAATCTCTCCTGTTCTTCCTTCGTCGCTGCGCCGGGTTGGGTGAGGAATTGGATGGCTTCACGGTTGTCGAGCAGTTCTTTGCCAAGAGGTTTGGGCAGCATGTCCCAGCGTCGAAGCCGTTCCTCCACCAGGGGGCGGATAATTTCAGGGATGTAGTCGAGATTCGTTGGGCGATTGCTACGCGACAGCGACAGAAGTGGCGGTAGATACCAGCGCAGTTCGGTCGCTCGCAATCGAGCTTCTCTTTCTTCCGGAGTCAACGCGATGTATTCAGCCAGTTTGCTCCTCAATCGTTCGCGAACCTCCAGACTCTTCTGAGCCATTGCTTTCTGCCGCTGTTCCTCGTTCATGGCCAGAAGTCTTCGGAACTGATCCACAGGCGAAACGGCGATCGGAATCGGCGGTGACACTGGCCGGGATTGGACTGTCACTTCGTTTGTGTTTGCTATGGAATTCAACACGAGCGTTACGCACACGTTCACCGCCATCAAAAACGATTTGCCAGCTCCATTGTTCATGGGTTCAACGTCTGGAGTTCATCCTTGAGCGCGAGAAGATCCTCATCTGCCGTTGCAACGATGTTCAGCGAGCGGATTGTATCGAAATTCTGAAGGGACTCCACGCTCGGCAATGTTTGCACAGAGGCAAGGGCTTCGATGTCCTTTTCAAGCGCGGATTCGTTGCCCTGGTGGATTCACGCCACCCGCGCAACGCCAACCACCAACCCAACCACCCACCGCGGCACGAGCGCGCGCCACCACCCACCCCGGGCTGTCATGCGCCCTGGCCGCGAAATTTTTTGCTCGCGTTCAATTTCCTGAAAAACACGCGCTGTAAAATTGCTCGGTGCTTTTGGAGACAAATCACGCTCCAGCGCCCTGCTCAGCGATTGCTCCAGTTCCCAGTCCGCGCGCGCTTCAGGATGTGTTGACAGCCACGAGTCCAGTTCAGCCTGTTCTGCTTCGGTCAATGGCCGGCGGGAAATAACTTCACGCAATCGCTGGTCGAGAGGGTTCTGGTTCATAACGACTCTGTGGAATTGAAAACCGGGTTTGTCATAAAGTTGCGATCATTTTTCCACCGGCCAGTCGCCGGTTTTGAGATAGGGTTTGAGCTTCTGTTTCAGGGTTTCGCGGGCGCGATGAATCAGCGATTTTGTTGCGGAAAGCGAACAATCGAGCACTTCGGCGATCTGCTCGTAGCTGAGTTCATCCTCACGACACAGCGCAAGCGCTATGCGCTGGTTCTCCGGCAGGGCGGCTATGGCTTCGTCAACCTTGTTCTCGAGTTCGCCGCGGAGCATTTGATCCGGAGTGGAAGCCAGCCTGCGGTCTTCGACCTGAAACAGAGGTTGCTCGGGATTGTCGTCGCGCACTTGATCGAGCGATTCGGCTGGATGCCGTGTTCGACGTCGGATTTCGTTCAGGCAAAGATTCCTCGCGATGGTGAAGACCCAGGTGGAAAATTTCGCGGTGGGTTCGTAGCGGTTCGCAGATTTCCACGTCTGTACAAAAACATTCTGAGCGAGGTCCTCGGCTTCGGTGGCGTCGCGCAACGTGCGATACGCGAGGTTCATCACGGGCTGTTTATATTTCTCGACGAGTGTGGTGAAAGCCTCGGTGTCGCCCTGTTTGACGCGGAGCATCAGGGCGGCATCTGGATCGAGGCTGTCAGGCATGACCTTTCGAGATTAGGGAAACACCGGCAAGGGAACAAGGTTGCGTGGCCTGGTTTTAAGAGCCTGTTGCAGGAATCGCGCTGGTTCCAATGACGATTCTGGCGGAGTGCGTCCGTCCTCGGGCGCAGCATGATTGAAAACGTTGCGGGCGTGGAATTCTCCTGCGTCACAGAAATGCCCACGCCGCTGCGCCCGGAGACGGGCGCACTCCGGGATCAAACTTTTCAAACAGGCTCCAAGCGTTTCCGACGCACCATGCTTGCGAGCGCGGGTCAATTCACGTATTTCATTCCTGCAACGAAGGTCGGCCCTATGACTGAACGCGAGAATATCTTTGCCCGCATCCGCGAGGCGTTGACGGTGGAGGCGCATCCGCCCGGCCATCATCCCGGGGACAAGACCGGCGCGAATACACTGCCTGGCACTGCGGATCATCGGACCGTAATGCCTGCGGTGGGCGAATCGTTCGACGACCAAATCAAACTCTTTGCAAAGAACGCCGGAGACCTCAAGGCAACATTCAAGCTTGTGAAGGACACAGGCGAACTGGATGCCCAACTCCGCAGCACCCGTGACGTGGAAGGCTGGAAGCACGTGGCCGCGCATCATGGACCTTTGGTTGAATCTGCCGTGCGTGCGCTGGGTCTGCCGGCTTTGTTCACCGACAGCGGTTACGACAAGCACGCTCTCGAACAATGCGACGTTGGCATCTCGGAATGCGATGCACTCATTGCTCAAACGGGCACGGTGCTTGTCACAAGCCGCTCCGCGGGTGGGCGGGCGTTGTCTTGTCTGCCTCCGCACCACGTTGTCATCGCGCGGCGCGAGCAACTTCTGCCGGATTTGCCGGCGGCCTTCGCGCTGTTGAAACAAAAATATGGCACAAAGTTTCCAAGCATGATTTCGTTCATCACCGGTCCAAGCCGCACGGGCGACATCGAGCGCATCCTCGTCCTCGGTGCGCACGGACCGAAGAAGCTGACGATTTTTTGTTTGTGAGGCGATTGCCGTAGGACGCGTCCGGTGGTGGGCAGAGGACTACCCACCCTACCCTCAAGATTTTTTATGAGCAAGACACGCATCGGCCTTTTTGGCATCGGCCTTGACACCTATTGGCCGCAGTTTGCCGGACTCAAGAACCGGCTCGTTGGTTATCAAAAGCAGATCGGCAAGCGCATTCAAGACTACGGAGTCGAACTGGTTGATGCCGGACTCGTGGACAGTCCCGCCAAGGCCCGTGCCGCCGCATCCAGGTTCCGCCGAGAGGAAGTGGATTTGATTTTCCTCTACGTTTCGACCTACGCATTGTCTTCAACCGTGCTGCCCGTCGTGCGGGAAGCGGGCGTGCCGGTTATCGTCCTCAATCTTCAGCCCGTGCCGCAATTGGATTACGAGAAGTTCAATGCGCTTGGAGATCGCGGATTGATGACCGGCGTCTGGCTGGAGCATTGTCAGTCCTGCTCCGCGCCGGAGATCGCATGCGTGTTCAACCGCGTCGGTATTGCGTATCATCTTGTCACCGGCTACCTCGAGGACGAGGAGGCTTGGACAGAAATCCAGGATTGGGTGGACGCTGCAAAGGTTGCGACCGCAATGAAACGGAACCGCGTCGGCGTGCTCGGCCATTATTACTGCGGCATGTTGGACGTTTACAGCGACATGACGCAGCAGTCGGCCGCGTTTGGCAATCACTTCGAGTTGATTGAAATGTGCGCGCTTCACAAGCGGCGCGAAACTGTCACCAAGCAGCAAATTGCCTCCAAGCTGAAACAGTTTTATCGGGAGTTTGAAGTGTCGAAGGAATGCCCCGAGAAAGAACTCGTCCGCGCAGCCAAGACCTCCTGCGCACTTGATGCGCTCGTAAAGCAACACCGTCTCGGTTCACTTGCCTATTACTACGAAAGCGAGGACGGTCATGCCTACCGCGACATTGTGACCTCGGTGATTGCGGGAAACACATTGCTGACCGGTCACAACATTCCTGTCGCGGGTGAGTGTGAGATCAAGAACGTGCAAGCCATGAAGATCATGGATCTATTCGGCGTGGGTGGCTCGTTCTCTGAATTTTACCTCGCCGACTTCAATGATGACGTAGTTCTGCTTGGCCACGATGGGCCGGCGCACTTTGCGATAGCTGAAGGCCGCGTTGGACTGGTGCCGCTGCCGGTGTATCACGGCAAGCCGGGCAGGGGACTTTCCATCCAGATGACTGTGAAACACGGGCCTGTGACGTTGCTGTCCGTGGTGCAAGGCGCGGCTGGAAAACTTTCATTGCTCGTGGCCGAGGGCGAATCCGTGGAAGGGCCGGTGTTGCAAATCGGCAATACAAACAGCCGTTATCGCTTCAGCATCGGCGCGAAGAAATTCATGAACGAATGGTCCAAAGCCGGTCCGGCACACCATTGCGCCATCGGCCTTGGCCACATCGCGAACAAGATTGAGAAACTTGGTGCGTTGCTGGAATTGGAGACGGTGAAAGTGTGTTGATTGGAGGAACGAACTCCGTTTCGGTGTGCTCCATCACTTGGAGGCAACCCTTACCTTTACCGTGTCGAATACTTCCGAGACTTGATCGAGTTGCGCCCGCAACGCCGGCCAATCTTCGTCCTCAAGATCAAAACCAGGATAGCGCCCGGTGAAGTAGGCTTCGGTCAACTCCTCACAAAGCGGTTCAAGTCTTGGGGTGAGATCCGAGTGCCGGAAGTTGAGCTCACCGAGCAACTTTTCCAAATCATGCGTCTTTTCCAGAGACCAGCCGATGCGAATCAGTTCGGCCTTCATAATTTTCTCCACGACCTCAGCGAGTTTGCTCCGGCACAGAGTGTAACCGATTTGCTGCGCGACCAGAATTCGCAGGCATTCCAAGTCCGATTTGGCAAACAGCAACCAGTCGGCAGGATTGTGGGAATCAGTTTTCCGAGACAAGCAACACGCCCTCCTCGAGCACGGTTTGGAAAAAATGATCCTTGTTTGCCTTCTTCTCGGCTAGTCGCTCCGGCGAAATCGGAAGCAAAGTGAACGCGGGGCGGGGCCAAACCGGGCGCATCGCCTGCCGCCATCGCCGTGCTGCTTCCATCTGCCGCTCCGCCCCGTCGGCCACGATGCACAAGTCCACGTCGCTGTCGGGGCGCGCGTCGCCGCGCGCGTGCGAGCCGAAGAGATAGACCTCCCGCACCGGCAGGGCGCGATTCATTGCTTCGAGACATTGCGTCAACGTCTCGCGCTGGCTTTGCAAACCGGCGGGCAACTGGTCGAGGCGCAGCTTCATGGGCTGAATCTAGGGCGTTCGGGATGAATCGGCAAGTATGCGAATTTGCCCGCCCCGCGCATCAAGGTGCCATCGGCGTCAGCCATATCGCGAACAAGATTGAGAAACTTGGTGCGTTGCTCGGGTTGGAGACGTTGAAAGTGTGTTGACTTCGTTCATCATTTCTTCGCGCTATGGGGACAGACGCGCTCGGAAGAACTGGTTCTGATTTGTGTCCAATGGCAGAGACAGACCCAGGCCCTCAGGCGTCACGGCGTTAGTTTGAATTGGCGTCCAGTTCTGAAGATCCGGTGATGCCTCTGTCACCACATTTGTGGGGAAAGGCCAGGTTAGCCGCGCTTGGAGAATCCCGTTGGAGACCGAAAGGCTACTTTGGCTATTGTCGAAAATAAGAGCTGGCACGCCCTTTCGAATCCGGTTGAATAGCATGTCCCCCACATAAATGTTGCCTGTGGTGTCCAATGCGATCCCTGATGGTTGGCCGAATCAAACCGCGCTGCCAACGCCGTCAGCAGTGCCAGAAAGACTGCCAGTAACAATGGGTTTACCAGCCAACGTGGTAACGGCCCCGCTTGGAGTGATCCTCCGGATTGTGGCCTTTCCTTGATCCACCACATAAATATAACCCTCGCTGTCCACAGCCACGCCGTTGGGATAGCTAAAACGCGCGGCACTGCCAACGGCGTCGTTGGTGCCAAATTGCCCGCCGAATCCAGCTAATGTTGATACTACTCCGTCGGGGGTGATTTTGCGTACGGTGTAGTTTTGAGAATCCGTCACGAATAAATTGGTCGCGCTGTCGAACGCCAATCCTTGTGGATTTTTGAATCGAGCGGTAGTTCCGGCGCCATCATTGGTGCCGCTGATTCCGGAGCCGGCGTACGTTGACACAAGGCCGGCTGGTGTGATCTTGCGAATCCTGTGATTGTTACAATCGGCAACGTAGATGTTGGTCGCGCCGTCCAACGCCACGCCGAATGGGCGGTTGAATCGCGCCACGCTGCCCGTACCGTTTGCATTGCCTGTATTTCCCGCGCTCCCCGCAAGAGTTGTGACTTCTCCCAGAGGCGTTATCTTTCGAATCGTGTGGTTCTGTGAGTCGGCTACATAGACGACACCAGCAGCATCCACCGCAAGGCCGATAGGTGCGTTAAACCGTGCCTCGCTTCCAGTCCCGTTCGTACTGCCAGATTGTCCGCCGGTTCCAGCTAAAGTCGTCACAGCTCCTTCGGGCGTGATCTTGCGAATTGTATTATTTCCTCGATCCGCCACATAGACAACACCTGCGTTGTCTGTAGCTACACCCTCTGGTTGGTTAAATTGCGCTGCACCTCCTATCCCGTCATTTGTTCCTGTTCCAAGACTCTTTCCGGCGAGGGTGGTGATGGCATAAGGCGTGTAAACCGTCTGGGCGCGCGTTTGATTGGGTGACAAGGAAACCATCACCAGCAGAAAGAGACTGGTAGTGTTCTGAAGCATGGACAGGGTTGTTTTCATGGTTGGCCTTTCCTTTGGCAACTCGTCTGCAAGAGACAATGGGCGCGAACCTAACGCACCTTCCCAGAGGCACCGCGAAGCGCCTTGCAAAGAAGTGCATCAAGCCGCGCCCGGTTGGGCGCGTGCTCGATGCGGTCTCTTTGCAGTGAAAATTCGCGGTTTTCTGGAAGACCCCGCAGCCGAAGCTACGCAAGATTCTTTGTGTTTTTATTTACATAACTGTTTTGATCACGTCATCAGACGCAGTCGCTTGGGCAGGGTTAACACCTGCTTTCCAGAGCTTTGCTGACTTAAACCCGACTTTTGAGGTTTGTCCACACAGAAATTAAGCGAAATTGCCGATTGCAAGACGCGCAACGGTCACAAAGTTTGGGGCTTGGAACTCCTGCGCCGCATTGTTACCGTCTGCGTTCCTAAATAGCGATGGAATACAAAGACACACTCAATCTCCCGCGCACGGACTTCGCGATGAAGGCGGATCTTGTCACGCGCGAACCGGAGCGTTTGAAAAAGTGGGAAACGGCGAAGCTCTACGAGAAAATCCAGGCCGCCCGCGCCGACGCGCCCAAGTTCGTCCTGCACGACGGCCCGCCCTTCGCCAACGGCGACGTCCACATCGGCACGGCGCTGAACAAGATTCTCAAGGACATCATCATCAAGTATCAGACGTTGCGCGGCAAAAGCGCTCCCTACATCCCGGGCTGGGATTGTCACGGGCTGCCGATTGAGTTCAAGGTCACGTCTGAGATGCGAAAGGCTGGCGACACGAGTGCCGACGCCGCGACCATCCGCAAAGCCTGCGATGCCTACGCCCGGAAATACATTGATCTCCAGCGCATCCAATTCAAACGCCTTGGCGTGCTCGGTGATTGGGAGAATCCCTATCTCACGCTGAACAAGGAATACGAAGCCGACGAACTGCGCCTGTTCGCTGACATTGTCGAGAAGGGTTTTGTATATCGCGGCAAGAAACCGATTTACTGGAGCATCCCGGCGCGCACGGCATTGGCGGAAGCGGAAGTCGAATACGCCGATCACGTCAGCCAGAGCGTGTTCGTGAAATTTCCCGTCGTCGGCCGGCCCGGCGTCAATATCGTCATCTGGACGACGACGCCGTGGACGTTGCCCGCGAATCTCGCAGTCGCTTACAACTCCACGTTCAGCTACTCGCTCGTGCAAGTTGGTGAGGAGCAATTCATCGTGTCCGCCATGCTGATTTCCGCCATCGCGGAGAAATGCGGCTGGCAGGATTATCAAATCGTCCGCAGTCTCGACGGCGAACATCTCAAGTCCGTCGAGTATCAACATCCGTTCTGCAATCGCACCGGAAAACTTTTTGCCGGTGACAACTTCGTAACGAACGACACGGGCACGGGTTTCGTGCACATCGCGCCCGGTCACGGCACGGACGACTACAATCTTGGTCGCGCCAATGGCCTCCCGATCTATTCACCGGTTAACGATGATGGCGCGCTTGATTACACGAACGATCTGCCGGTCGAACAACAATTCCCCGCTGAGATGCTGGGCAAATCCACGCTCGCCAAACACGGCAAGAGCGATGCAAACGAAGCGGTGCTGCACGAGTTGCGCGTCCGCAAGGCGCTGCTGCATCAGGAAAATTATCATCACAGTTACCCGCATTGCTGGCGCAGCAAGACGCCGATCATCTTCCGCGCGATGGATCAGTGGTTCATCAAGATCGATCATGTGGTAGGGCCGAGTTGCTGCTCGGCCCAAACATCCGAGGCGGCGCAGCAACGCCGCCCTACCTTCCGTCAGGAAGCCCTCGGCGAAATTGATCGCGTCAACTGGATTCCGGACTGGGGTGTCAATCGTATCAAGGGCGCAGTGCAATCGCGCCCCGACTGGTGCATCAGCCGGCAGCGTACGTGGGGCGTGCCGATCCCCGCGTTTTACGACGCGAAGGGCGAGGCCATCCTCGACGCGCAGATCGTTCGCAACGCCGCTGCGTTGATCGAACAACACGGCTCGAACGTGTGGTTCGAGAAATCCGTCGCCGAACTCTGGGCCGCCGTGAAACCGAAGGATTGGAAAGGCGCGGACGCCGTCGCCAAGTCCAACGATACGCTCGACGTGTGGATTGATTCCGGCTCGTCATCGCGTTCCGTCATCGCGCGGCGCAAGGAAATCGCCGGGAAAGACAAGGCGTTTCAAGCCGACATGTATCTCGAAGGCAGCGACCAGCATCGCGGCTGGTTTCAATCGTCGTTGCTGTTGTCACTTGCGGGTAATGGGGCGGCGCCGTATCGCACTGTGCTCACTCACGGCTTCATGGTGGACGCTGATCGTGAGAAGATCTCGAAGAGCAAGCAGGGCGGCTACGAGAAACCGCAGACCGCCGAGGCGTACGTGAAGAAATACGGCGCGGACGTGGTGCGGCTGTGGGTCGCATCGCTGGATTTCCGCAACGACATCGTCGTCAGCGAGGC